>CAMHDJ010000026.1 GCA_946183915.1 uncultured Bacteroidales bacterium | reverse complement strand
CGATGTCCCAAGCGTCGAACACGAAGTCGTACATCTCCTGCACGCTGGCGGGAGCCAGGGTGTAGAGCTGGTAGTCACCGTGACCACCGCCCTTGACGCTCTGGAAGTAGTCGCTCTGCGAGGGCTGGATGGTACCCAGACCGGGACCGCCACGCATCACGTTGACAACCAAGCAGGGGATCTCGGCGCCGGCCAGGTAGGTCAGACCTTCCTGCATCAGCGAGATTCCGGGGCTCGACGACGAGGTGGCCACCTTCTTACCGGTAGCGGCACCGCCGTACACCATGTTGATCGAGGCGACCTCGCTCTCGGCCTGAAGCACCGTCATTCCGGTGGTCTCCCACGGTTTCTCGGCCATCAGGGTTTCCATAACTTCGCTCTGCGGCGTGATAGGATAGCCGAAATAGCCGTCCGTACCACTGGCAATCATTGCGCGGGCAATGGCTTCATTGCCCTTCATCAGTTTCAGTTCTCTTGCCATAGTATTCCTCTTTTTTTCTTTGTTTTAGATTTTTTTCTTGTAAACGGAGATCACGCCGTCCGGGCACACCATGGCGCAGCTTGCGCAACCGATGCAACTCTCGTTCACGGTATGGGTGAAGTTATATCCCTTGCCGTTTACTTCTTTCGACAACTCGATGCACTTCATCGGGCACACGGGTACACACACTCCGCAGCCTTTGCAGCGCTCGGTATCGATAATGATTTGTCCTTTAAATGCCATAATTTTAATGTTATAAGATTAATATTATACGTTTCTATTCCCTATATTGGTGCCTGCAAAGATAAGAAAAAAAAACTATATAATACCTAGAAATGGTGAGAAATATTTTTCTGTCACCGTAAACCTACTGATAGACATGGTGTTGTGCTGGTGATACAATTTTTGGCCACACTTTCCGTTATATTCGCATCGAACTTTTAATGCCACACCCTATGCGCATCGACATCAAAAGCACTCTCCGACAGCTGGCTGGCTACTTCAACCTCAGCAGCGACCGCGAGGACGAACAGCAGGTGGTCCGCGAGGTCAGCGCCGGCGTTGTCTTCCGCGGCACCAACCTCTGGATCCTCATCTTCGCCATCCTCATCGCTTCCCTCGGCCTCAACGTCAACTCCACGGCCGTCATCATCGGCGCCATGCTCGTCTCGCCCCTCATGGGTCCCATCATCGGCATGGGCCTCTCGGTGGGCATCGGCGACTACGACCTCCTGCGCCGCGCCCTGAAAAACTACGCCCTCGCCACCCTCATCTCGGTGGTCACGGCAGCCGTCTACTTCCTCATCTCGCCCCTGGGCGAGGCGCGCAGCGAGCTCCTGGCCCGCACCTCGCCCACGCTCTACGACGTCCTCATCGCCTTCTGCGGCGGCGCCGCCGGCGTGCTGGCGCTGACCACCAAGAGCAAGGGCCAGGTCATCCCCGGCGTGGCCATCGCCACCGCTCTCATGCCGCCCCTCTGCACCGCCGGCTACGGCCTCGCCACCGCCCAGTGGAGCTACTTCTTCGGCGCCTTCTACCTCTTCTTCATCAACACCGTCTTCATCGCCCTCAGCACCTTCCTCGGTGTCAAGCTGCTACGTTTCCACAGCCACGCCGGCCTCACGCCCGAGGTGGCCCGCCGCGGCAAGCGCATGCTCACCCTCGTCGTCGTCCTGACCATGCTCCCGGCGGCCTACATGACCTGGAACATCGTGCGCGACGACGTGCAGCGGCGCGAGGTGGCCCGCTTCGTCGACCACGAGTTGCAGCAGGTCGGCACCCAGATCCTCTCCCACGAGGTGCAGCACGACACGCTGCGCGTCGTCGCCGTGGGCCGCCCCATCAGCGACGACGAGCTGGCCGACGCCCGCAGCCGCATCGGCTACTACAAGCTGAAGATCAAGGATCTCGCCGTCATCCAGGCCTCCGATGCCGCGGCCGCCGCCAACGCTGCCAGCGGCGAGGTGGCCCGGCTCCACAGCCAGCTCGCCGCCGCCCGGGCCCAGCTGGCCACCTACACCCGCTACGACACCCTCTCCGCCGCCGTGACCGCCGAGGCGCAGCTGCTCTTCGACGCCGTGGACGACGTCAGCCTCGGCCTCCTCGACGGGCGCCCCACCGCCCTCGTGCGCCTCGACGACGACGTCCGGCTCGACACCGCCGACCGCCAGAAGCTCCTCCAATGGCTCCCCGCCCGCGCCGGTAGCGACGACCTCGAAATCATCGTCCGCCAGAGCAATTAGATCGCGCACGATCTATTTTTCCCACCCCTCTTTCGCCCCCTCCTCCGAGCCCCGGCGCGCCCCTTTTTTGCCCTCCTGCCGGTGGGGTCGGGTATGCCCCGATATGACGTAATTGTACTGAAAACCAACGTTTTGGTATAAATTCCGTCTAAGTCGTTGTCTTTCAGGGTCAACACCCTGCCAGGTCCGGGGTAGGTCCGAGGTAAGTCCGAGGTAAGTCCGAGGATGGTCCGACCGTGGGCGGAGAAACCCCGGTTCAGGTGCGTCGATGATGGGGCGTTGGGAGCAATTAGATCGTGCACGATCTATTTTTAGAGGTTGTTAAATTTTGTTAACGCTGACCCATTCGGGGGGTGTTATCCGTCTTTATGGCAACAAAGCGGTGCCGACAGGCATCTATGGTGACAGATCGCAACCCTTTAAAAACCGACATACGATGAAACACATCCCGACCCTCTTGCTGGCGTTGCTGCTGGCCGCCCCCGTGGCCACGGCGCAGACGCTGATCACCTACACCGCCTCGTCCGCCCCGGGCGAGTGGCAGAGCATCACCCAGACGGGCACCCTGTTGGCCTCGGTCACAGGCGATTATGGCACGCAGACGCTCGCGCTGCCATTCGATTTCATGTTCGGCCAGTCGGACTATCCGCAGGGCACCACCATCACCGTGCGGGCCGACGGCTTCGTGGTGATGCGCGGCTCGAGCGGTGGCCACGCTGCGCTCAACTACTGGAGCCAACCCTCCTCCAGCATCATCAGCCCCTTCCCGCTGAAGGACGGCCAGCTGGTGGGGGCAGGGTCGGGCTGCTGGTGGCAGCTGACGACCGGCGACGACGGCGACCCGATGCTGGTCATCGAGTGGCGCGGCCTGCACCGCTACCCCAGCTATCCCGTCACGTCGGCTGAGACCGACTTGGACAACTTCAACTATCAGCTGCGGCTGCACGCCAGCGGCGACATCAGCGCCGTCTACGGCCACATGCAGAGCGGCGTGCCGAGCGATACGCTCTTCAACTTCATCCTCACCGACGGGGCCACGATGATGGGGGCCTACATGGACCAGAACTCGCTGCGCGGCACGTGGGACTCGGTGATTGCCTGCAGTGCCTGCTCGCCGGGCTACCGGCAGGGCAACAGTTGGGTCATGATTGCGGCCAACAACCTGGCCGGCTGTCCCGACAGCGGCACGGTGGTCACCTGGCACCGCCCGCAGCCGCCCTGTCCGCGCCCCACGGCCATCGCCGTCAGCGCCATTGCCCACGACACGGCGCTGCTCAGCTGGACGCCCAACGAGGTGGATGGATCCTACGTGCGCATACAATGGGATACCGCGGACTTCACGCCCGGCACCGTGGGCCACCACCTGCAGCTCTACGGCGGCGACACAATGCACCTCAGCGGCCTCACGCCCCACCACCAGCACTGGCTCTACATGCGCTCCGACTGCGGGGCCGACAGCAGCGAGTGGCACGGCGTGCAGTTCACCACCCCCTGCACCCCGCTCTCGCACGACGAGTTGCCGCTCACCGAGGACTTTGAGGACCTCGCCGAGGGCTACACCACGCTCTGGGGCGGCTGCAGCGGCAACATGGTCTACGTGAAGGACATGCAGATCTTCGAGGGGCGCCCGAACATGGCCCTCCGGGGCAGCAACAACGGCTGGTTCCGCCTGCCGCCGGTCGACAGCGTGCGCACCACGGTGCTGCGCTTCAGCGGCCACGGCCCCTTCGGCGGCACCAGCAGCCCCCAGGCCACGGTGCAGGTGGGCGTGATGGACGACCCGTTCGATATCGGTTCGCTGCAGGTGCTGCAGACCTTCACCGTCAACCAGAACTCGTGGCAGGAGTACGTCGTGCCGATGGCCGCCTACAGCGGCCCGGGCAACACGGTGGCCGTCAAGTGGACGGCCTCCAATTGGTTCTTCCTCGACGACCTCACGCTCGAGGTCTTCGACGGTTGCCTGCCAGTCGAATCGTTGACGACCAGCCAGGTGGGCCAGCACACGGCGCAGGTGGGCTGGACGGCCTATGTGCCTGCCGAAGGCGGCTACCGCGTGGTGTGGTACCCCGCCGGACAGGAGTGGCTGGCCGACAGCCTGACCACCGCCGCCGACAGCGCCCTGCTGGCGGGCCTGGCCGCCGGCACCGACTATGTGGTCGGCGTGCGGGCCCTCTGCTCCGACACCGCGGCCAGCGAACTCACCACGGCCACCTTCCGCACCCGTTGCGCCCTGCCGCTGCCGCTGACGGAGGACTTCGAGGCTTCGCTCGCGCTGCCCGACTGCTGGGGCGCCACCTCGATGACCACCACCTCCAGCACGGGCAGCTACACGCCCGCCGTGCCCGAAGTAATGGCCGCCACCGGCGGTCACGTAGTCAAACTTTCGTCGCAGTACACCAGCACCTACCACTACGAGCGCGGCATACTGTTGCTGCCCTTCGTCGACACCGTGGTCAACCGGCTGCGGCTGACGTTCGACTACCGCGTGGAACGCTTCCCGGGCCTGATGTCGCTCATGGTGGGCGTCATTCCGGGCGACGACGACATCGACCATTTCATCCCCATCACGACCATTTATCCCGGCGACAGCCTGTGGCACAGCTACACCGTCGAGACCGGCGCCGTGCCGGTGGCCGAGGGGCGCTTGGTGCTGATGCAGCACAGCACCGGCAGCCACGAGTACGTGCCCGGCTACTGGCGCGACCTGGGCCATGTGGACAACGTACACATCGAGGCGCTGCCGACCTGCGACCGGCCGGCCGCCGTGTGGTTCACCCACATCACCTCCAGCTCGGTCCTCGTGCATTGGCAGGAGAACAACGGTGTGGGCATGTATCGTGTGAGTTGCGGCGGCAACACTTACACCGTCAACGACACCCTGTTGCACCTCACAGGTCTGACGCCCGGCACCGCGTACACGGTAGGCGTCAGGCGGCTGTGCGACGACGGCTGGACCGCCAGCCGCAACGCCGTCTTCACCAGCGCCTGCGAACCCATTGCCGCCTTGCCCTACCGCGAGGACTTTGAGTCATGGGTCAACGGCGAGCTGGACCGCTGCTGGCTGCGCCACATCGATGGCATCCAGGGCTCGAATGTATCGGCTGCCAGCCACAGCTTTATCGCTTCCACCTCCGGCAGCCGTCTGCTTTGCCTGCAGGCTACCAACTACAGCGTCGACCCACAACCCTACGACGCGGTGGCGGTATTGCCCGAAACGGGCATCCCCCTCGGCGGGGCAGCCATCGGATTCGAGGTGGGGGCTTTCTACAGCACCCCCTCGAACATCGTGCTGGAACTGGGTCTGATGACCGACGGAGGCGATGCTAGCACCTTCGAGCCGTTAGACACGGTGCCGGTGACGTCGGAATGGAGCTACTATGAGCATGCATTTGCCCCGACCGACAGCGGTCGGCTGGCGCTGCGGATGCATGTGAGCACCTCGAGCCAACGGGTGTTTATCGACAACCTGGGCCTCTTCGCCGCCACGGGATGCCAGCGGCCGACAGCCGTGACGGTGGACACCGTCACACAACACACTGCCACCGTGACCATCGCCGACAGCAATGCCATGGGGCACTACCGCCTCTACTGGTCGTGGAACTACGGCTACGACACCGACTCGATGGATGTGGATGCCTTCACGGCCACCATCACCGGGCTTGTGGCGGGCCGCTACTACACGGTGCATGCGGCGACGCGCTGCGGCAGCGCCCTCTCGCACATCGTCAGCGCCGAGTTCACCACCGATTGCGACACCCTGCTGCGAGACGAGTTGCCCTACACCGAACCGTTCACCACCTCGACCCTCAGCCATTGCTGGAGTGTGCTGCCCGCCACAACGTATCTTGTAAACATCGACACCACGCATCATGGCACTTCGGGATTCAGTCTGCTGATGAGTGTTTACAGCAGCACCCCCAAGGCCTACTTACTGATGCCGCCGATGGACACCCTGGCCGGTGTCGACCTCACTTTCTGGCTCTATTCGCGCTGGAATAACAATGCCATGTTGACAGTCGGCATCCTGTCCGACCCGCAGGACAGCAGCACCTTCACGCCGATTGCCATGATACCGGCAGTCAACACATGGACCGAATATCAAATTGAGTTAGGTCCCTACAGTGGCTTGGGGCACCACGTGGCCTTCCGCACCGACTGTATGGACACCTCGTGGGGCTCGGCGCTGGTGTACCTCGACGATGTGACGCTCAGTCAGACGCTCCCCTGTAGCCGACCTGACTCGGTGTGGGTGGACACCGTTGGGGCCACCACGGCCACCCTCAGCATCAGCGATGCCGGCCATGCGGGCCGCTACCGTCTGCTACTCACCACAACCCAGGGCACCACGACCCTCATTGTCGACCTCGATAGCACGCAGACCGTCAATCAGGTCGACCTCAGCGCCCTCGTGCCGGCCACCGACTATACGGTCAACGTGGCGGCGGTGTGCTACGACAGCTCCATCACCTTCGGCGTCAGCACTACGCTGGTCACAGCCTGCGCCCCGCTGCCGCTGCCCTACCGCCAGGACTTCGATCAGCAGGCACTCGCCGAGGTGCCCCGCTGCTGGCAGGTGCTGGAGGGCGACGTGAGGGTGGCCTCGTTACCGATGCTCGGCAGCCGAGTACTCTACGCCTACATTCCCGACAGCCTGAACCGCATCGAGTTCGCCACCGCCGAGTTGACCGGTGGGCCCGATTCGCTCAGCGTGTCGTTCTACGTGATTGCCTCGCAGGGCTATATCGACAGCCACTACACGCACACGCCGATGGACACCCGCATGCAGATATTCTCCTCGTTGGCCGACAGCCTCGTGCTGCTCTACGACGACACGGTGTCCTACGGCAGCTACAGCTCGGCCTGGCAACAGGTGCAGGCCGACATACCTCCCTTGGCGCCGGGCTCGCGCCTGCTCTTCCGCTTCCACCGCACCGCGGGCAGCAACCGCGCCATGACCTTGCGGATGGACGAACTGGTGGTGGGCACCTACATTGCGCCGCCCAGCTGCGACGCGATCGAGCAACTCTGGGCCGATTCCATCGGCTACACCCAGGCCACCGTCGGCTGGACGCCGCAGGGCGACGAAAGCCGCTGGGAGGTGTACCTGCGCGGCGAGGGCACCAACCAGACCTTCACCACCGACAGCACGATCCTCTCCTTCACCACTCTGGCCCCGGGCACCCGCTATGCCTTCCTGGTGCGGCCGCTCTGCAACGACACGTTGACCGGTCCGTGGAGCGACACCCTGTGGTTCACCACCACGGCTTGCCGCCAGGTGGCCGACGTGACGGTGGCCGCAGCGGGCGACAGTGCGGTGGTCAGCTGGCGCCTCACCGACGCCCAAAGCGCCTGGGAGATCGTCTACGGCACGGCGGGATTCACCGAAGGCTTCGGCCAGACGGTGCTGGTGAGCGGGCCGGTGCTCGACTCGGGGGCCACGGTGAGCCACACGATCGGCGGCCTGCAGCCGGGCGAGACCTACGACCTCTACGTGCGTGCCCTCTGCGACGAGCACCTGCGTTCGGTGTGGAGCATGCGGCAGCAATTCACGATGCCCACCGTCGGCATCGAGGCTGTCCGGCCGACAGCCCTCACGCTGCAGCCCAACCCGACGAGCCGCTACCTGGTCCTCGGCGGCCTGCAGGTAGCCGAGGCGGTGG
The DNA here is from genome assembly GCA_946183915.1 of uncultured Bacteroidales bacterium. Classification (GTDB taxonomy): domain Bacteria; phylum Bacteroidota; class Bacteroidia; order Bacteroidales; family P3; genus Colimorpha. Next base: position 33,365 of record CAMHDJ010000026.1, on the reverse strand, counting down.
AGCTCTACGATGCCTGCGGCCGCACGTGTGGCCGTTGGACGGCCGACGGGCCCACCCTGACCCTCGACCTGGAGCAGCTGCCGGTGGGCGTGTACCTCCTGTGTGCCACTGCCGAAGGCGGCCGCCGCACGGCCCGCGTGCTGAAAAGGTAGGCCGATGCCCCGCACCCTCGGGGCATCCACCTGCCTCGCGGCAGGCAGTTATGCCTACAACATGCCTAGTTGATGCCTAGATGATGCCTAGTTGATGCCTGGATGATGCCTGGAGGATAGGTGCTCGCGACGGTCCGAAAACGATGAAAAAAAACAGAAATTAACTCTTTTTGCAAGTTTTTTTTTGCCGTGTGTACTTATTTTTAGTAATTTTGCAGCCTGACAATTCGGGGCAAAGTACCCCTGAGGGTTGTCTAAAGAACTGAATAATAAACATTAAAAACTGAATTGATATGATGAAGAAGTTTGCAATGATTTGCCTTTTCGCCACCATGGCGATGGTTGCGGGCGCTCAGAGCGCTGAACAGAAGAATGACACCCCCGAGCACGGAGCCAAGATCCGCTTCGAGGAGATGGAACACCAGTATGGCACCATCCAGAAGGGTGGCAACGGCGACTGCGAGTTCACCTTCTGGAACGACGGCGACGAGCCGCTGATCCTGCAGACGGTGAAGGCCTCGTGCGGCTGCACGACGCCCAAGTACACCCAGAAGCCTGTCATGCCTGGCCAGAAGGGCACTATCGGTGTGCACTACAACACGAACAACGTGGGCGGCTTCTCGAAGACCGTCACCGTCACCAGCAACGCGGTGAACAACCAGCGTGTGGTGCTGCGCATCAAGGGCACGGTGACCCAGGACGGCAACAGCCAGCCGCAGCGCCAGGCCGTGAATCCCGCCAATCCCGTGCAGGCCGCTCCTGCCATGAAGACCGAGCCCGCCAAGGCCGCCCCTGCCGGTCCCCAGCCGATCAAGAAATAAACCGCATTAAACCAGAAGACAATGCCCAGAATATCGCACAAGGGACTGGAGCTCCCGCAGAGCGCCATCCGTAAACTGGTCCCCTTTGCCGACGCCACCAAGGCCCACGGCATCCACGTGTACCACCTGAACATCGGCCAGCCCGATATCGAGACCCCCAAGGGAGCCCTCGAAGCCTTGGCCAACACAAAGATCGACGTGCTGGCCTACAGCCCCAGCGCCGGCTTCCAGAGCTACCGCGAGAAGCTCTGCCAGTACTACAAGAAGCACGGCATCGACATCACGCCGGAGCGCATCCTGGTGACCACCGGCGGCAGCGAGGCTCTGCAGATGGCCTTCACCTGCTGCCTCAACCCGGGCGACGAGATCATCATCCCCGAGCCGTACTACACGAACTACAACACGTTCGCCAAACTGTGCGACGCCAAGATCGTCACCGTGCCGAGCGACATCAAGACGGGCTTCGCCCTGCCGCTGGTGGACGACTTCGAGAAGTACATCACGCCCTACACGCGTGCCATCATGATCTGCAACCCGAACAATCCGACGGGTTACCTCTACAGCGAGAAAGACCTCTACGCGGTGGGCGCCCTCTGCAAGAAGTACGACCTGTACCTCTTTGCCGACGAGGTGTATCGCGAGTTCTGCTACGACGGCGAGAAGCACTTCAGCGTGCTCAACCTGCCGGGCTGCGAGAACAACGTGGTGCTGTTCGACTCGGTGTCGAAGCGCTACAGCGCCTGCGGTGCCCGCGTGGGCTGTGTCATTACGCGTAACAGCGAGCTCTTCAGCGCCATGATGCGTCTGGCCCAGGCCCGCCTGTCGCCCCCGTCGTTCGGCCAGATCTTCGCCGAGGCTGCCATCGACACGCCTCAGGAGTACTTCGACGCCGTGATGAAGGAGTATGTGGCCCGCCGCAACGTCATCGTGGAGGGTATCAACAAGATTCCGGGCTGCTTCTGCCCGACGCCGAAGGGCGCCTTCTACACGGTGTGCGAGCTGCCCATCGAGGACAGCGACCACTTCTGCCAGTGGCTGCTGACGGACTTCGAGTACAAGGGTGCCACGGTGATGCTGGCTCCGGCCACGGGCTTCTACAGCGATCCCGAGAAGGGCCGCCACCAGGTTCGCATCACCTATTGCCTGTGCATCGACGACCTGAAGGCCGCCATGAAGTGTCTCGAGGAAGCCCTGAAGGTCTACCCGGGTCGCACCGATGTCGCCGCTCCCAAGAAGGCGGTCAAGAAAGCCGCCGCCAAGAAACCCGCCGCGCGCAAGAAAGCATGACGCGCGAGGAACATAGACAGATGGTAATATGCTCCTGCATCGAACAGCAGGAGCATATTGCTTCTGTGGCCAAACAGGAGATGGACTCGGCCCAGCAACAGAGCAACGACTACGGCGCCAACGTGGACCGCTACGACTCGTATCGCACCAAGATGATGCGCAGCCGCGACATGTATGCCAAGCAGTTGAGCAACGCTCTGGCCGGCATCCGCTACCTGCAGGACTTGCTGAAGGAGCCGCCGCACGACGTGGTGGAGCACGGCGCCTGTGTGGTCACCGACCGTCAGCGCTTCCTGCTCAGCATCGGGGCGGGCAAGTTCGCTGTGGGAAACGAAGTGTGGTTTGCCATCTCGGCGCAGACCCCCATCTATGCGGCCTTGAAAGGGCTCAAGGTGGGCGACTCGCTTGTGTTCAACGGCCAGCGGCAAACCGTCGTTGAGATATTCTGACGCCATGCGGATTGCTGTGCGGTGGCGTATGGCCGCGGTGGCGGTGCTGGTTGCAGGAGCAGTGCTCTACGCTCTGCTCTCGCTGGTCAACCACTGGTGTTTCCGTACATTTGGTCTCGACCTTGGCCTCTATACCCATGCCCTTTACGACTATGCCCACTTGCGTGCGGCCGATTGTGCATTCTTTCTTGACCGCTCGCGCAATCTCCTTTCCGATCATTTCGACCTTTACTTGGTGCTGATTTCGCCGCTGGTGTACCTCGGTGGCAGTTGGACATTGCTGATTGTGCAGTTGCTGGCAGTAATGGCTGGTGCGGCGGGAGTGTACTGTTTGGTGGCATGCAGCGCGCGGCAGCCGTGGTTGCCGGTGGCGGCCATGGTTTCATTTCTTGCCTTTTTCGGCGTATGGCATGCTGTGGCGTTCGACTACCATTCCAACGTCGTCGCCGCCATGCTGGTGCCATGGCTTATGGTGGCCCTGCACAAACGTCGCTATGGGTGGTTTGCCGCCGGGGTGGTGCTGGTTTGTGTGGCCAAGGAGTCGATGCCGCTGTGGATGCTTTTCGTGCTGATGGCGCTGGCTGTTGAATATAGGCACGATAAGATAGCGTTGCGTTGGCTGGCTGCTGCCGCTCTTTTCTGCCTGACCTATCTGCTCATTGTTACCCTGTGGTTGATGCCCGCCCTCTGTCCCGATCCCTCGCCTGGCTTCTGGCGCTATGCCTACATGGGCGACGGCTTCGGCGCCATCGGACGCTGGGTGGTCTTACATCCCATCGAGGCGTTGCGCCGGTTGGTTGTCGACCCGTCGGGGCAGAAGGTCGAGTTCTACGTCTGCCTGCTCCTTTCTGGCGGAGCACTGTGCTTTCTTCGCCCGCAGTGGTTGCTGCCTCTGGTGCCTCTTGTGGCACAGAAGATGCTTTCGGCCGACGAGGCTTTCTGGGGTATCGGCTACCAGTACAACGTCGAGTGTGCGGTTGTGGTGGTGCCTGCTGCCTTTATCACGATCGCCAATATGAAGCACCATCGGTTGCAACGGGCACTTGCATTGCTGCTGCCCTTGCTTGTATTGGCCACCACGGTCTATACTTGCCACCACCCCCGCACGTGGGTAAGGACCGAAAACGTGCGTGTCTTCAGCGCGGCCCACTACCGTTGCGATACCTTTGACCGTCGGCAGGCCCTGCAAACGATCAATGCTGTCCCTGAAGGGGCATCGGTTAGCGCCGCCTCATGTCTCACGCCGCGCCTTGCACTGCGCCGCCAAGTCTACTGCCACCCCGCCGGACGGCAGGCCGACTACACTCTTCTTGTCGAGGAAGGTGCCGTGGTGCTCCGCCGTCAATCCCCCAATGTTGCGCCATGAACTACGATCGCCTCACCTCCCGGCTTGTCCTTTTCGGGCATCTATGTATGGCGGCGTTGCTGCTGCTCGCCGTTTATTTCGCCGAAGAACGCGTGCTGCTCATTGATTCTGCCTACCAACTTTTCCATGATATCAACCACGAGAGCATCCTCATTAACGACCGACGTTACAGTATGGTCCTTTCGCAGTTGCTGCCATGGCTACTCATCAAACTGCACGTGCCGCTGCGGTGGGTGATTGTGGCCTATTCGGCTGGTTTTGTGGTGATGGCCTACGGGTGCTATATCTTGGCGGTGCATGTGCTGAAAAAGCGTGCTATGGGGCTGCTGATGGTGTTCAGCCTGCTGGCCATGAGGGCCACCTTCTTCCATTGTATCTCTGAGACATTCCAGTTGATGTTCTTTGCGCCGCTGCTCTATGCGTGCCTCGAGTCGCTAGACGAGGGTCGGCGGTCCTGGTGGCTGTGGGCGCTGACGGTGCTTGTCGAGCTGGCTGCCTTCTTCATCCACCCTGTATCAATCTTCTTTATCGCATTCATTGTCTTGCACCGCTGGATCGACAGCGGACGTTTCGGGCTGCCACAAACGGTGTGTGTTGCGCTTCTGGTGGCATGTGTGGCGGTCAAAATGCTGGGGGGGCAAAGCGGTCATGACGAGAGTTTCATTCCGACTGTCGAGACGCTGAGTTATGCTGTGCAGCACTTCTTCCGGCTGAACAGCATCCAGTTCTTCTATATTCACTTCCCCGACTTCTATCTCTTCCCATTCCTGCTGTGGCTGCTGACCTTGATAGGCTACGCCCGCAGGCGTAAATGGGTGCGTTTTGTGATGTGTTTTGCCTTCGTGACGGGCTTTTTTGTCATGAGCGTGGTGGTCTATTGGAAAGGCGATGGCCCCATCGGAATGGAACGCACGTACCTTCCCTTGCTCTTCTTTATTGGCCTGGTGTTCCTGCATGACGAACTGCCGGCGCTGTGTCGGCACCGGGTACCTGCCGTCACGGTGTGTGCACTCTACGTGCTGTTGGCCACGGTGTCGCTTGTGAGAATCGGAGTCAGTACCCGTCCTTATGCCAACCGCTTGGCCGAGATCGGAACCATTGCCGCGCAGGCTCGCGCAGAAGGGCAGCACAAGCTCCTCGTTACGCGTAGCACTGCCGAGGCTATTTTCCCGGTGAATATCTGGGGTCTGGCACTCGAGAGTATGCTCTACACCGCCCGTGACGGCGCCGAAAACACCGTGACTATCTATATGGAGGATGACGACTTCGACCGGCAGGACCCTCTCTATGATGACACCGATGCCTATGTGGCCGTCAACTGGTGGAAACGATGGAGCGTTGATGAACTGAATCCGCACTATTTCCGGCTCCCTGCGCAGGGGTACCTCGAGCTGGTAAAGACAGAAGAGGGGTACCGTCTGGCACCCCTCCGTTAGCGTGTGTCCCCTTTGTCGGGGCGTCATTTGTTCCGAAAGCGGTTTTTGTCGAACGGATTTCCGGCCGTTATATCGTACTGTGCCGCTGCCAGCAGCAGTTGAAAGCCCAGTATGAACGTCAACACGGCCACCATGATGGTGCCGGTGGGCGAGGGACTGCTGATGCTGGCATAGTGTATCCAGTTGCAGAGGCCGAAGACAAGGCCGAAGAGGAACGAGGGCAAGCCGACCATCAGGTAGAGCGAGCAGACGTTGAAGTCGTAGACAAAGTAGCTCAGATGCAGCCTTCGCAGCCATGCCGCCATCAGTCTTGGGGGGAACCCCACCAAGGTGCGGCCTATGCTGAGGTTTGACTTCTCGCTACCGTAGATGGCGGGCATGGGCACTTCGCTGATGCGTGCCCCGGCGTAGTGCATACCGATGAGCATGGAGCTCTCGAAGAAGTAGCGGTTGGCCACCCGGTCGAGGTCCATCAGTCTCAGGGTGGAGGTGCGGATGGCGAAGAAACCGTTGACGGGATCGCTCACGTTCCAATAGCCCGATGCCGCCTTCACCATGAAGCCGAGGCCCAGATTGCCGACGCGTCTCACGGTGGGCATGGAGCGCAGCTGGCGACGGTCGTAGAGCCGGTTGCCCTTGGCGTATTCGGCGTCGGCCAGTGATTCGACAAGGGACTGGATGTATGTGGCGTCCATCTGGCCGTCGCCGTCGAGTTTGACAACCACGTCCACGTCCATCTCCAGTGCCTTGCGGAAGGCCGTTTTCATGGCACCCCCCACGCCTTGGTTGACGCTGTGGTGCAGTGCCAGCACGCGTGTGTCGTCGGCGGCCATGCGGTCCACGAGGGCCGGTGTACCGTCGGGCGAGTAGTCGTCGACAAGCAGTATGCTGTCCACGAAAGGGGGCAGCCCCGCCACTACCTGTGGCAGGTGCTGCTCCACTTTGTAGCACGGTATGGCTACCGCTATCTTCAGTCGGTCAAGCATCGTCAATAGCCGAAGATTTCGTCGAGCGTAAGCTTCTTCACCTTGCCGAACTTGCTCAGGGCGTTGAAGTCCATCTCGCTCTCCTTGCCGAGGATGAGGTAGGCTTTCTTCTGACCCTTGATGTGCTTCTGCTGGAAGTTCACCAGGTCCTGCATCGTCATCTTCTGGTAGGCGGCGAAGTTTTGCTTGTTCAGAGGTTCTTTGAGACCCATGCGCTCGCAGTGCAGGTAGACACTGATGATGGCCATCTTGGTGGTGCGTTTAGTGCGGCTGCTGGCAATGAGGGCATCTTTGGCCAGCTTGAAGTTGGCTTCGGCCTGGGGCATGTCGTTGAAGAGTTCCTCGTAGGCGTTGAGGGCGTCGAGCAGCTTGTCGTTCTGGGTGATGACGTTGGCGCTGTTGTAGAAGTAGCCGTCCTTGTGTCCACTGTTGGAGTAGTAGCTGCTGGCACTGTAGGCAAGGCTGCGCTTTTCACGCATCTCCTGGAAGACGATGGCATTCATCGAGCCGCCGAAGTATTCGTTGAAGAGATATACCTTGGGTGAGATGGCGGTGTTGTAGTGCTCGCCACGGAAGTATTCGGTGACGTAGGTGTTTTTGGCGTCGTAGTTGACGAAGAACACCGTGTTCTCGTTGACAGCCTGGGGATGGAAGATCTTGTTGGCGGGAACATCCTTGGTGGGCTTCACGGTATGAATCTTGTTGACGGCAGCGGTGGCCTCCTTGAGGCTCAACGGGCCGTAGTAGAGCACGCGGTGCTTGTACTGGAAGAGGCCGTGGAGGGCGTCGGTGAGCTGTTTGGCGGTGTAGGCGCGGAGTTGGGCATCGCTTTCGGTGTTCTCCTTGATGTATTCCTCACCCCATACGCCGTAGGTGTTCAGGGCGCGGAAAGCGGCACGCTGGTTGGTCTTGTTGTCGGTACGGCTCTTGATGAGACGCTCCACAAGCATCTGCAGCGCCTCGTCGTCGGGCTGGCATGTGGCCATGATTTCCTCCACGAGGGTCATGGCTTTCTCCATATTCTCGGCCAGGCCGCTGATGCCCACAGTGATGTCCTCGTCTCCTACGTGGATGTTATAGCTGCAGGCCAGCTTATAGAATTCTTCCTGCAGCTGTTCGGCAGTGTGTTTGTTGGTATTGAGATATTCCACCAGGTCGGAGCCCAGGTCTATGGCCTTGTCGGCGGCGTAGCCGAACTCAAAGCGGTACTGCAGGTTGAAGGTGCCGTTCTCCTTGTTCTGCACGTAGAGCACCTCGCTGCCGTTCTGGGTCTTACCCTTCTGGAGGTCTTTCTTGAAGTTCACAAACTGGGGCTGGATGGGCTTGGCCTTGGCGGCGTCGGCCTTGATGGAGGCCAGGAAGGGGCTCTCGGTGTCGCGGCTGACGAAGATCGGGGTGATGGCGGGTTTCTGGACCTTGGTCACGGGGTCGGGGGTGTCCTGGTGTTTGTAGACGATGACGTAGTTGTTGTCCTTGCAGATACGGTTGGCGAAGTCCACGATGTCCTTCTTCGTGATCTTGGAGAGCTCGTTGATTTCGTTGCAGACGTCGCCCCAGTTGCGGTGTTCCACGAAGGCGTAGGCCATCTGGCTGGCGCGGCTGTTGTTGCTCTCGGCCTGCTTCATGATCTGGAGTTTCAACTGGTTGATCGAGGCTTCGATGAGGCTCTCGTCGAACTCACCCTTCTTCACGAGGTCGAGCTGCTCGAGCAGCAGGTCGCGCAGCTGTCCAAGGCTCTGGCCTGGAGCGGGACGGCCGCCGAGCATGAAGGCGGCGTAGTCGTTGAGCGTGTAGGTGCCGGCGTAGGCGCCGAGGGCCTTCTGCTGCTGGTTGATGTTGAGGTCGATGAGACCGCACGAGCCGTTGTTGAGCACCATCTCCATGGCCTGGGCCAGGAGGGCGTCGTGGCTGCCGTTGCCCTCCTCGATGCGGAAAGCGATGGTGAGGTTGGCCGGGTCCTGACCGTTCACGAGGCGGATGATGGGCGAGGTGATGGGCTCTTCCTTCACCTTGGTGAACGTCGGCACCGTGCCGGGCTTCCAACCGCCCATGTACTTGTCGATGATCTTGATCACCTGGTCGGGATCGAAGTCGCCGGCCATGGCCACGCACATGTTGTTGGGTACATAGTAGGCGGCGTGGTATTCGCGGATGTTCTTCATCGAGGGGTTTTTCAGGTGCTCGATGGTGCCGATGGTGGTCTGGGTGCCGTAGGGATGGTGGGGGAAGAGGGCGGCCATCATGGTCTCGTTGACGCGGCGGTTGTCCTGCGCCATGCCGATGTTCTTCTCCTCGTAGACGGCCTCCAACTCGGTGTGGAACAGGCGCAGCACCAGGTTCGGGAATCGGTCGCCCTGCACCTTGGCCCACTGCTCGACTTGGTTGGCGGGGATGTTCTCTACGTACATCGTGTAGTCGTTCGACGTGAAGGCGTTGGTGCCCTCCGAGCCGATGGCGGTCATCGACTTGTCGTACTCGTTGGCGATGGCGATGGTGGAGGCCACGTAGCTGATCGAGTCGATCTTGTGGTAGATGGCGGCGCGGGCCTCCTCGTCGGTGGTCTTGCGGTAGACCTCGTAGAGGTTCTCGATCTTCTGGATCTCTTCCTGCTCGCGGGCCCAGTCGGTGGTGCCCAGCTGATGGCTGCCCTTGAAGAGCATGTGCTCCAGGTAGTGGGCCAGGCCGGTGGTCTCGCTCGGGTCGTTCTTCGAACCGGCGCGCACGGCGATGTATGTCTGGATGCGCGGCGCATCCTTGTAGACGCTCAGAAACACCTTCAGGCCGTTGCCAAGGGTGTACTCGCGTACGCCGAGCGGGTCGTTGGGGTAGGTCTTGTACTCATACGTCTGCGCATTGGCGCCGAGGCTGCACAGCAGGGCCACGGCTACAAAACATAGGCTGATGATTGTCTTCTTCATTTTGTTGTCAATTTGTTATATATTAATCTATTATCTTATTGATCGCATGTCGGTAGAGAATGCAAATATACAAAAAGATGTCGAACTGGCAAAACGAAAGTTTCCGAGACGGCTTCATCGGGTGCCGAACGGCAGTTACAGGCCAAGAGCTTCCGGCGCCGGGAAGCCCCGCAGGGGCGGCGGACTGTAGCCGTGGGCGCCAGCCCACGGTAACGGTGCAAATGCAATTGGAGCTCCGTAGGGGCGGCGGAGATATGTCACCCTACCGACATGCGCAGCTAAGAGTAATTCGCCCCAAATCAACCTGCGTAGCTTCGAGTAATTCGAGTAATTCGCCGTTAAACAATAAAGATCTACCGCCACCCCAACGGGGTGCAAGCACTTAGGCGGGGGCAACGCCCCCGTGGCCGATGACAGTTTTGTTTTGGCGCCCCGCAGGGGCATAAGAATCATCAACTTGTGCCCCTGCGGGGCGTAAACAATGGGCCGAACACTATCGGGGGCGCTGCCCCCGCCTAAGCTCTTTGTCCCCTGTGGGGACTTTCGGGCCGCTCCCGTTTACCCATGTGCTACCCACTACCCATTGTCCACTACCCACTAAATTAAGTAAATTTAGGTTAAAAAATTAGATCGTGCACGATCTATTTTGCACATTTAAACCATTCTAAACGAGCCATCTAGCCTTCCGGAAGTGTGTCAACCATGCTGGAAAACTCGCAAAACGCTGACAGGGCAAGGGTTTTGCCCTGGTTTTAAGAGAGTCATCAGGGAGTCATCAGGGAGTCATCAGGGAGCCACCTAGGAACCATGGGCATTTTGGAGGGGTCGGTCGGCGAGGGTGAGGGACACGGGTTGCGGCGGAGCGGCGGGGGCGGGACGCCCGGGCGGTGGCGGCGGGGTGGAAGAATGGAGGGTGAGGGATGGAATGTATAGGGTTGGTTGCGAGTGGGATAGGTGTTTATCAACGGGGTTGTTTGAAAACTTTTCGGGTCGAGGGACCGTCATGACCGAAATAATTTGTAATTTTACAAGCAGATTGCAACCCGCGAGAGTGGGTGTAAGTATTTATATGTCAAATCTATATAGCAAGCATAATACGATGAAGAACCATGTGAAAGAACTGACCGAGGGGATGCAGCGGCTGTGTGCTGTGGCCAACCGGATTGTGGCACAGAAGGGGCAGGCCAGCCGCATCGAGGTGGACCTGCTGCTCGACGACCTGCGTCGGCTGTACGACGTGGCCCTGCAGATGGGCGGCGACGAGCTGCCGAAGGCTGTCGAAGCGGCCGAGCCGTCGGCCCCGGCGGCCGAGCGTCCCGCCGAAGGTCAGCCGACGCTGCCCCCGGTGAAGGACGAGGAGCACATGATGGCCATGATGGCCACGATGGCGGCCCTTTCGCCCGCCGAGCCGACCGAGGCGCCTGCGGCCCCCGCGGCCGAAGTGCCGGCCCCCGCAGCCGCCCCGGCGGCCGAGGCCGAACTGCCCCTGATGCCCCCGATGGAGGAGCTGGAGCACAGCGACAACGCGCTGCTCTTCGACGAGATCGTCATCGAGGAGGCCCCGGCCCCCGCCCCGGAGCCCAAGCCCGCCCCGGAGCCGGTGGCGGCAGTGGAGCCCGAGCCTGTGGTGGAGCCCGAGCCGATGCCCGAACCTGAGCCGGAACCGGTGGCAGCGGTGGAGCCCGAACCCGTGGCCGCACCCGAGCCGGAACCCGCGGTGGAGCCCGCAGCGGCCCCCGCGCCGGAGCCCGCGGCCCAGGCCGCCCCGACGCAGCAGGCCTCGCTGCTCGACTACCTGTCGGTGCCGGCGCAGCGCACCCTGGGCGAGAGCCTCGGCGAAGGCCGTGCCATGCAGCACCCGCTCGAGAAGAAGGTCGACGACCTGCGCACGGTGATCAACATCAACGACAAGTTCAGTTTCATGAGCGAACTGTTCCACAACAACATGAAGGCCTACAACGACTTCATCCTGCGGCTGAACGCCACCGCCTCGCGCGAGGAGGCCCTGGCCCACGTGCACGACGTGGCGGCCCAGTACAAATGGGACAACGACTCGGTCACCGTCAGGTCGTTCTACAAAATATTTGACAAGAAGTTTTAATCATCATGGGTAAAGCGATATTGTTCTCGGCCCCGTCGGGGTGCGGCAAGACGACCATCATCCGCGAGCTGATGCAGTACTTCGACTGCTTCGACTTCAGCATCTCGGCCACCTCGCGCCAGCCGCGCGAGGGCGAACGAGACGGGGTGGACTACTACTTCCTGAGTCATGACGACTTCAAGCGCCGGGTGGCGGCGGGCGACTTCCTGGAATGGGAGGAGGTCTACCAGGGCACCTGCTACGGCACCCTGAAGAGCGAGGTGGACCGCATCTGGGACGCTGGCCGCGTGATCGTGTTCGACGTCGACGTCAACGGGGGTCATAGCATCAAGCGCTGGTTTGGCACCGACGCGCTGTCGATCTTCGTCATGCCGCCCAGCGTCGAGGTGCTCGAGCAGCGCCTGCGCAGTCGGGGCACCGACAGCGAGGAGTCGATCCGCAAACGGCTGGCCCGCAGCGCCCGCGAGCTGGAGGAGGCGCCGCAGTTCGACGTGACCATCGTCAACGACGACCTGCAGCGTGCCGTGCAAGAAACGCGAACCGTGATTGAGAAATTCCTGAATGAATAAGCTCTTCGACATACTGAAGCGGTACGACTACGTGGTGCTCTTCGTGGTGCTGGTGGTGCTGTCGGTGGTGCTCATGGCGCGCACGAGCTACTATCAGCAGTCGAAGATCGTGACGTGGGCCAACAGTGTGGCGGGCGGCTGGTACAGCGGTGTGAACAGCATCGGGGGCTACTTCGGCCTCAAGTCGGAGAACGACCGGCTTGCAGCCGAGAACGCCCGGCTGCGTGCCCGGCTGGAGGAGAGCTACATGAGCTACACCGACTCGGTGTTTACGGTCAACGACACCGTCTACCGCCAGCGCTACGACTACACCGAGGCGGCGGTCATCAAGAACTCGTGGAGCCAGCAGAACAACTACATCATGATCGGCAAAGGGTCGAGCCACGGCGTGGAGCCCGACATGGCGGTCATCTCGCCCGACGGCATCGTGGGCGTGGTGGTCAACACGACGGCCAACTTCGCCACGGTGATGCCCGTGCTCCACTCGGACAGCCGCAACAGCGTCAAGGTGAAACGCACCGGCATCAGCGGCTCGCTGGTGTGGGACGGGCGCGACTTCCGCTACGCGCAGGTGGTCGACATGCCCACGGCCTACCGCTTCGACGAGGGCGACACCATCGTCACCTCGGGCCAGGCCAACGACTTCCCCGAAGGGATCCCGGTGGGCTATGTGGTCAGCGCCGAGTCGGACCCCGGAACGGGCTTCTACAGGGTGCGCGTGAGGCTGGCGACCGACTTTAACAAACTCAGCCACGTGTATGTGATCAACAACAAATTCCGCCGCGAACAGCAGGAACTGATGAACGAGAAACAATGAAGAACCTGGTTTGGAGAAATATTGGACGCTTTGTGCTCCTGATGCTGGTGCAGCTGCTGGTGCTCAACAACGTGTACCTGGGCGGCTATGTGATGCCGATGCTGTACGTGCTGTTCATCCTCATGCTGCCGACGTCGATGAAGCGACTGCCGATGCTCCTGACGGCCTTCGGTACGGGACTGCTGGTCGACATCATGGCCGGCGCCCTGGGATTCCACGCCCTGGCCTGCACGCTGGTGGCCATGATGCGCATCACGTTTGCCGACCGCATCCTCACACGCGGCGAGGACACGGTGGTGGCGGTGCCCAGCATCTTCAGCGTCACGCCGCAGTACTTCATCAGCTACCTCATGCTGATGCTGGGTGTCTTCTACCTGGTGTTCTTCTCGCTGGAGCTGTTCAGCTTCCGCGGCCTCGGCGAGGTGCTGGTCGCCACGGTGTGCAGCACCGTCGTCACCACCCTGTTGGCGGTCCTCTACCAGGCAGTGTTTATCAAGAAAGAAGAACTATGACAAAGAAGTGGCTTTGGATACTCGGCCTGATGCTGCCGTCGATGCTGTGCCCGCTGCGGGCGCAGATGGCGGTGGGGCAGTGGCGCGACGGCTTCGACTACTCGCAGGTGCACCGTGTGGAGCCTGCCGCCGGCAGCATCTACGCCGCCGCGCGGGGGGGCATCTTCCGCCTCGATACCGCCAGCGGTAGCATGGAGCGCCTCAACAAGACCACCGGACTCAGCGATGCCGGCGTGGCTACCATCGCCTACGACAGCGTCAGCCGCACGCTGGTGGTGGCCTACACCAACTCCAACATCGACCTGCTGGCGGGAGGACGTGTCTACAACCTCTCCGACATCAAGCGCAGCGAGATCATGGGCGACAAGAGCATCTACCGCATACGCTTCCATGACGGCAAGGCCTACCTGGCGACAGGCTTCGGCATCGTGGTGATCGACCTGGCCCGCCGTGAGATCAAAGAGACCTGCTACATTGGCACAAACGGGGCTTACACCGCCGTGGTCGACCTCGCCTTCAGCGGCGACAGCATCTACGCGGCCACTGCCGAGGGGCTGAAACGTGCCGCTACGGCCGAGCCCCACCTCACCATCAGCGAGCGTTGGGCGACCGACAGCCGGGCAGCGGGCGTCGCGGTGACCATGCTCGAGGCCTTTGCGGGGCGGCTGATGGTGGGAGGGTACACCTATGACCCCGGCCAGATCACCCTCTACCGTCTCGACGATGCGGGCCTCACCCCCTGGAACAGTGGCGCCATCCTTGGCCTCCGTGCGGGCGATGGCTGCCTCACCCTGGCCCGCGAGGAGGGCGTGGTGCGCTACGATAGTGCCTTGCAACGGATCGACAGCGTCACTGCCTTCGCCTGGGGCGACATGTCGTGCCGCGACGCCGTCACCTTCAGGGGCACCCTTTGGGTGGGTCACACTTGGGCCGGCCTGCTTTGCAAGCGCGCCGACGGCACGGGAGACACCTACAAACCCGAGGGACCCTACTCGCAAGACAATGTCTACCGGCTGGTGCCCTACAATTATCGCATGATGCTCTGTCCGGGTGGCCACACGACGGTCTACGCAAACGCCTACCTGTCGCCCGACCTGATCACCGCTGTCGGCAAGCGATGGACCACGGTCGACCGCAGTAACGGCCTGCTGAACCATGCCAGCGATGTGGTTGATGCCGCCGTCAACAACTACGACACCACCGAAACGGTCGTGGCCTTGTGGGGTGCCGGGGTGGCTTCGGTGCGCGACAACCAGGTGCAAACCCTCTACAACGAGGCCAATACCGGCGGAGCACTGACGCCCTACGTGGTGGGAACCTACAGCACACTCCGCACCGGAGCCGTGGCCTTCGACCGCGAGGGCAACCTTTGGGTTCTGGTCTCCAACAGCGACTATGCCCTTGCCAAGCGCTCGCGCGACGGCACTTGGAGCCGTCTCTCCACCTCGCGCATGGCCTCTGTGCCATCGGTCGACAAGCTTGTGTGGGACAGCATCACGGGCTACCTCTGGTTCTGCGGGCGCGACAACGTGATCTACGTCCACGATGGCGAGAGCCGTATGGCCCGTGTCAACCCCAACAGCGGCAGCAAACTCCAGACCGACAACGTCACTGCCCTCGTACAAGACCGCACTGGCAACCTATGGATCGGCACCAACAAGGGGCTGAAGGTCATCTACGACGCTTACCGCGCCTTCCAGAATGGCGGGGTGGGGGAGGTGTCGCCCGTGAGTTGCAGCAATATCACCATCACTAACGGCGAGTTCTCGGAGTACCTGATGGCCTATGAGAGCATCATCGCCATCGCCGTCGACGGCGCCAACCGCAAGTGGGTCGGCACCTCATCCGGCGGCCTTTACCTCATCTCGGCCAACGGCATGGAGCAGCTGGAGCACTTCACGGCCGAGAACAGCCCCCTCTTCTCCAACAAGATCATCGCCCTCGGCGTCCAGCCTCGCACCGGCGAGGTCTACATCGGCACCGACCAGGGCCTGCAGATCTACCGCTCCACGGCCACCTATGCCGAGAGTTTCCCGCTGGACGACATCCACGCTTTCCCCAATCCCGTCCGGCCCGGCTACGACGGTCCCATCGCCATCAAAGGGTTCACCCGCGACGCCCTGGTGCACATCACCGACGCGGCGGGCCACACCGTCTACAGCACCCAGGCCTTTGGCGGCCAGGCCATCTGGAACGGCCGCACCGTCAGCGGCGAGCCGGTGGCGTCGGGCGTCTACTATGTCTTCGCCTCCGACGCCGACGGTGCCAACCGCAGTGTGACCAAGATACTCATTGTCCGATGATTCTCTCCACCCCAGGCTTCGTGCTCCACACCACTCCCTACGGCGAATCGTCGGTCGTGGCCAAGGTGTTCACCCGCCAGCTGGGGTTGCAGTCCTACATCATCAAAGGGGTCCGCGGGCCGCGTGGCCGCGTCAAGCAGAACCTCCTGCAGCCGCTGAGCTGCCTCGACATGGTGGTCTACGACAGTCCGCGCAGCGAACTGCACCACGTGCGCGAGCTCAGCGCCCGCCATCCCGTGCCGCCACCCGACCCGGTCGACAACGCCCTGCGCTTCTTCATGACCGAGGTGCTCTACCGGAGCCTGCGCGAGGACGAACCCATGCCCGACCTCTGGGACTACGTGGAGTGCGGCGAACCGGCGGAGCGGCGCGACGTGCCGCTGCGGTTCATGCTCGCCGTGGCCCGCCATCTCGGCATCGAACCCCTCGACAACCGCACCCCTCGCGAGCCCTACTTCAGCCTCGAGGAGGGCCGCTACGTGGGCCTGCCCGACGACACCACCCTGCCGGCCGGGCTCTCCGCCCTGATGCACGCCTACCTCAGCGCCGAGCTGCCGCCCGTCTGCTCCGCCGCCGAACGCGCCTCGCTGCTCGACGCGCTCATCGCCTACTACCAGCTGCACCTCAGCGGCTTCCACAATTTCCACAGTCACGAAATACTACACACAATATTAAGATAACATGAAAAAGACTATTGCCATCCTGAGCTTCGTGCTGACCCTCGTCGGAGCGTCGGCACAGAACGTCTATTGGGTGTTCCTTGCCGACAAGGCAGGCACCACTTTCGACCCCTACACCTACTTCGACCAGAAGGCCCTGGAGCGCTATGCCCAGTGCGGCGCCGACCTCTACGACCGGAGCAACTACCCCCTGGCCGAGGCCTACGTGGCCGGTGTCGGCGCCCTGGCCACCGAAGAGGTGGGCCAGAGCCGCTGGCTGAATGCCATCGGTGTGGTGGCCACGCCCGAGCAGGCCGCCGCCATCGAGCGGTTGCCCTACGTCAGCCGCGTGCAGATGATCAAGGGCGACATGCAGCTGGCCGGCTATGCGAAAGCAGCGCCCGCAGCGCCTGCCGACCCCGTCGACACCACCTTGACCGACCAGCTGGTGCGCATGCAGGGCCACCTCTTCCGCCAGGCCGGCATCGACGGCACGGGCATCCGCATCGCCGTCTTCGACGGGGGCTTCCCCAAGGTGAACACCCACGAGGCCTTCCGCCACCTGCGCGAGGGCAAGCGCATCCTCCAGACCTGGAACTTCCCCAACAAGAAAGAGGACGTCTACGGCTGGAACTCGCACGGCACCATGACCCTCTCCTGCATCGCCGGCCGCATGAACGGCAAAGACCTCGGCCTGGCCACCGGCGCCGAGTTCCTCCTGGCCCGCACCGAGGTGGAGCCCGAGCCCTTCAAGGAGGAGATCTGGTGGCAGCAGGCCGTGGAATGGGCCGACAAGGGCGGCGCCAACATCATCTCCAGCAGCCTCGGCTACGGCAAGGACCGCTACTACACCAAGGACATGGACGGCCAGAGCTACGTGGCCCGGGCCGCCAACATGGCCGCCCGCAAGGGTATCCTCGTGGTGTGCAGCGCCGGCAACGAGGCCGACGACGACCGCTGGCAGTACCTCGTCACCCCCAGCGACGCCGACAGTGCCCTCTGCATCGGCGGCATCACCCACTCGCTGACCGACTACGAGCACATCTCCTTCGCTAGCTTCGGCCCCAGCGCCGACGGCCGCCAGAAGCCCAACCTCTGCGCCTTCGCTCACACCTGGGCCGCCAGCCCCAAGAACAACGGCGCCTACGAGATGGTCTACGGCACCTCCTTCTCTTGCCCGCTGGTGGCAGGCTTCGCCGCCTGTGCCTGGCAGGCCTCCAAGGGCATGACCAACATGCAGCTCTTCGACGCCCTGCAGCGTTCGGCCGACCTCTACCCCTACTGCGACTACGCCTTCGGTTACGGCGTGCCCCAGGCCGGCTATTTCCTGAATGAAAAGGCCGTCAAGCCCGCCCCCACCTTCCGCTTCGAGCCCCAAGGACCCACCCGCGTGAGCGTCATCCCCCTACGGGCCGACACCAATGTGCACGTCTTCTACAAGGACATTGACGACGCGACGGGCCGCATCCTGATGTACGGCAAGCGCACCGTGGCCCTCTTCGACACCGCCATGAGCCTCGACATCGACGGCGGCCACCACCTGGTGGTGATGATGGACGGCTACATGGCCGACTATCGCTTCGAGCGCCCCTCCAACGTCAGGGACAAGCACGAGTGGGCCTACATCCGCAGCAACGACCCGAAAAAAGAGTTCCGCGTCACCGACGCCCTCAGCCGCGCTCCGGCCCAGGATGTGGCCCGCGAGAGCCGCTCCGAGTGGGACGGCTACTTCCAGCTGGGTCTGCCCGTGGCCATGGGCGACGAACTGGACAGCCGCTTCTGGTCGCCCGCCAAGCGTATCGGCGTACGCTGGCAGTACCACATCAGCAAGGCCTACGGCTGGGGCCTCGCCCTCGAGTACGGCCACACGGCCTTCTGCTTTGGCGACGAGGCCAACCGCCTCGACTCCATGGCCCTCATGGACGACGATGTGCGCTGGCTCGACAAGAAGGTCACCCTCCACCGCCTCGACTTCGGCGAGGTGGGCATCGAACTCTTCCAGCGCGTCCGCTTCACCCCCGGCGGCCTCTTCCACAAAGGCTTCCACTGGGACCTCGGCATCTACGGCAACTGGGGCTACAGCGACTACAACCTCAAAGGCTCCACCTCGGGCGACATCGCCTCGTCGCGTCTGGAGAAGGTGTACAATCTCAGCATGCTCGACGGCCACCGCTGGAACTACGGCCTCACCACCCGCCTCGCCAACGACTGGTACGGCCTCTACGTGCGCTACCGCCTCAACGGCCTCGGCCAGGAGGTGCCCGCCGGACGGATCGTGCTGCCGCGCCTCGAGGTCGGTTTGCAACTGCTTTTCTAGCCACACCATCCAGGCATCATCCAGGCATCATCTAGGCATCAACTAGGCATCAACTAGGCATACGAGCAGAGATGATGCAGAGGGGATGCAGAGATGATGCAGAGGGGATGCACGGAAGAAGGGGCGGATGGGGACGCCCATGTTGCCCTCATTTGTAATTTTTTTGAGGGTAGGGGAGTGTGTTTCGGTTTTTTTGTGTATATTTGCATCTCAAAGAGTGTGTGAAATGTGTGTAGGAGGTTGATTTATAAATATCTAATAATTCGCGTTATGGTCAAACTGAAACGTATTGTGCTTCTGTGCACTCTGTTGATGTCGTTCGGCGCTGCGGCGCAGAACATCAGCGTCAGCTCGGCGCAAGGGCAAGATATAGCCACCTTCATCAACAACAACCTCATCGGTCAGGGTGTCTACGTGTGGAACGTCAAGTTCGCCAATGCGGCGGGCAATATCAGCAAGCCGCAGATCGGCACCTTCCAGAGCAACGGCTACATGCAGTTGCAGATGGACAGCGGGGTGGTGATGACCACGGGCAACGTCAGCGTGGCCCCGGGCCCGAACAATTCGGGCAGCAGCAGCTCTGCCGTGACGGGAGCCTACACCGACTCGCAGCTCGGCACGTGGAGCGGCCTTTCGGTCACCAGCTGTGCCACGATCGACTTCGACTTTGTCAGCATCTCGCCCTTCGTGGCGGTCAACTACTGCTTCGGCTCGGAGGAGTATCCGGAATATGTCTGCTCGTCGTTCAACGACGTGTTCGGCTTCCTCATCACGGGTCCCGACCCCGCAACGGGGATCAACGCCACGTGGAACGCCGCCATCATCCCCCACACCGTCAGCACGGCCCACCCGCACGGCATCGAGGTGACCATCAACTCGGTCAACCAGGGCGTGGCCGGTGGTTCGGGTGGCTCGGGGTGCTACTACACCTACAGCAACTTCTACGTCATCAACCACACCGCCGGTGCCAACGGCGGCCCCAACAACGCCCAGGGCGTGCAGTACGACGGCTTCACGCAGAAGCTCTCGGCCAACGCCACCCTGGTGCCCTGTGCGCAGTACCACATGCACATCTCGGTCTGCAACGTGAGCGACAACGCCTTCGACAGCGGCGTCTTCCTGGAGAAAAAGAGCTTCAACAGCCCGTCAGCCGACGTGAGCCTCTCGCACCGCTATGCCGACACCATCGAGCGCAGCAAGAACACCGTGCTGCCGCTCACCCTGGCGGGCAGCAGCTATAACTACGGCAACGTGGCGGTCGGTTTCGGCGGCACGGCGGTGGTGGGCGAGGACTACACGGTGGTCACCGACTCGAACATCTCGCTCGACGTGGTGCACAACACCTTCAACATCGGCAACGGCAACCACACGCTGACCTTCCGCGGCACCCCCACGGCCGACCTCACCGAGCCCAAGCTCATCGAGCTCTACCTCAGCACCTCGCTCTGCTCCGGCTACCCCGCCCTGAAGACCTACGACACGATACGCTACATCATGGTTGAAGACGACGTGGTGCGCCTGCGGCACGACACCATCGTGGCCTACGACACCTGCCACCAGGTGGGCGTCGAGGTGGCCGTCGGGCGGCCTCCCTTCACCTTCCACTGGATGCCTGAGACCGACATCGACTTCCCCTACCAGCAGTACAGCACGGCCACCATCACCGAGAGCCGCACCTATCAGGTGGCTGTGGCCGACACACGAGGCCACACCGACACGGCCGACATCTACGTGGAGGTGCGTCCCCGCACCAACGGCATCGAATCGGCTCCCGAGGAGGAGTTCGACCTCTACCCCAACCCCACCAGCGGCGAGCTGAACGTGGTGGCCGACGGCATCACGCAGGTCGAGGTCTACAACGCCGCCGGCGTGTGTGTCTTCTCGCGCCGCTGCAACGACGACTGCCGCACGCTCGACATCCGCCCCCTGGCGGCCGGCATGTACACCGTCCGCGTCACCACCAGCCTCGGCGTCAAGACCGAACGGGTGATCGTCAGGTGAGGTTTTAGATTATTCCGATGATCGAATAGAAAACAAAACAACAACATATCATGAAAGAATATACACTCGAAGAATTCCAGAATGAACTGCGCCTCGGCATCCCCGATCCGCTGCCCGAACCCCAACCCTATGACCCCACGGTGAACCACGCCCCCAAGCGCAAGGACATCCTCACGCCTGCCGAGAAGAAGCTTGCCATCCGCAACGCCCTGCGCTACTTCCCCGCCAAGTATCACAAGATGCTGGCCAAGGAGTTTGCCGAGGAACTGAAGAAGTACGGCCGTATCTACATGTACCGCCTGCGCCCCACCTACAAGATGTATGCCCGCCCCATCGAGGAGTATCCGGCCCGCTGCCGGCAGGCGGCCGCCATCATGCTGATGATCCAGAACAACCTCGACCCCGCCGTGGCCCAGCATCCGCACGAGCTGATCACCTACGGCGGCAACGGCGCCGTCTTCCAGAACTGGGCCCAGTATCGCTTGGTGATGAAATACCTCAGCGAGATGACCGACGAGCAGACCCTCGTCATGTACAGCGGCCACCCCATGGGCCTCTATCCCAGCCACAAGGACGCTCCGCGCGTGGTGGTCACCAACGGCATGATGATCCCCAACTATAGCAAGCCCGACGACTGGGAGCGCTACAACGCCCTCGGCGTGACGCAGTACGGCCAGATGACCGCCGGCTCCTACATGTACATCGGCCCGCAGGGCATCGTCCACGGCACCACCATCACCGTTCTCAACGCCGCCCGCAAGCTCGGTGGCGGCACGGCAGGCAAGCTCTTCATCACCGCCGGCCTCGGCGGCATGAGCGGCGCACAGCCCAAGGCTGGCGACATCGCCGGCGTGGTCTCCATCACCGCCGAGATTAACCCCGCCGCCACGCAGAAGCGCTACACGCAGGGATGGGTCGACGAGGTGCACGAGAACCTCGACGAGCTCTTCGCCGCCGTCAACAAGTCCATCGCTGCCAAGGAGGCCAAGAGCTACGCCTACCAGGGCAACGTGGTCGACCTCTGGGAGTACTGCGCCGAGCGCGGCATCAAGGTGGACCTCGGCAGCGACCAGACCTCGCTGCACAACCCCTGGGCCGGTGGCTACTACCCCGTCGGCGTCAGCTTCGAGGAGAGCAAAACGATGATGGCCGAGAAGCCCGAACTCTTCAAAGAGAAGGTGCAGGAGAGCCTGCGCCGCCACGTGGCCGCCGTCAACAAGCTCACCGCCCGCGGCATGTACTTCTTCGACTACGGCAACGCCTTCCTGCTCGAGAGCTCGCGCGCCGGCGCCGACATCTGGAATGCCGACCACACCGCCTTCCGCTATCCCTCCTACGTGCAGGACATCATGGGCCCCATGTGCTTCGACTACGGCTTCGGCCCCTTCCGCTGGGTCTGCACCAGCGGCAAGCCCGAGGACCTCGACAAGAGCGACCACATCGCCATGGAGGTGCTGGGCGAGATCGCCAAGACCGCTCCCGCCGAGATCCAGCAGCAGATGCACGACAATATCCAGTGGATCCGCGGCGCCAAGGAGAACCACCTCGTCGTGGGTAGCCAGGCCCGTATCCTCTATGCCGACTGCGAAGGCCGCACCAAGATTGCCGCCCGCTTCAACGAGGCCATCCGCAAGGGCGAGATCAGCGCCCCCATCGTCCTCGGTCGCGACCACCACGACGTCAGCGGCACCGACAGCCCCTTCCGCGAGACCAGCAACATCTACGACGGCAGCAACCGCACCGCCGACATGGCCATCCAGAACGTCATCGGCGACAGCTTCCGCGGCGCCACGTGGGTCTCGATCCACAACGGCGGCGGCGTAGGCTGGGGCGAGGTCATCAACGGTGGCTTCGGCATGGTGCTCGACGGCAGCCCCGAGGCCGACCGTCGCCTGCACATGATGCTCCATTGGGACGTCAACAACGGCATCTCCCGCCGCTCCTGGGCCCGCAACGAGGGCGCCATGTTCGCCATCAAGCGCGCCATGGAGATCTGCCCCGACCTCAAGGTCACCCTCCCCAACCTCGTCGACGACGCGGTGCTGGAAGGCCTGTTCTAAGGGCAATAGGGACTATAGAACAAAAAGAAGCGAGGCCGCGGGGTCTCGCTTCTTTTGTTGTGGTGGGGGATGTTCTTTATTCGGCAGGCGTGAGGGTCAGGGAGTGCTCGCCTTTCACGACATGGAACCCATAGTAGTCATTGCCACTTGTCATTGTACTAAGTTCTCCTGAGACTTCATGAGTTCCGAAATATAGACCGAGATCGCTTTCGACTTTTATCGGGAGGGGATCATTAAATGTCCAACCTCCGCCGTTGACCGTCAAGGAGGTGATGCCGGTGTTGACAGTAACCCTGCCAAAGTCGTATGAATCCAAAACGCCAATGCCAGGAGCATAAGGAGAATAGTTCGAACCACTATTGAGCGTGATCGCGCCACCGTTGATTACGAGGTTGCCGGCAGAGGTTACAACACCGTTGATCATTTCACCATAGGGACCGATGACCAAGCTCTGGTTTGCTGAAGCAGTAAGGGAGCCGGTGCCCTCGATAGTAAGTGTTTTATTGCCAGATTCAATATAGATGGCGGGATAACTGGCAGAGAATTCGCCATCATATAATTTCGTGTTCGTGATCACGTTGGTGCCCTCCAACACGATAGTGGCATGTCCACCGGTCCGCGCCGCCCCTCCGTCGCCCCACCTCCGGGTCTCCTCCGGGGTTCCTCCGCCGGCGGTCGGACTTGGGGCGGACTATCCGCGGACTTGCTGCGGACATGCCGCGGACTTGATACCTCCACAGTCTTGATTTATAGGTGGTTATGTGTATTAATATGTATGGTGTTGATTTTCAGTGGTATGGGGTATTGGGGGCGTGTTCCGGCGCTGGGTTGCCCGGGGATGGGTATAAAAATGGCCCCGCAGGGGAACAAGATGCTGATTCTCATTCGCCTGCGGGGAGTAAAGGGCCAAACGGCCGTCGGCAACGGGGGCGTTGCCCCCGCCTAGGTTCTTGCACCCCTGCGGGGGGCCTCTCCTATTTTCGCCCGCCGACGGGAAGGGGGTCCGCCGGGGGAGGGGTCAGAAGGAGTAGCTGTAGCCGAGGCAGAGCTGTCCGACGAAGCCCTGCTCGCGGGTGTAACTCTTGAGCTTGGTGCCCTCGGCGTTGGCGTCGACCTGCTTGTCGCTGACGCGGTCGAGGAGCAGGTAGGCCTCGAGGCGGCTGCGGCGGTCGAGGCGGTACTCGGCGCCGAGGCATCCGCGCACGCGGTTGACGTAGGCCCCGCTGAAGCCCTCGAGGAACCAGCCGGCCTCGCCGGTGAGGGAGCCCTCGGAGGTGAAGTACTCTCCGGTGGTCTCGTTGTAGTAGGCGCTGATGACCGGCGAGTTGAGGGTGTTGCGGAGCTCGAGGTAGGCGTAGGGCGTCAGGCGGCGCAAACCCTTGTACTGCACCTTCAGGCGGCTCTTGAGGGTGAGGGCGGTGCGCGGGTTCTGGTACTCGTTCATGTCGCCCGTGCGGTAGGTGGCCTGCAGGCGTTCCTTGAGCGAGAGCTGCCAGTCGCCGAAGCGGTAGCTGTAGCTGGCGTCGAGCATCAGGCGGTGGCGGACGCTCTTGAAGGCGCTGTTGGCGCTGCTGTAGGGGGCGATGAGGGCGTAGCCGAGGCCCAGCTTGACGCCGGCGGGCAGCTTGTAGGTGGCGCCGAGGGTGGTCTGCAAGCGGTTGAACGAGCCGAAGTTGCCGTCCACGCGGGCCTCCTCTTCGAGGTAGATGTGCAGGCTGCGGTTGAGCTTCTTGTCGACAGTGGCGCTGATGCGGCCGCCCCATTCGGGGTCGAGGTCGACATCGGTCTGGGCTTTGGTGGCCAGGGGGATGGCCATCAGCAGGGTTGCTATGATTACGATAGTCTTTTTCATAGAGTTACTGTGTGTTACGTGTTGACACTATTTCCATCCTCCGTGGCCGTGACCGCCGCCGCCCGGGCCGCCGCCGTTGCCGCCGGTGTAGGAGGAGAGGGTGACCGCCGAGCCGCCGCTGACGGTAGCACCGATCAGGAGGGTGCCGTCGAAGCAGGCGGTGCCGCCCGTGGCCGTGACGCCGGACTGGAGGGTGGGCGTCGAGGCGCCGGAGATCACCAGCGGGGTGCCGCCGCTGGAGGGGGTCTTGAAGGCGTAGGTGGTGCTGCCCACGGTGAGGGCGTACCATGTGTTCTGCGTCCAGCTGCCGGCTTGGTAGCAGGTCTGTGTGAGCGTCGAGTTGTTCTCCAGCCCGCCGATGGCGATCAGGGTGCCGCCCTCGACGTAGAGTTTGTAGCCCCCCTCGGTGTTGGCGTCGATGGCCACCTCGGGCTGTCTCTTGCCGATGGCGTAGACCAGGCCGCCCTTGATGTAGCAGTTGCCGTTGGCGTCCATGCCGTCGTTGGCCGTGGAGTGGGCGCAGAGGTAGCCACCGTTGACGGTGAGGGTGGAGGCGGCGTTGAGGGCGTCGTCGCCCTGCGAGTAGCTGTAGACCGTGCCGCTGTTCATCGTGATGGTGCCTTTCGACTCGATGGCCTCGTGCTTCGCGGCGCGGACGCTGACGGTGGCGCCGTCGAAGAGGATGTTGCCGTCGCACTTGATGCCCTTGGCGCTGATGTCGCCACTGGTGTAGTTGGAGCCGGTGACGGTGACGTCGACGGTGCCGCCGCTGAAGGTGCCGGTGCCGTCGCAGCTGATGCCCTTGCCGCCGGAGCCGCTGTTGGTGATGGTCAGGCTGCCGGCGTTCATGACGAAGGCCACGTCGGCCTTGACGCCGGCGGTGCCGGTGTACTCGCCGTCCTCGCTGTCGTAGGCGGCGCCGCCGGTCACCCGGATGGTGGTCTCGCCGCCGTTGAAGCACACCAGCGAGTCGCTGCTGAAGCCTTTTTTCATGCTGGCCGAGGTCTCGACGTTGAGGGTGCCGCCGCTGACGAGGATGTAGTCCTTGCCGCGCACGCCGTGGCCGGCGGTGGAGGTGACCCGGTAGGTGCCCGACTGGAAGTGCACGTAGTCGTCGCTGGTGATACCGGCCTTGCCGGTGGCGGTGACGGTCAGCGAGCCGCTACCGCTGAAGACCAGCTTGCCTTCGCTGAAGAGGGCGGCCTTCTCGTCCTCGGTCGAGGGGGTGGCGCTGTAGCTGCTGCCGTCGGCCAGGGTGTTCGAGCCCTGCACAACGATGAAGGCGCGCTTGCCGCTGCTGGGCGACGAGGCGGGCCCCTGGATGTTGATGGCGGCGCCGTTGGGGTTGGTCAGGCTGAGGCTGTTGAGGGTGACGACCTGCTTCTTGCCGCTGTAGAGCTTGAAGTAACCGTTGGAGGCCGAGCCCGTGAGGGTGTAGTGTACCACCTGGGTGCCGAGGTTGGTGACGGTGACCTGGTTGCCGCTGACGCTGGCGGTCACCGAGTCGGTGGTGCCGCTGACGGTGGCGCCGCCGCTGGCATAGGTGACGGTAACCTCGAGGTCGACCGACACCGAGTCCAGATTGTCGTCGCCGCTCCCCACCCCGCTGCCCGTGGGCGTGTCGGTGGTGGTGGTGATCTCGTCCTGTTCGCAGGCCGCCATCAGGCCGATGGTCAGCGCTGCCGCGAGCATTAAAAGGGTACGTTTCATCGGTAGTAGTTATTTCTTCTTGAACTTGGTGACCATGTCGATGTCGTTCGGCTCGGGGTCGTCGGGGATGTAGGTGACCTTGAGGAAGGCGGTGTCCTTCAGGAAGTCGATGCTTCCCACCTGCACCTTGACGATGTCGAGGCCGGTACGCTCCCGCAGGTCGGCCAGCAGCTCCTCGCGCCGCTCGGGCTTGACGAGGGCTATCTTCTCGTAGGTGATGATCTTCTGGGCCTGGTGGTTGAACATGCCGACGGCTTCGAGCACCGCGATGATGACGATGAAGAGCACGTTGACGGCGATGAACGAGGCATAGCTCGTGGCCATGCCGGCGCCGTTGATGATGCTGATGGCGATGAGCACGAAGAGGTAGGTCATCTCGCGGATGGGCAGCTGCTCGGTGCGGTAGCGGATCATGCTGAAGATGCCGAAGAGGCCCAGGGCGATGCCCACCTCGATTTTCATGTTTTGAAGCTGGTTGAGGATGAAGAAGATGGCCATCGAGAAAAGGATATAGGTGAAGTAGTAGTCGCGGCGGCGGCTCTTGCGGTAGTAGAAGAAGTGGGTGATGATCCAGCAGACGAGCAGGTTGATGCCGAAGAGGATCAGCATCTTGCCCAGGCTGGGGCCGTCGAAGAGGGGCAGGCCGAGGAAGTCGACGGCCTGGTCGTCGGCGCTTCCGAGGTGCAGATTGGCAATCTCGGGGTCGAAGTCCATTTGCAGCAGTTTCATATTCTGTGTAATTTTTCTATGTATAACAATTTGGGTTTAAACCGGTTGTATTTGGCCGTCGGGTCGGTCAGGGCGGTGCCGATGCAGTACTTGCTCATGCGTCGGGGCAGGACGTGCAGCTCGTGCAGCGTCCGCTCGATGTCGCTCATCGGGGCCCCCACCTCGTGCTTCACCTCGATCACCAGCAGGCGCGAGATGTCGGCGTCGCGCCCCGTGGCGCGGTTGTGGAAGGTGATGCCGCGGTCGATGGTGATGCGCTCGCTCATGCCGCGGTCCACCAGGGTGATGCGCTCGAAGCGGTTCTCCAGGCAGGGGTGCAGCGAGGCGATGGGGTAGGGGGTGTTCCGGTCGACAAACTGCGACACCTCCGGCACCTCCAGCACGCGGTCGAACAGCTGCACGTCCACCGGGATCCTCACCTTGCGGGTCTTCTTCTTGTTGTCCTTGTTCTTGATCTCGAAGAAGGTGGTGTCTGTCGATCGGTAGGTACGCACGCGCAGCTTCTGCCGGTTGAGCTTCTTGTTGTGGTGCATGGTGTACATGGCCAGGTCGTCGGTGTCGAAGTAGAGCGTGCGGTAGGGCGCCAGGGGGTTGCCCTCGATGTGCTGCACGTAGTAGCCGTCGGCCACGCGAGCCAGGAGCTCCTCCAGCAGGTCGGCCGGGGCCATGTACTTCTGGTCCACACGGTTCATCAGCCGCACGGCCTTCATGTCCTCCAGCCCGATGGGCGCCATCCGGTCGAGAGTGGGTAGCGGGTAGTGGGCAGTGGGTAGCACAGGGGCACCATCCGTGGAAGCTATGAGCTGATTGTTTGACATTTGCCTTGACTACTTGACTACTTGTCTACTGGATGCATTACTTGTACGAGTACTCGAACGTCTTGGTGCTCTCCAGCTTGCCGTTGGGCTTGTAGTTGTACTGTGCCTTGCGCGTGCCGTCGTCGTTGTATTCGAACTTCTTGACGCGGGTGGCGTGGTTCTTGTCGTCGTATTCCACCTGGCGCACACACTTGGTGTCGGTGCCGTTGTACTCGTAGGTGACGCGGTGTTTCTGCCCGTAGGAGGCATACTCGATCTCCTCCACCTTGCGGCCCAACTCGTCGTAGGTCACCACATTGTCCAGATAGGGGGTCGTCGAGCCCGCCTTGGTGTTCCACTCCTTGACCACCAGGTTCTTCTTCCGTTCGCGCTTCGCGCTCTGTGCTTGTACGGCGGTGCCCAACAGGCAGAGGGCCAGCAGCCAGATGATTTTTTTGTTCATATCGTATCGTCTGTTTTATTTGTTTAATTTTATTTATATCAACGTGTTGATGTTTTTCGGTATACACTTTTGTTGGATGCAAATATACAACCTTTTTCGGATGGATATGTTAAAAAATCGTAACAGAATACGAAATTTTCCACCGCCCTTTTTTGGGGGTCTCGACCCCCCTGAAATGCCCATGGTTCCTAGGTGGCTCCCTGATGACTCCGTGATGACTCCCTGATGACTCTCTTAAAACCAGGGCAAAATCCTTGCCCTGTCAGCGTTTTGCGAGTTTTCCAGCATGGTTTGCACACTTCCGAAGAACTAGACGTCTCGTTCTGAATGTTTTAAAGGTGCAAATTAGATCGTGCACGATCTAATTTTTTAACCTAAATTTACTTAATTTTGATAAAACGGCGAATTACTCGAATTACTCGAAGCTACGCAGGTCAATTTTCAGCTAATTACTCGAAAGGCTTGCGCAGACCATTCGAGTAATTCGATGAAATCAGTTTGCGTAGCATTCGCGTAATTCGCAAAATTTGCCGTTGTAAAAGCCTGCGTAGCTTCGAGTTCTTCGAGTCATTCGCCGTTAAAATCGTTGGCGTGTCGGGCGACGTTCTTGGTTTCGACGATCCCGCGGCGGGACAAAAAGTGTCTTTTTTCTGCGCCGCCTTGTGCCATTTGTTTTTTTTCTGTATCTTTGCCGTTGAAAGATATGAAAGATATGAGTCGCAATAGGTTGAACGGTAGGCTGTTGTGGCGGTCGTCGGTGCGTCCGGCGGCGGCCGTGCTGCTGTTGTGGGTGCTGGCCAGCGGCAGTGTGGCGGCGCAAGGACCCGGTCGGGGCCGCACGTGGAAGCGCGGCCTGCTCCGTGTCGAGGAGTTCGCCTCCATGCCGACCACGGCGGGCCGCGAGTCGAGCCACCTCGAGTACGGCCTCGGCTGCGACTACTCGGGCCACGACGAGGGCATGCACACCTACGTCTACGGCCGTGCCTCGGCCCTGATGTACCCCACCGCCTCGTGGTTCGCCGACGGGCACCGCAACGACGCGGAGCTGAGCTACAACCAGGCCATCTTCGACCTCGTCGAGGTGCATCGCCGCCACCTGCAGCACCAAGGCCTTGTGGCCAAGCGGCGCTCGCAGTTCGACCTCCTGCTCCGGGCCGAGCGCGAACAGCTGGATCGCGAGGTGAGGGCCCTGCAGCTGGCCACCGACTACGGTCGCGACAGCGCCACCCTCGAGCGCATACGCCTTGCCAACCGCCAGTGGCTCAACGACAATCCCGGCGGCCGGCCCCTCTTCGAGCCGCAGCGCTACTGGTGGTTGCTCGGCATGGAGTTCGGCGTCGACCTCTCGACGGGCTACATCAACGAGGTGTGCTCCCCCTCCATCGGCTCCTCGGGCTACCTCTACGGCTTCGGCTGGAACCGCCACGGGCTCTACTTCCGCATGTTCAACGCCGAGGTGCTCTCGCACGACTCGGTGATGGATTACGACGGCCAGATGAGGCAGATTCCCCTGCTGCGCCTCGACCTGCAGCTGCTCGGCTACGGCTACACCCTCCTCGACCGCGACGCCTACAGCGTCACCCCCTACGTGGCCCTCGGCGTCACTGACATCGACTGGTTTGCCGGCACGAGCTATACGCTGGGCGTCATGGGCTTCTGGCATTTCCACCACTGGCACACCATCAAGGACGGCGCCCGCGGCAAGGCCCGCCGCTTCACCCCCTCGCTGATGGGCAACCTCTATGTCTCCTACACCTCCTTCGCCCCTGGCGACCAGGGTCTCACCTTCGGTGTCCACCTGGGCATCACCTTCAAGAGCCGACGCGAGCGCGTCAGCTGGCACAACGACGAACAATAACTACACCACAATACTCCCGAAACAGAAAAACTCAAATATCATGACAGGAAGAAACGTACCGTTCAAGAAGAACATGATCCAGGGCAGCTCCATCGTGCTGGCAGCCCTGGTGCTGGGCATCTTCATGGTCTGCACCGTGAAGACGCTGAAATCCTACGACGACACCGTCAAGGTGCGCGGCCTCTGCGAGAAAGAGGTGCCCGCCGACCGCGTGGTGCTCCGCATCAACTACAGCGAGCAGGACAACGACCTCGCCGCCCTGCGGGCCACGATGGAGCGCAACGACCGCGTCATCATCGCCCTCCTGAAGGAGGCCGGTTTCACCGACGACGAGATCAAATACACCTCGGCCCACGTCAACGACCGCTACGACAGCTACTACGGCGGCAACAACATCCGCTTCCGCTACTCGGCCAACCAGACCATCAGTGTCTTCACGTCGAAGATGGAACAGGTGGGCAGCATCCAGAGCAAGCTCGACGGCGAGCTGCTGAAGCAGAACATCATCAGCAACACCTACGCCAGCTACGAGTACAACGGCCTGAACGACATCAAGCCCGCCATGATCGCCGAAAGCCTGGAGAACGCCCGCACGGCGGCCGACGAGTTTGCCAAGAACAGCCACAGCAAGATCGGCAAGATGCGCACCGCCTCGCAGGGCTACTTCGAAGTGGAGGACCTCGACGAGAACACCCCGCAGGTGAAGAAGGTGCGCGTTGTCACCACCGTGGAGTACTATCTGAAATAGTGGAACCTTCAGGGGTGCTTGCCAACCCCCTTCAACAAAACAAGAACCATGACAGAGAAAGATTCTGTGATCATCTATTCGGGTGGCCTCGATTCCACCACGCTGCTCTATGAGGAGCGCGAGCGTATCGCCCTGGCCGTCACCTTCGACTATGGCAGTAACCATGCCGCCCGCGAGACGGCCTGTGCGCGCCACCACTGCCAGCGGCTCGGCATCGAGCACCTGGTCATCCCGCTGGCCTTCATGGGCCAGTACTTCCGCTCGTCGCTCACCGCCGGCGCCGACGCCATCCCCGAGGGCGATTACGACGAGGCGAACATGAAGAGTACCGTGGTGCCCTTCCGCAACGGCATCATGCTCAGCGTGGCCTGTGGCCTGGCCGAGAGCCGGGGCCTGCGGCGCGTGCTCATCGCCAACCACGGGGGCGACCACGCCATCTACCCCGACTGCCGTCCGGCCTTCGTGGAGGCCATGGATGCCGCCATGCAGGCCGGCACCTACGAGGGGGTGCGCCTGGCGGCGCCCTACACCGCCCTCAGCAAGGCCGATCTGGTGCGGCGCGGCGCCCGCATGGGCATCGACTACGGCCAGACCTACTCCTGCTACCGCGGCGGCGAGCGCCACTGCGGCCGCTGCGGCACCTGCCGCGAGCGCCAGGAGGCCTTTGCGGCCGCCGGTGTACCCGACCCGACACCCTACGAAAACCAAGCGATATGTACTACGTAAGAAAGACCTTTGAAGTGGCCGGTGCCCACAGGCTGGAGCTGGACTACCCCAGCAAGTGCACCCAGCTGCACGGCCACAACTGGCTGATCACCATCTACTGCAGGGCCAGGGAACTGGATCGCAACGGCATGGTGGTGGATTTTGCCGACATCAAGCGGCACATCGCCGACCGGCTGGACCACCAGGTGGTCAACGACGTCATCGGCTGCAACCCCACGGCCGAGAACATGGCCCGGTGGTGCCAGCAGCAGGTGCCGGGCTGCTACCGCGTCGACGTGCAGGAGACCGCCGGCAACGTGGCCACCTACGAGGTCGACGAGCCATGAGGGTCAACGAGATATTCTGCTCGTTGCAGGGCGAGGGCGTGCACAGCGGCGAGGCCGCCGTCTTTGTGCGCCTGAGTGGCTGCAACCTGCGCTGCCCCTTCTGCGACACGCAGCACGAGGCGGGCCGCGAGATGAGCGAGGCGGAGATCGTCGCCGCCGTCGAAGCGTGGCCGGCGCGTCTGGTGGTGGTCACCGGCGGCGAGCCGGCCCTGCAGCTCACCGCCTCGCTGGTCGACGCCCTGCACCGCGCCGGGCGCCGCGTGGCTGTCGAAACCAACGGCACCCGGCCGTTGCCCGACAATGTCGACTGGGTGACCCTCTCGCCCAAGGATCCCTGGCTCGGGCCGCAGGCCGCTCCTGTCCTGACGCGGGCCGACGAGCTGAAGCTCCTCTTCGACGGCCTCCACACCCCCGACCCTTACAGCCACATCGCAGTGCGTCACCGCTGTCTGCAACCCGTCGACACCGGCGACCCCGCCCGCAACGCCCGCATTGTGGCCCAGACGGTGGACTACGTCCTCCAGCATCCCGAGTGGCGCCTGTCGCTACAGATGCACAAGATACTGAGCATAAGATAACGATAAAACCCAAACATGTACGACAATGGAGACAACAGAAACAACAGAGACAACCAAGCGGCGCATGTTGCGCCGCAAAGAAGTTGTCGGTGTGGTCTCTGTTGTCGTTAAAAAAAACGCACTATGAACCGCGAACAAGACCATCTGCAGGCCCTGGGCCACAAGAGCAACATCCCCGAGCGTTACGCCCCCGAGGTGCTGGAAGCCTTCGAGAACCAACACCCCGAGCGCGACTACTGGGTGCAGTTCAACTGCCCCGAGTTCACCACCCTCTGCCCCATCACGGCGCAGCCTGATTTCGCCGAGATCCGCATCATGTACATCCCCGACCGTCGCATGGTGGAGAGCAAGAGCCTGAAGCTCTATCTCTTCTCGTTTCGCAACGAGGGCAACTTCCACGAGGACTGCGTCAACGTGATCCTCGACGACCTGGTGCGGCTTATGGAGCCTCGCTACATCGAGGTGCTGGGTCTCTTTGTGCCGCGCGGCGGCATCAGCATCCATCCCTACGTCAACTATGGCCGTTCCGGCACCCGCTACGAGCAGCTGGCCGCCCAGCGTATGGATACCTACCGCCCCTGAACGCCTCGCCCGAGGCGTTTTTTTTTATCCCTCGGTGTTAGAATTTTGTGTCCCGTCGGGCACCGCCCCCCACCCCTTGCCCCTCCCTGGGGTGGGGAAGGAGACAGTTCTGCGCTGCGCCAGCCGCCCCCTCCCCGGGGTGGGGGCGGGGAGGGGGGGATGATCAATCCGGAGGATATGGGGGAGTCGACCCCTCCGAAATGCCCATGGTTCCTAGGTGGCTCCCTGATGACTCCCTGATG
>CAMHDJ010000025.1 GCA_946183915.1 uncultured Bacteroidales bacterium | reverse complement strand
CAGGAGAAAATCTACAAGATCCACGAGATCTCGTGAGCGCAGCGAGCAGGAGAAACCGGGGGGACGCGGAGGGTGGGTTTTTGTTAATAATTCCTAACAGACTCTGGTTTTATCAACAGGTATCAACTTTATTTTGTATATTTGCTTTTTGGAGTATACCATGCAAAGCGATATATATTATTATATATCAGTCTTTTGCGTGGATTGTACCCAATGGAAAAGATCGAAGAAACAAGTAGAAACTGATGAATAACTCGATGAAATACACAACTAAAGGCCTCAGCCGCGTGCTGATGGCTGTCATTACAATGGCGATGTTCCTGCCCCTGTCGACCCAAGCGCAGACAACGACCGAGAAGTACACCCTGACCAACGGAAGGCTGTGGTGGTTCGACGGCACGGAGAGCAGCTCAGAGAGCGCGTACCAACTCTACCCTGACGGCCGCAAGATACCGGTGGCATTCGACACCGTAGTGCTCGACGGCAACGGCAACCCCACGCCCGTCTACATCTCGGGCGAGCCGCAGAACACCATCACCCACATCGTCGAGCGCGGCGCCTACTACCTGGCGCTGGAGCCCAACATGGGCGACCCCACACACACCACCATCACGGCCCGGAACGTCAACTCGGAGGGCTTCACGCCCCTCTGCGCCTGGAGCCGCACCGGCCTCACGGGCTACTACTACCAGGAGTGGCACAACACCAGCGACCTCAAGGACTACCGCTCCTACCTGATCGGCACGAAGAACGGCCTGACGGTCTACACCATCGAGGTGGGTGCTCCGAACGAGATGACGAGCATCTGGTTCAACTGGGACTTCGGCGCCGCCATCACCAACGTGACCTACCACAACGGTGTACGCGCCGAGACCAACCACTGGCTCTACCTCGACGACCAGACGAACACGTGGCAGATGTCGGGCGACAGCTATGAGCGTCCCGAGACGATCAAGTACGGCAACTACCTGACCGACCCCACCACCGCCGAGCTGAACAAGCACTACTACTACGGCTACCCCGACGGCGGCGCCGGCGGCGCGTGGAAGCCCAAAGGCAACGGCGCCCTCTTCCTGCCGGTGCAGCAGATCGACCACGGCATCGTCATCGACCGCGCCAGCGCCGACACAGCCTACGGTCTGAAGGGCATCACCCTGAGCGACGCCAGTCTGCGCTACAACGAGACCACGACCGCCGTGATCAACATCGTGCGCAACAGCGGCACCCTGACGGTGCCGGTGAGGCCTTCGTACATCGAATATGTGGAGACCGAGAAGCGCAGGGGTATCAACCTCGACTACCGCGAGCGCAACACCGAAGCCTTCGGCTCGGCCGGCAGCACTCCCACCACCCATACCTACTACTACAAGAACGGCGCCGTCATCACGAACCCGCCGACGCCGATCAACAACACCCTGACCTTCGAGGAGGTTACCTACAGCATCAACCCCTCGGCCCGCCGCGTGCTGGAGATGAAGAAAGGCTCGGACGCCTACACCACGCGCCCCATCACCACCAACGACGAGTACGAAGCCATCACGCTGCGCTGCTACTCGGTGCCCACCACCAACAAGGCCACCCTGACGGCCGTGGTGAAGTACAGCTTCGTCGACGGCATCACCTACTACGTCTACGACACCATCGAGCAGGAGATCGCCCTCGACAACTACCTGGACAAGCGCGACGACATCAACCCGACCAACGCCCCCGTGGTGCTAGGCTACGTATGCGGCGGCGGCCGTATGGCCAACGTGGGCTATGACGCCGGAGCCGAACTGGAGAACGACATCACGGGCGGCAACCCCAAGGTCACCATCCACAACACGGACTCCATCCAGGCCATCTACGGCGGCAACGACATCGCTGGCTGGGTGCAGGGCTCCGCCACCATCCAGGTGGGCACCCTGCAGACGGTCTTCGACATGCCCGTCGCCTACGTCTACGGCGGCGGCTGCGGCTACTACAGCTACAGCCGTGCCTACGACGTCACCACTCACACCTGGGCCGACGCCTTGACCCTCACCGGTTCTGTGTCCACAGGCAACTACTGCTTCGGCAACAGCGACCACACCGGCAAGGTCTACCCCTGGAAGTACACCCTCACCGGTGACGCGGCAACCGATAACGCCCACGTCATCGCCAGCGGCTTCGGCTATAACGAATACACCGGCAGCGACTTCATGCACGGCGAGAAGGGCCAGGGCGGTAGCGGCACGGTGCCCTACATCAAGAGCGCCCACGTGGTGATCGGTGTGGCTGAAGAGGCAGGCGTCGTCGACGCCGCCACAGCGGCCCTGCACAACGACCTGCTGCATCTGGACACCGTCTTCGGCGGCGCCGAGAATGCCTTTATCGGCATCGACGGCACGGGCACGGCCTCGACAGCCATCACCGTCGACGTACACGGCGGCAGCATCATGGCCGTCTTCGGCGGCAACAACTACGGCGGTGCCATCGCCCAAGCGGCACATGTATACACCACCGTCCACAACACCAAGACGACCGACCAGCAGAATATAGAGAACACCTACTTCACCGGCTACGGCCGCGACTTCGGCATCCGCCACCTCTACGGCGGCGGCAACATGGTGGAGAGCGCCCACGCCCAAGTGACCATCCTGGGCGGCATGACGGACACCTGCTTCGTGGGTGGCAACCAGGCCTCGGTGGTACAGCCCGTGGGCACCATCAACTGCCGCGGCGACAAGTTCATCTACGACAACCCCTCGCTCAGCTTCCTGCAACCCAAGCTCAGTGACGGCACGACGCCCAACCCCGACTATGTGAACCTCCAGACCTGGAGCAACCTCAACCCCAGCGACCCCAGTGACCATAACGCGTGGCATGAAGGCCGCGAGAAGATGTTGAAGACCAACCCCGGCGCCGTGGTCACTGAGACGGGCCGCTTCAATGTGCGCGTCTTCTTCGGCGGCAACAACAAGGCCGACATGGCCAACCTGAGCTACATCCACTTGGCCTCGGGCGGCGTGGAGTACGTCTACGGCGGCGGCAACCAGGGCGACATGGTCAACACCACGCCCTACAACAGCCCCTACTACAAGCGCTACACCCACCCGACCGACCCCACCAAGCCCATGCTGATAGCTGCCACCCCGGGTTTCGACTCGGCGGCAGCCGTAGCCCTCGGTTACAAGAAGACTCTTGACTTCGGCGACTCGGTGCGCTTATCGCTGAGCGGCAACGGCTGGGAGTACGAGATGCCGGGCGCCTTCGGTTCGATGGTGAACGCCCCGCAGCACTCGGCCATCTTCGTGGAGAACATCTACGGCGGCTGCCGTATGGCCAACGTGCTCCACTCGTCGGGCCTCAGCCTGTCGGGCGGTGTGTTCGGCTACGTGCAGGGCGGCTGCGACATCAGCGGCGACGTGGGTTCGACGGTGGCCGGCGAAGGCACGTGGGTCATCATCGACAGCAACGCGCTGGTGCTGCAGGACGTCTACGGCGGCAGCGACGGCTACTACCACTGCCACGACAACGAGAAAGGCATCTACCTTGACGAAGACGTGTACAGCTACGCCGATGTGGCGGCGGACTACTACCACGAGTACGTGGGCATGCTCACGCCGACGCAGAACCGGTCGAACCTCTACATCAACGGTGGCACCATCCTCTACTCGGCCTACGGCGGCGGTGTGATGTGCGACATCGGATTCAAAAATGGTGTTGAATATAAATACTATCACAACGGCTCATCGACGCCGCTGAACCCCTATGGTGGAGTCCAAAACGGCAGCGTCCACTTCCAGATGAACCAAGGCACGGTGGGCAGCCCCTACTGGCACCACAACGCCAACCTGCTGGACGGCGAGACCAACGTGACGGTCTCGGCCCTGGCCACCAAGCGCAGCACCGCCAAGGCGGCCGACGAGTTGGCCAACCACGACGGCAACATGTACGGCGGCGGCTACCTCTCGTCGCTCTACGGTCTGAGCTACTTCCACATCAAGGGCGGCAAGGTCTACGGCTCGGTCTTCTCGGGCAACGACTGCATGGGCAGTGTGAACCACTTCGGCCGGTATTCCACCCCGGCTCAGCCTAACCCCGATAACTTCGCGGCCAGCGACGGCACCCTGCTGAACGCAGGTGACAGGGCCAACTTCGCCTCCTACCTGCTCATCGAGGGCACGCCGCGCATCGCCAACGTCTACGGCGGCGGCAACGGCGCCTACAACTACGGTATGCCCGACCGTCCGGAGTACAGCGACTTCGAGCCTGTCTGCATGAGCGGCGTGGTCGACAACCGCCCGGTGCACCACTCCTCGTTCATCGACATCCACACCGACAACGACGCCTACATCGACACCGTCTTCGGCGGCGGCAACGGCGTGGGCGTGAGCGACATCGTGCGCATCCTCTTCAACGTGAAGGAGCTCGACGCCGTGGCTGACGTGGGCACCATCTTCGGCGGCAACAACCGCGACGACATGACCAAGTGCGTGCCCATCATCAAACTGCTGAAGGGCGTGGCGGAGAACGTCTACGGCGGCGGCAACGCCGGCTCGATGAAGGGCAACGAGGAGTTCGAGGACGTCTGCCACAACACGGTGGAGAACGTCTCGACCTACGTGAAGGTCGAATCGGAGGATGTGACCATCAAGCAGAACATCTTCGGCGGCTGCCGCATGGCCGATGTGGAGCACATGGCCTTTGTGGACATCCGCGGCACCAACGCTGCCGGCGTGCAGTACGTCTACGGCGGCAACGACATCGCCGGCACGGTGTACGGCAACACGCGCGTGGACGTCAGCGGCGGCACGGTGTACAACATCTGGGGCGGTTCGAACGGCTACTATGAGTACAATGTAATAGATCCGCGCGCGAACGTGGATGTGTACACCTACGGCACCACCACGTTCACTGGCGACCCGATTGCCACCCACACCACGGGCGAGCCCTACGTGGACAGCGCGACGGTGAACCTCTTTGGCGGCGAGATCAAGACCAACGTCTACGGCGGCGGCCGCATGGGCGATGTGCGCGCCACTACGGTGGTGGTGGACAACAAGGCCTGCACCGAGCGGGAGCTGAACATCACCGGCGCCATCTATGGCGGCGGCGAAGGCAACTGGAAAGTCCTGACCGCGCAGCGCCGCGGCAACACGGGTGAGAACACCACCGGTTTGGCCAGCGGCTCGTCGGCCACCGGTGCCACGCATGTGCACCTGAAGAGTGCCACCAACCTGACCAGCGCCACCGCCTACGGCGGCGGCCGCGGTGGCGACGCCTACAACACCTATATCACCGTCTACCCCACCTGGGCGCAGCCCTTCAACGCCATCTACGGCGGCTGCTGGGGTTCGGACGTGAAAGGACACACCAACGTGATCCTGAACGGTGTGACGCAGCCCCGCGAGACCACCGTCACCGCCGAGCAGTACACCGCCCGCAACGTCTACGGCGGCAACGACTTCACCGGCAACGTCTACGCCAGCAACATCACCGTCAACAGCGGCACCTACGGCAACATCTACGGTGCCGGCGACGGCTTCGGCGGCATGGGTGGTGAGGACGAAGACGAAGACGACGGCGCCATTGCCGGTATCGGCAGTGCCGCCGGCACCTACTCCACCGACTACACAATTGGCACCTATGGTACCGGCCTCACGGTGCCCAACACCGAGTATGTGAACATCGACATCAATGACTGCCGCCTCACCGCCAACCTCTACGGCGGCGGCAAGCTGGGCACCACCTTCAGCTACCAGAAGGATGCTGCGGGTGCCTACGTGCTCGACGGCAGCGGCAAGAAGATCGCCGACACCACTACGGCCTACGCCGACCCGGAGAAGTACAGCTACATCATCGTCAACGTGCACGGCGGTGTGTTCGACAACAACATCTTCGCCGGCGCCTCGGGCCGCATCGGCGGCGACCCGCTGGTCTACGGCCTGAAGATGCTCAACATGGAAGGCGGCGTCGTGGGCACCTCGATCTACGGCGGCTCGGCCAACGTGAGCGACGGCTACGGCCAGGAATGTATCAATCCCTCCAACACCACCCAGCGTCCCTCGTCGGTGATCAACATGACGGCCGGCACCATCGGCCACTCGGTCTACGGCGGCGGCTACAAGGGTGTCATCCGTGGCTCGGCCTACATCAACGTGGGTATCGACGCCATCGACAAGTGCGAGCTGTGGGACAAGACCATCTCCGGACAGGCCAATGCCTACGCCCTCTTCAAGCCGGGCGCCGACGGCGGCCACGTGCCTGCCCTGGCGGCCTTGGTCAGCACCAACCCCCTCACCATCAACCAATCGATCTATGCCGGTCCCAACTGGGGTAACAGCTCGGGCATGGCCGACTTCAGCGCCCCCGGTGTGTTCGGCGGCGAGACGCGCATCTTCGTCGACGGCAACGGCTACAACACCGGCAGCGAAGACCTGAAGCCCGTGATGGACATCACCGGATCCATCATCGGTGCCGGTACCTCGGCAGCCGGCGGCGACGTGTACAGCCGCATCGACATGCGCAACTACGGCGAGATGGCCGACAACTGCCGTCCCACCCGCAAGCTGAAAGCTATCCAGCGTGCCCACGGCCTGTGGCTGAACAACACGGCCATCGAGTACACCGGTTCTACGGATGCCATCAACGCCTACCTCAGCAACCAGTACACCCTAAACCGTCTGGATACCCTCAACACGGTGGGCTACAACGTGATCGATGTGGACTACGCCATCATCAACATCGGCGCGGTGAACTACTGGCAACATGTGGACTACCCCTATACCGGCCGCGTGTTGGCGCAGAATGCCAACTTGATTCGCGAAGAGAACACTTCGTACTGCAATGCGGATGACCCTAAATACATCTGCAACCAACTCCAGATCATTAACCGTACAGACGACGTCCGCAAACGCACGGCCTTGGTGGTCAACGACGGTATCAACATCGACTTCATCGACCCCGAAGGCCACTATTCGCATGTGAAGGGCTTTGCCTACCTGCTGACCCCGAAGAACAGCAGCGCTGTGGTCACGGCAGCCCCCAAGTATGGCAGCACGAATGAGGGGGACGGAGGTTTCTTGTCTGTCTGCCGCGACTCGCTGCTGTATAACAGCTCTTCAACGGGTACAGACCTGACCTGGATTACTCCAGAAACCGGCCAACTCGACGAAGCAGAATACCCCTACTACAACTACAGCACGACATATCGTGTGTGGTCGCTTGGCAACGGTACGCGGCGCCGCTTCGCCGTGGTGCAGGCCCACTCCAACCCCGATAAGGAATTGGCCGACAACAAGAAGATCACCCTGCAGGGCGAGATAGTCGGCGGCGAAAGCAAGGATTACAACCTGGCCATTGCCCACAGCACGCTGACCCTGCCGCCCACCAAACCCGGACACTACTATAAGATCAACGTCACCAAGGGTGTCGACCTGGCCGACGAGAACGAGGAGATGCGCCTGGTGGACAAGAGCTACCTGCCTGTCACCTGGGCCAACGGCCAGTCCAACAGCCTGAGCAACACTTGGCGTATCGGTTCGCCCAATACCAGCGCCACCCATAGCGACAGCCAAGTCGAGCCTGCTGCCAACGGAACCATCAAGGGTCTGGACGGAGATGCAGACGCCATGCTGGGTATTGACTATATCTATCAGAACTCGAACACCTACTTCGGCCTGATGATGATGTCGGGAGCCAACTTCGCCACTGATGGCTATGGCCACCTGGTGCCTCCCAACGAATTTGCCAGTAATCCTAACTGGTATGGCGGCACCACCCTCTCGGGCAACAGCCACGTGAATGTGGTCACAAACTTCTCCACCGCCAAGGTGGGCGAGAACGAGAACGTGTCGCCCGAGCTGGATCTATACATGCTCTACGACAATCGCTTCAGCCACACCATCCTCGGCACCGTCACGCTGCAGCTCGACGAGTACGACGAGAATGGCCACGACCTGAGCAAACCCATCGAGGTGGAGATCACCCTCAGCACCGTGCTGGAGGAATTCACCGACATGGAATACGAGGTGCTGGCCATGTACAACGAAGGCCGCACCAACATCTTCGAGCGCAAGGTGGTGTTGCCCGCCACGCTGCAGAGCCGCGAGGTGTACCTCGAGGGCATCAGTTGGGCTCCGACCGATCCCGACGGCCACTGGCTGACCTCCTCGACGAGCAACCCTCAGAACTTCTATATGACTGACAAGGATGCTGTCATCACCGGCGAAGACGTCGAAGACGCCAACCGCTTCGGCATGGAGCTCTATGTGACCGACAACGTGTCGAACACCCTGACCACCTCGGTAGGCTGGTTCAACCAGACCATGACCTTCAACCAAAGGAAGAACCTCTACGCCCTGGCCGGCTACACTGCCACCGAGAAGAAACGAGTCACCGGAGCCGACGAGAATGCCTACTACGAACAACTTCCCGACCACACCATCTACAACCAGCCGATCACTAGTACCCTTTATGGTAATTTAGGCGAACAATTAGGCGAACTCGACGGCCGCGGCGAGGCCGCTGTGGTGGTGCGCCTCAACTTCGACGGCCGCCGCATCTATCCGCAGACCACCGGCAAGGGCTATGTAGGCAAGGTGGTGATGCACCTGGTGAGCTACAACAGCGAGGTTGCCAAAACGCCAGAAACTGCCAACCGGTTCGACCTGACCGTCTACGTGAAGACCCGAGCCCACGGCGACACCATCTACCTGGCCACTGCCAACGAAGTCCACCGCGGCGGAAAAATAGTTCAACCACACCATGGAAATATAACCAAAACCAGCGGCAAGAATCCCAACGACTACCTGCACACCTTCCAGGATGCCTTCACCTTGCCCTACCAAGAGGGCGATGTGATTGCCATCCTTGACGAGGTGACCATCGGTAACAACACGCAGGTCTTCATCCGTGGCGAGGAGTACATGCCGGTGCCGGTGATCCGCTATAGCGGCCACCACCACGAGTTCCCGGGCGAGAAATGTGCCTACCGCGGCCCGATGATCACGGTCGACGGCGCCAACGCCGCCTTCACAGCCCGCTGCATCAACTTCGACGGCAGCATGCTTACCAAGACCAAGCCCAACATCGTGGGTGATGTGTGGGACGGTGTGGCCGCCGACGGAGGAAAGTCCTCTGAACAGATATGGAAAGAGGCCCACCCCAACCTGCTGAGCGACTATAAGATCGTAGACGGCAACGTCGAAGGAGTCTACGACAAGTACGCCGACACGCTGAAAGTCACCGGACCTATCCTCGCCGCCAAGAACGGTACCATCACCCTGCAGAACGGCACCGTAGTGGGACACAACTACAATATCTACGCCGGAGACGACCACAGCCGGATGGGTGCCATCAGCGTCACCAACGGCAGCACCCTGAACCTGATCAACAATGTGACCATCAAGGAGAACCTGAGCATGAAACTGGCAGGCGACACCAAGGTGAAACCACTGAACGGTGCCGTCTATGTCGACGGAGGCTCGGTGTGGCTGCTAACGCCTACCAGCGCTGGCACTGCCACCGTGGCCAACAAGAACCTGCAGGTGGAGACCCCCAACGAAGAGTACTATGCGCTCGACGTCATCAACATCAAGGGCCTTGCCAACGCACAGAAAGTGCACTACTCCTTCCAGGAGGACAGCCTCTACAACGGCGCAGGCGAGCTAACCAACAACCACTACAGCCTGGCCAACGTCTACCTGACCCGTACGGAGCAGACCCCCGGTGACAACATGAAGGACCAGAAGACCGACCTGATCTACATCTCGTCGCTGCCCAACGCAGGTACGAAGATCGGTATCAGCAAGTGGTTCCCCGGCCCGACGGAGCGCGACACCATCCAGGTGGTCTTCCAGTCGAGCGCCACCCAGTTGAAGGAGGCCGTCTACACGAACAACAACTTCTCGTCCGACGACGGCTACAACATCTTCTACAACTACGGTGTCAACACCACGCGTGCCTACCTGCACCGCTGCGCCACCTTCAACTACCAGCAGGGCACCGGCACCGCCGCATTCGTCAAATACATAGAAAGCGACTCGCACCCGGCCAACTTCAAGAGCAACCGCGCACTGGACTACCATGTGCTACCCGATGCCAGCTGCCCCACCGGCGGCGACACGCTACTCTACCGCCTGCAGGGTGGTTTCTTCCCCTACACCTACACCTGGTATGATCGGAACAACGGCGACGCCGAGTACCGCACCCGCACCACCACCGGCACCGACCTTGAGATCAACAACCAGGTCAGGAACGGCAACTTCGACGGTGTGCGTCAAGCCGTGGTCGACAGCCTGGTCACCCCGCCGGTCAGCATCCCGTACACCGAAACCGACGGCAGCTACCACTACAAGGTGAGCGCCACCGATGTCACCGGCTTCTGCACCCTGACTAAGGATGTCTATGTGAAGCTTGTCAAGGACATCAGCGACGCCGCCATTGCACCCATCAACTTCAACTACGACGTCACCTACACCGAGGCCAAGTGGAGCGACAACGTCACCGATGCCGACGAAAAGAGCCCCCACAACGGTGAAGCTGCCAAGGGTATACGCACCTATAAGGCCATCAAGATCACACCTTATGTGTCGCCCAACAGCACCTACGGCAGCATCATTGCCGCTGCGAACCAGAATATCTACGACACCGATGTTCCGGGTAGCGGCCTGCAGACCCTCTCGTTCTGCGAGGGCGACGTGATCCGCCTGGCAGCAAAACCCAAAGACGGCAAGAAGTTCGTCATGTGGGACTTCTCGCCCTACTACAGCACGCCGACCACCTATGTGGTGCCTTCGGCCAGCACGAGTGTGATCGCCTACTACAGCCCGGCCGACTACTGGATCGACGTGGTTGACGAAGCCAGCGATGCCGGTGCCGTCTACGACGACAACTACTACTACACAACCCGCCCGAGCGGTGCCGGATATGT
This sequence comes from uncultured Bacteroidales bacterium, assembly GCA_946183915.1. GTDB lineage: Bacteria > Bacteroidota > Bacteroidia > Bacteroidales > P3 > Colimorpha. The sequence goes on along the minus strand of CAMHDJ010000025.1, from coordinate 31,876 downwards.
CACCGTACACAACGGCGACGTGCACATCTACAACGAGAACGGTCTGGCCTGGTTCATCAGCGTGGTGAACGGCCTCCACGGCGCCCAGGCGCGTCCCTTCTTCTTCAACAACGTCTACCTGCACGACAAGACCGATGGCTACGACATGGCGGCCCACAAGTGGACCCCCGTGGGTACGCAGCAGCACCGCTTCCGCGGCCGCTTCCGCGGTGTCAGCGATAATCCAACCGACACCGCCCGGTTGGCCGATGGCCAATATGTGAGCATCAAGCACCTCATCGTCGACGAACCCGACCTGAACGAGGTGGGTATGTTCGCCTTCCTCGACTCGGCCACGGTGCAGAGCATCAAACTCGAAGCCGCCCTGATGCGCGGTGCCCAGTACGTGGGCACGCTGGCAGCCAAGTCGGTCCAGTCCAAGGTGCTCAACGTTGCCGTCATCGACAGCTTGGAGGACGAGAACAGCAGCACCACCATCCTCACCACCCACCACGTGAGCGGCGGTATGGTGGCCCATGCCGAGAAGAGCACCATCGACCGGTCGAGCACCTCGGCCAAGTATGTGGGCAACGCCGTCTACAGCGGCGGTATGGTGGGCTACAGCCTGGGCAGCAAGATCAAGAACAGCTACATGCGCAACATCAACCGCATGGATGCCGTCTACCTGGGCGGTGCCGTGGGTTATGCCGACCAGTCGACCACCATCACACCGAGCGGCTCGCGCGGACGCAAGAGCGGCAGCGACGACAACCGCACCTTCATCACGAACAACTACGTGCACACCCTCAACCAGGGCCACAACCAGCGCGTGGGCGGTCTGGTGGGCTACGCCAAGAACACGGTCATCGAGAACAACTACGTCTACGGCGACCTCAACGGCGAAGCCACCGAGGGCGGTGTGAGCGCCGTGCTTGACGAGGGCAGCCATGCCGACTACAACTACTACGCCGACCATGCCACCAGCAAGGCCGTGGGTCAGACGCGCAACAACGCCGTGTCACAGAACAGCAGCTCCTTCAGCGGCAGCGGCAACCAGGTGACCTTGAGCAACTACACCCACGGAGTGAACAACCTGACCCGCACGCTGAACCTCTGGGTGCGCGCCCAGGGCAGCGACTACAAGACCTGGCGCAGCGACCTCGAGGGCGAGAACCACGGCTACCCAGTGTTCGGCACGCCCGACATGATCCCGGTCAGCGAGGAGCTCACCGTCACGGGTTGCGACAGCGTGGAGTGGGACGGCGTGACCTACCTCTTCGACGACGAGGTGGTGAGCCACATCGTCGACTCGGTGATGATGGTGGACAGCACGCATACGCTCCACATCGTGGTGAACCACGCCACGCGTGAGCAGGTAACCGACAGCGTGGAGGTGGGCAGCTCCTACAGCGGCTACGGCTTCTACCTGACGGCCACCGAGGTGGCGCTGCTGCGCGAGACGATGCAGCTGCACGGCTCGTCGACCATCGTGCTGAGCGACACGCTGCAGAGCGCCCTGACGGGATGCGACAGCATCGTCACCCTGCAACTGACGGTGAACCGCCAGCAGGGCATCGTGGAGACGCCGACCGAACTGCAGATCCGCGTCTACCCGAACCCGACCACAGCCCGCGTCACCATCGAGGCCACCGAGACGATGAGCCACGTGGAACTCTACGACAACGAGGGCCGCCGCCTGCAGGACTACAACACACGCCAGAGCGACAACCTGACCATCGACGTCAGCCACTATCCCACAGGAGCCTACTACCTGCGGGTGCATACAGCCGACAATGTAACGATCCAAAAACTGATCAAGAAATGAAGAAACGCTACATAAAACCCACCCTGGAGGCCTACACCTACAGCGCCGAGCAGGGCTACAACATGACCGTGGCCCTGGAGAAAGACTACGTGCTGATCCAGGGGCACGACGAGGACACCCGCCGCGCCTCGGACGAATTCACCGAGTACACCGACGACGGCGGCCAGTACACCACCGGTACGTGGGATTGGTAGATGAGTTAAGAGTTATGAGTTAAGAGTTTAGAGTTTAGAGTTTAGGGTTAGATTGCTATACAAAGCTAACAAAACTAAAGAATATGTATATGAAACATTTCAAGATAGGAGCCCTGCTGCTGACGGCCCTGTTGGCGCTGACGGCCTGCGAGGACGAGCAACAAGTGGCCAGTTACGACTTCACCGCCACCGTCGAACAGATGGTGTCGGAGAACAACAACTCGAAGGTCTACCTGCTCAACGAAGAGTGGATCTATTGGGAGATGGGCGACATGATCAGCATCGGCTGCGACCAGGGCATCCCCGATCCCACCGACGGGAGCCTCAAAGGGAGTGCCTACCTGACGGGCGCCAGCGGCGACTACGAGAACTACAACGGTTCCTTCGCCACCACCCTCAACTGGGGCGCCAAGTACTTCCTCGGCCTGCACCCCTACGACGCTGCAAACAAAATCAAAGAGGCTGGGGCGGGCGACGCCAACTTCAACGAGATCAAGCTGCGCCTGAAGCCCGAGCAACCCTATCGCACCGACGAGAAAGGCGACTACACCTTCGACCGCCAGGTGCTGCCGATGGTGGCCTGGTACGGTGGTGAATGGACCTCGTCGCCCTACACCGCCTTCAACCTCGACTTCCGGTCGCTGGCCGGCTTGGTGCGCCTACAGTTCTTCAACAAGACGACCACTCCGACCGCCATCACCAGCATCGAGGTCACCGAAATCAGCGACACCCCCAAGCAACTCAGCGGCATGTTCAACGTGAACAACTACAAGACCTACGACCCCTACCTGACGAGCACCAGCACCGCCGATGCCGACAAGAAAGTCACCCTCACCATGCCGGCCGGCGGATTAGCCTTTGATGCGAACGCCCTCAAGAGCTTCTACCTGGTGCTGCCGGCTATTGCCGGACGCGAGACCACCACCTCCTACAAGCTCCAAATCAAGGTCAACACCAACGCAGGCAGCTTCACCAAGAGCGTCACCGTTCCCGTGCGTCGCAACGGCATCACCTACCTTCAAGCCCTCGGCATCACAGAATGGAACGCCACGAACTCGACCGTCATGCCCGGCCTGGTGGGCAACGGCACCCAAGATCGCCCCTTCAAGATCTACACCATCGCCGAACTGCAGCACCTACGCAGCTGCTTCAACAACCCTGTGGGCGGAGAGGTGTACATCAACGGCCAACAAGTGACCGCCGACACCTGGTTCCGCATCATGCGGTCGGATATTACCCTCACCGACGGCAACTGGCGCACCGGCATCAACAACTTCAAAGGTCACATGACCTACTTCTCCAATGCGGCGGGTACGGGATCTCGCGTCACCCATGGCATCACCAACCAGAGCTGCTGCCCCCTGTTCAACAGCATCCACGCCGACGGCCACGTGAAAGGGTTGGCCATCATCACCAATAGCCAGCTGGATTATAGCACCAACGGCGATGGCCCCGACTACTCACCCCTCTGCGGTACCAACTACGGCACCATAGAAGACTGCCGCAACATCTCACCCTCCGGACTAACGGACGACGAAAAGAAATTTTACGGTAAAGTGGGTCAACTCAGCTGCTACGCCGGCATCTGCATCGAGAACCACGGCACCATCGTCGGGTGCGACTGTGCCGTGAGCCGCATTCTGAGCAACCAGAGCCGCTTTGCCGGCATCTGCAAAGACAATCAGGGCACCGTCCGAGCCTGTGTGCTGGCCTCGCCGGCATCAATATCGGACGCCGTTCGTGCCGGTGGCATCTGCTACCAAAACCAGGGCGTCGTCGAGGACTGTTACAGCGACATCAGTTACAACAACACCAGCGGGAGCGCCGACTGGGGCGGAATAGTATACCTCAACTCGACCGGCTACTCGCACGTTGTCCGCCACTGCTACCTGAGCGCCAACGCCATCATCCGGACCAGTGGCAACGTGGGAGCCATCGTGTGCGAGAACCAAGCCACCGTCGACAACTGCCGCAACGAGAGCAGCTCGCTGTACGGCTCGAACGTGGGCGGCATCGTGTCCACCACCAGCGGCGGCACCATCAGCAACTGCTACGTCGACGACTCGGCGATGTTCATCACCCTCCACTCCGCCAGCGGCCCCCACAGCGCGGGCGGCATCGCCGCCGTGCAGAGCGGCGGCACCATCAGCAACTGCTACAGCCTAGTGAAACACTTCGTGGTCAGCAGCACCGACGCCACCGGCGTCTACGGAGCCCTCGTGGGCCGCATGACATCGGGCACCGTGAACAACTGCTATGCCCTGGAGGTCGACGCGGCCACACCGAAGTTCTACGGCACCAAAACGGGCGGCACGCTAACCCACTGCCACCTGGTGGGCGGCACACAGACCGATGTGGACGGCATCAGCCCCGTCACCAGCGCAGCATTGGGCACCCTGCTCGACAACCTCAATGCCAACCGCGGCAGCAACAATGCCTGGACCCGCGGCACCCTGAGCGGGAACGTCACCTACGACAAAAACCGAGCCCCGTCGCTCGTCGTGTCCAGCAGTTCCAAACACCGCAACCGCCGATAAGCCATGAAACGCACGCTTGCCCTCACGATCACGCTCTTGCTGGCCTGCCCTATGCTGTGGGCCCAGGGGGTTGACACGTCGGGCTGGCACATGCACCTCTCCACCGGCACGAGTGTCGGCACCGGCTTCGGCCGCACACAAAGCCTGAGCTGGGTGGCCCCCTCGTTCGAGTTCCACCCCACCAGCCGACTCACCGTCAACACAGGCTTTGCGGCGGCAGGCTCCCTGCTGCCGGCCGACTTCAGCCTCAAGGGCTACGGCGACCGCAGCCTGGCGCCGCGGCGCGAAGGTACACGGCTCCACGCCCTCTGGGCCGAGGCCGAATACCAAGTCAACGACCGGCTGTGGCTCTGGGGCGCGGTGGCCCACGTGAGCGGCATCGCCCAGCCCCTCTGGCTCGACCACAGCGTGCCGCTGCAGGCCACGGCTTTCAGCGGCGGCTTCCGCTATGCCGTCGCCGACCGGAGCATCTTCGAGATGCACTTCCACATTGTTAAAGACAACGGACAACTCGGGCCCATGGGGCTAGTGGGTCCCATGGGGCTAATGGGCTCTATGGGCGCCTTGGGTTCCATGGGGCCACTTGACCTATAAAAAGCACTATGGAATACAACACTCAACGCGATAAACTAAAGATCAACGACTACGGGCGCAACGTGGTCAAGATGATCGACTACGCCCGCCAACTCGACACCAAAGAGAAACGCACCCAGATGGCCAACGTCATCATCGACGTCATGGCCCACCTCAACCCCAAGGTCAAGGAGCGCACCGACTACAAGCACATCCTGTGGGACCACCTGATGATCATGGCCCACTACGACCTCGACGTCGACTGTCCCTACGTCATCGACCGCGAGGAGACCGAGAGCTTCCGCCCGCACCGCCTGTCACTGCGCAACAGCCAGATCCACTACCGGCACTACGGACGCGCCCTGGAGGACATGATCAGCGCCGTGGCGGCCATGCCCGAGAGCAAGGAGCGCACCCTGCTGACGGCCCAGATAGCCCACACCATGAAACGGCAATACCTGCAGTGGAACCGCGACACGGTGGACGACAGCCTCATCGTGGAACAGCTGAGCGAACTCAGCGGCGGCCGCCTGCAGCTGCCCGAGGGGTTCCAGTTCCGCGACTCGAAGGAGCTGCTGGGCGCCATCGCCGCCGCCGCTCCCAAGACTGAAGGGAAGAAGAAAAAGAAAAAGAAGAAAAAGGGAAGTGGGAATTGAAAGTTGAAAAATGAAAAAAAACTAATAAATAAGGAATGACTACCTGCAACTGGCAAATACATGAAATCGCGTCTCTTCGAGACGCCAACGGCATGTTATCCATCAACCCCCAGACTGCACTTCGTTTGTCTGGGGTTATTGAGATTATGCCTCTTCGAGGCATTGCCGCAGGAATTGAGAATGGCGATTAGACACCACACCCTAAACCCTAAACCTTAAACCAAAATAATGTCCAGTTTCGAGATTACGGGCGGACGCCGACTGAAAGGCGAGATTGTGCCGCAGGGCGCCAAGAACGAGGCCCTGCAGGTACTCTGCGCCGTGCTGCTCACGTCGGAGAAGGTGCGCATCAGCGACGTGCCGGACATCCGCGACGTCAACCGGCTGATCGACCTGCTCAAACTGCTCGGCGTCAACGTGCGCCAAGACATCACCGCCACCACCGAGAGCGGCCGCACCTTCGAATTCCAGGCCGACCAGGTGAACCTGGAGGTGCTCGACAGCCCCGAATACCGCGAGCAGGCCGGCACCCTGCGGGGCAGCATCATGCTCGTAGGCCCCCTGCTGTCGCGCTTCGGCCACGCCGTGGTGCCCCAACCCGGGGGCGACAAGATCGGCCGCCGCCGCCTCGACACCCACTTCATCGGCATGGAACGCCTGGGCGCCGAGGTGCAGTACAAGCGCGGCGCCTACCTCGTCGACGCCAAGCGCCTGAAAGGGTGCTACATGCTGCTCGACGAAGCCTCGGTGACCGGCACGGCCAACCTGGTGATGACCGCCGTCCTGGCCCATGGCACCACCACCATCATGAACGCCGCCTGCGAGCCCTACGTCTACCAACTGTGCCAGATGCTCAACTCGATGGGCGCCCGCATCAGCGGTGTGGGGAGCAACCTGCTCACCATCCGGGGCGTGCGCGAGCTGCACGGCTGCGAACACCGCCTGCTGCCCGACATGATCGAGGTGGGATCCTTCATCGGCATGGCCGCCATGACGCAGAGCGACCTCACCATACGCAACGCGCAGGTGCAACACCTGGGCCTCATCCCGCAGGTCTTCCGGCGCCTCGGCATCGAGGTGTGGCAGAAAGGCGACGACCTCTACATCCCCGCGCAGGAGCACTACGAGATCGAGCGTTTCATGGACGGCAGCATCATGACCATCGCCGACGCGCCGTGGCCGGGCTTCACCCCCGACCTCATCAGCATCGCCCTCGTGGTGGCCACGCAGGCCAAGGGCAGCGTGCTGATCCACCAAAAGATGTTCGAGAGCCGCCTCTTCTTCGTCGACAAACTGATCGACATGGGCGCCCAGATCATCCTCTGCGACCCCCACCGCGCCACCGTCATCGGACTGGACCGCGAGCACAAGCTGCGCGGGGTGCGCATGACGTCGCCCGACATCCGGGCCGGCGTGGCGCTGCTCATCGCCGCCCTGAGCGCCGAGGGCAAGAGCCGCATCGACAACATCGAACAGATCGACCGGGGCTACCAGCACATCGACGAGCGCCTGCGTCGCCTCGGGGCCGACATACGACGAGTATAACCCCCTTACTGCCATGGCCTTCCACCTCTTCAAAAAAGACAACGGACCCCGGCCCATCTTCGCCGCCCTGGGTACCGACATGCACTGCCACCTCATACCCGCCGTCGACGACGGCTCCAAATGCACCGAAGAAAGCATCACCTGCCTCCAGACCCTCCAAGCCGTGGGCTACAAGCGGGTGTACATCACGCCCCACTTCTGCGTGCCGCGCTTCCCCAACGACGAAGAGGACATCCAACGGCGCTACGCACAGCTGCTCCGCGACGCCGCCGAGGCCGGCATCGAGATCGAGATTGCGGGCATCGCCGGCGAATACCGCCTCGACCGCGGCTTCCCCGACCGGCTGAAGAACCCCCACTTCCTCAAGATCAACGACCGCTACATCCTCGTCGAGCTCTCGCTCCACGAACAGATGGCGGGCTGCGACGAGATGATCTTCGATCTGCAGACCCAAGGCTACGAAGTGATCCTGGCCCACCCCGAGCGCTACCCCTACCTCAACATCGACGGCACCCGCATCGAGCAGCTGCTCAACCAGAGCGTCTACCTGCAGGCCAACGTGCTGTCGCTCGGCGGCTTCTACGGCGAGGAGGCCAAGCGCCGCGCCCTGACCATGATCGACCGCGGCTGGATCAGCTTCCTGGGCAGCGACACCCACAACACCCTCTACTGCCAGGCCCTGCGCGACCTCTCGCGCAGCCGCAAGATCGAACGCCTGCTCGAGAAACACCCATTCCTGAACCACACACTGTGAGAACATCAAACAAACACCCATACAATTAAAACCCAAACAGTTATGAAAAAACTATTTTTTGCCTTCATGGCCTTTGCCACCCTGCTGAGCGTGTCGTGCACCAAAGACGACGAAACCACCCTCAAAGGCCGCTGGGAAGCCCCCCGCATGGCCGACATGCCGGACGACATCGCCTTCGTGGCCCTCTTCGGCGAGCAGGACCTCGACCTCTACATCATCGCCTGGGGCCAGCACCTGAAAGGGACCTACACCTGGAACAACGACGTGGTGACCTACCACATCACCGAAGCCTCCCAGGCCTACACCAACGTCTCCTACGACGAGCAGGGCAACATGACCACCTGGGAATGGATGGCCGGCAACCTCGACGCCAGCACGCTCACCCTGGCCAGCGGCTACAGCTGGTACCCGATGACCGACGAGGAACTGGCGCGGGCGCGCGAGGACTTCGGCTCGTTCACCTTCAAAGTGGACGGCACCACGGCGACCAGCACCCTGGTGGGCATCGAAAACCTGATCTTTAACAAAGTTAACTAACACGTAATGAACACACTGAATGCCGTTTCGCCCGTCGACGGGCGTTATCGCAGCAAGACCGAATGCCTGGCCCCCTACTTCTCCGAAGGGGCTCTGATCAAATACCGCGTGCGCGTGGAGGTGGAATACTTCATCGCGCTGGCCGAGCGCCTGAAAGCCCAGCGGCCGCAGCTGGCCGCCGTGGCCGCCCGCGCCGACGAGCTGCGCGACATCTACCGCCACTTTACCGACGACGATGCCCTCAGCATCAAAGAGATAGAGAAGACCACCAACCACGACGTCAAGGCCGTCGAGTACTTCCTCAAAGGGCGTTTCGACCAGCTGGGGCTGTCGGAGCTCAAGGAGTTCATCCACTTCGGCCTCACGTCACAGGACATCAACAACACCAGCGTGCCGCTGAGCATGAAAGAATGCAGCGCCGAGGTGCTGCTGCCGGCCTACCGGCGCGTGCTGGCGCTGCTGGACGAGAAAGCCGCCGAGTGGCGCGACATCCCGATGCTGGCCCACACCCACGGCCAGCCGGCCTCGCCGACCACCCTGGGCAAGGAGTGGGGCGTCTTCGCCTACCGCCTGCGCCGCCAGCTCGACGAGCTGGAGCGCCTGCCCTTCACCGCCAAATTCGGCGGCGCCACGGGCAACTTCAACGCCCATCTGGCCGCCTTCCCCGAGGTGGACTGGCGCGCCTTCGGCAACGACTTCGTGGCCAACCACCTCGGTCTCGAACGCCAGCAGCTGACCACCCAGATCGAGAACTACGACATGATGGCCGCCTGGTTCGACGCCTGCAAACGCCTGAACGTCATACTCATCGACCTCTGCCGCGACGTGTGGACCTACGTCTCGATGGAATACTTCAAGCAGCGCATCAAAGCCGGCGAAGTGGGATCGAGCGCCATGCCGCACAAAGTGAACCCCATCGACTTCGAGAACGCCGAGGGCAACCTGGGGCTGGCCAACGCCATCCTGGAGCACCTGAGCCACAAGCTGCCCGTCTCGCGCCTGCAGCGCGACCTGACCGACTCGACCGTCAGCCGCAACATCGGCGTGCCTATCGCCCACACACTCATCTCCTTAGCCTCGATAGAGAAAGGCCTCGGCAAGCTGCTCCTCAACGAGCAGGCCCTCTACCGCGACCTGGAGAACAACTGGGCCGTGGTGGCCGAAGCCATACAGACCATCCTGCGGTCGGTGGGCTACCCCAACCCCTACGAGGCCCTGAAGCAGCTGACCCGCACCAACGAGAAGGTTACCGCCCAGACCATCAGCGACTTCGTCGACACCCTGGAGGTCTCGGACGAGGTGCGCCAACGGCTGAAGGCCCTCACGCCGCACAACTACATCGGCTACACCCTCTGACCGCCCTACCCTCGCCTTATGGTGAGGATAAACATACGCCAAGGCTCCCCCGCCCCAGGACCGCCACACCTCCGCCCGCGGGCGGACTATCCGCGGACCATCCGCGGACTTGGGGCGGACCTGAGGCGGACCTGACAGGGCTTAGACACTGATTAACAGACAAGTAGATGCCAAACAGACACCTAACATACAGATACTCAAAGCCATACAGTGCCCGCGGGGCGCTGTATGTGCTGTTGGTGGTGCTGAGTGTGGTGTTCACGATGGCCACGGCGCTCTCGGTGGCGGACTTCCTGAAGATCCTCTTCGGCGAGGGCGACGGGGCAGCGGTGGCGACGGGCAACCTGGTGGCCGAGGGGCTCGAGCGTCTCTACCGGTGGCTGATAGGCTTCGGACGGCTGCAGGCGCTACTGCTCTTCTCGGGCATCATCTTCGTGCTCTACAGCCTGAAAAACGTCTTCGGCTACCTGGCGGCGGCCGAGATCGGCATCCTGCGGACGCGCATCGTGCGCGACCTGCGCAACGACTTGTTCCACAAAGCGATGCGGCTGCCGGTGGCCTACTACGACCGCCACCGCAAGGGCGACGTGCTGGCACGCTTCGGGAGCGACATGGTGGAATACGACGAGAACATACTTGGCTCGGTGCAAATGCTGCTGACGGCGGTGGTGAGCCTGGTGCTCTACCTGGCTATGTTGCTCTACCTCAACGTGAAACTGACGGGCTTCGTGCTGTGCATGCTGCCGCTGGTGGCGGGAGTTGTGGCGGGCCTCTCGCGGCGGCTGAAGCGCAAATCGCAGACCGTGCAGGAGATGAACTCGCAGCTGGTGTCGATGACCGACGAGGCCATCGGGGGGCTGAAGGTGATCAAGGCCTACACGACTATCGACTTCAGCAACAAGCGCTTCCAGGCATACAACCGCGACTACACGCGGAGGCGCACGGCCATGTTCCGCCGCATCTACGCCGCCTCGCCGATCAGCGACTTCCTGGGCAACGTGATCGTGGTGGGCATCCTGCTCTTCGGCTCGCTGCTCATCATGCGCGGCGACCACGGCCTGACGGCCGACCTGTTCATCAGCTACGTGATGATGTTCGTGCTGATGATCCCGCCGGCCAAGGACCTCTCCACGGCCCTGGCCCAGATGAAGAAAGGGCGCGCCTGCGAGGAGCGGGTGGCGGCCTTCCTGGCCGAGGAGGAGGAGGTCTACGGGCGGCCGGCACGCGAACGGAAACAGGCGAGAGCCGCGGAGGGTCCGCTGGTGGAGCTGCGGCACGTGACCTTCGGCTACACGCCGGAAGTGCCTGTGCTGCAGGACATCAGCCTCAGCGTACCGCACGGGAGCACGGTGGCGCTGGTGGGCGCCTCGGGCAGCGGCAAGTCGACCCTGGCCGACCTCATCGGGCGCTACTACGACATCGCGGGCGGCGAACTGCTCTTCGGCGGCGTGCCGGTGGACCAGTGGCCGCTGGAGGAGCTGCGGAGCCGCATCGGGGTGGTGGCGCAGGACACGCTGCTCTTCAACGACAGTGTGGCCGCCAACATCGCCTTCGGGCGGCCGGAAGCCACGCGCGCCGAGATCGAAGCCGCGGCCCGCGCGGCGCAAGCCCACGACTTCATCAGCGCCCTGCCGCAGGGCTACGACACCAACCTGGGCGAAGGGGGCAGCCTGCTCAGCGGCGGGCAGCGCCAGCGCATCAGCATTGCCCGGGCCCTGCTGCGCGAACCCGAGCTGCTGATACTGGACGAGGCCACGTCGGCCCTCGACACCGAAAGCGAACGGCAGTTGCAACAGACGCTGGACGAGGTACTTCGCGACCGCACGGCCATCGTGATCGCCCACCGGTTATCGACCGTCGTCGGGGCCGATCGGATCGTGGTGCTGGAGCAGGGCCGCATCGTCGAGGAGGGCACCCACAGCCAGTTGATGGCCCTCGGGGGCCGCTACAGCCACCTGGTGGCACTACAAACGATTGGCTGATGGGACAGAAGATACATAGTCTGCTGATGCTACTGATGCCCCTGGCTGCCGGCGCCCAGACGCCGGTGGCGCCGCTGACGTGGTGGATGGCCACGGTGGACAGCGCCACACAGCAGATCGTGCTGCGCTGGCAGCCCAGCGCCGACAGCAGCGCCATGGGCTACCACATCTGCAGCGGCACGCCGTGTCTGGACTACGACACGGTCTACGGGTGGTCGGAGAGCACACACATCTGCCTCGACCACAGCCCGTTGGAGCGGCACACCTACCGCCTGCACGTCTTCGACAGCGCGATGAACGTCAGCGCCCTGACGCCGTCGTTCGGCAACGTGCTGCTCACGGCCGACGTGCCGGAGTGCGCGACGACGGTGCACGTCGAGTGGACACCCTACACAGGTCTGCCCCAAGGGCAGCCGCGCTACCGGCTGGAGCTGATGCTGGAACCGCTGCACGAGGGCTTCACCGAGTACTATACCACGCAGGACAGCAGCCAATTGAGCTACACGTTCGAGATGCCGGAGGCGGTCACCCGGGCCCGGATGCGGGTGGTGGCCGAGGGTGCGGAGGGCATACGGTCGCTGTCGAACGTCATAGAGGTGGAGCGACGCACGGTGGACAGCGCGTCGGTGGTGGAGATCGAGGGGCTGGAGTACGACAGCGTCCGGACCGAGATCCGGCTGGCGCTGCAGACCGACCCGGCCTTCGACTACACGCTCTACCGCAGCATCGACGGCACACCCTGGCGCGAGGTGGCCACCTTCAGCGGCAGCACCACGCGCTACACCGACAGCGACATCAACCCCTACGACTCGCTGCACTGCTACCAGCTGGGGGTGAAGGACGCCTGCGGCATGAACGAACGCTACTCGACCACGCGCTGCCTGGTGGTGCCCGACCCGCCGGCGCCGGTGGCGTGGCTGCCGAACGCCATCGTGGCGGGCGACGACCGCAACGGGGTCTTCCGGCCGGTGGTGCGGGGGTTGCTGGGCGACCTCTACGAGCTGGAGATCTACAACCGGGCGGGCATGCTCGTCTACCGCACCGAGGAGCCGGCCGCCGGCTGGACCCCCACGGCCGAGAGCCGCGGAGGAGTCTACACCTACCGCCTGCGGTGCCGCTTCAACACGGGCACCGTCAAGACATACACCGGAACCGTACTGCTGATAAAATAAGACATTATGAAGATAGCACTCTATTATCGCCACATCGACACCGACGCCGAACCCAGCCTGCGACAGCTGACCGAACAGCTGCACCGCCGCGGGATCGAGACCTGCGAGCTGCGCGACGGCGCCGACCCCGCGGGCTGCGACTTCCTCTTCTCGATCGGAGGCGACGGGACGCTGCTGAGCTCGATCCAGTTCATCGGGAGCGACGACCCGGGGCGTTTCCCGCCCGTTCTGGGCATCAATTTCGGCCACCTGGGCTTCCTGACGACCGTGGGCAAGGAAAACCTCGACAGCCTGGTCGACGAGCTCCTGGAGGGGCGCTACACGATCGAGGAGCGGACCCTGCTGCAGCTCTCGGTCGCCCCTGCCCCGCGGGGAGGCGATGCGCCGGAGAGGCCCCGGGCGCTCAGCCACTGCCTCAACGAGGTGTTTGTGCACCGCACCGAGGAGGCGTCGCTGCTGAAGACCGAGGTGTACGTCAACGGCGACTACGTGGCCACCTATGCCGGCGACGGCGTCATCGTGGCCACGCCCACGGGCTCGACGGCCTACTCGCTCTCCTGCGGCGGCCCCATCCTGACGCCCGACTCGCGCTGCCTGCTCATCACCCCCATCTCGGCCCACACCCTCACCCTGCGGCCCGTCATCGTGCCCGACACGGCCGAGATACGCCTGCGGGTCAACAGCGACTGCTTCCTGGGCCGCGACTCGAGCCGCGCCACCCTCGGCGCCGCCAGCGAGATCGACGTGCGGCGCGCGCCCTTCACCATCCGCCTGGTGCGTCTGGGCCACCAGAACTTCTACAGCGCCATCCGCGAAAAACTCATGTGGGGCACCGAAGTCAGGGGGTAAAATTGAAAGTTGAATATTGAAAGTTGAAAGTTGAATATTGAATTAAGAATTTGGATATGAACAACAAGACACTTTTCCGTATACTGCTGGTGATCACCTTCATCTTTGCCGGGCTGAACGCCTTTAGCTACCTGATGATGGCGCTGCTGCTGCCCACCATGCAGCAGGTCTACGCCGACACCCCCGGCCTGCTGCCCGAGGAGTTCAGCGTGATGATGCAACGGCTGTTCGAGATGCCGCGCGGCTACTTCGCCGGCGCTGGCCTGCTCTACGTGCTCGAGGTGCTGGGCGCCGCCCTCATGTGGCGCCTGCGCTGGACGGGCTTCCACTGCTACACCCTGGCGCGACTGCTGCTCCTGCTGCTGCCGCTGCTCTTCCTGGGGCGCGGCTTCGTGGGTCTGGGCGACGTGATGATGGCGCTGCTCTTCGTGGCCGTCTACTACATGCTCATGCGCCAGCTGACCGCCGAGGCCAACCCGCCGGCCGGTCAGCCTGAGCCGCCCCACGACGAGCCCGCCGAGCCCGGAGAGCCCGAGGAGAAATAACCCCCACCCCCACCTACCCCCCTCTAACACCCCTCTAACATTCCTCTCACTCTCCCCTACCCTTCCCCAAGGCATCAACTAGGCATCATCCAGGCATCATCTAGGCATCATCTAGGCATCATCTAGGCATCAACTAGGCATTTTTTCCTGCATCATCCCTGCATCCCCTCTGCATCATCTCTGCATCATCTCTGCATAAAACCCCACTGGATGCACGGCTGACGGGGGCACGATGCAAGGCCGGAGCCCCGAAGGGGCGAACCAAAAAGAAGTGTCCCATAAGTCCCCCAGCAGAAAGCGGGTTCGACCTATGGGACACTCCCGTTTATGTCGGCTTACGGCACTACCTCACCACCAGCTTCTTCACTCCGGCGCCGAGGCGCACGAAGTAGACGCCCTGGCTGAGGCGGCTGATGTCGACCGTCGTGGCGCCGCTGCCAATGCTGGTGCGGAGCACCTCGCGGCCCTGCAGGTCGTGGATGGTGAGCTCGGCGGCAGCCGCGGCGCTGATGGTGACGCTTCCGCTGGCGGGGTTGGGGTAGAGGCTCCAGGCGGTGGACTCCACGTCGTCGATGCCGATGATGGGCAGCGCGAACTGCTGCGTCGCGCTCCAGTCGCCGTACTCTCCGTTGGCGCAGAGTGCGCGCACCTGGAAGGTGTGGGTGCAGCCGTCGTCGTCCATATTGTCGATGACATAGAAGGTGTCGGTGGCGGTGAAGGTCTGCTCGGGGAAGTCGGTGTCGGCGTCGACGCGGATCTCCCACTGCTGCTCGTCGCCGCCGGGGGTCCAGCGGAGGGTGACGTCGCAGACGTAGCGCTCGCCCGTCCACTCCACGTCGCCCACCTCGGCCGCGAGGTCGGTGGGCACCAGGCAGGGCATGGCCTCGAAGTAGGCCGTGAGGCTCAGGTCGGTGTCCATCTTCACCTGGCGGGTGGCGGCGATGATGCCGTCGCTCCACTGCACGAAGCGGTAGCCCGGCTTGGGCGTGGCGCTGACGGTGACCATCGTGCCCTCGTCGTAGGTGCCGGCGCCGCTGACGGTGCCCATGGCCGTGTCGTTGACCGCGAGGGCGAGGTCATGGGTGGGCACGGGATTGGCTGTGACGGTGAGCGAGTCGATGAGGCCTTGACCCTCGCCGGTGAAGCGGAAGGCCACCGTGAAGGTGCCGCTGGTGGGAGCGCCGGCGATGGTGTCGGTGGAGAAGCTGTACCAGGCCATGCCGCCGCTGCTGACCGTAATCTCGCGCACGGGGATGAAGGTGGAAGTGTCGTAGGGGGTGAGCATGATGCCCACCGTGAAGGTGTCGAAGTAGGTGGTCTGGCCCTTGAAGGCTACGAGGGCACCGCCAGCGCCGACCGTCAGGCTCGGCGAGCTGAGGTAGTTGACCACGTCGTAGCCCTCATTGTTGTCGTAAAACTGCAGGCAGGTGTAGCTCCACTGGTCGCCGATGCAGTAGGCGGTGGCGTAGTTGCCGGCCGCATGGAGAATCCAGCAGTCGGTCAGTATGTGATCGTTGCCGATCTCAGGTGCCTGGTCGAACTCCTCGAAGTAAGGCAGCGCGAAGGCGTCGCAACGGGTCCGGAAGAGGCGGGTGACGGCGGTGGAGGTGTCGCCCGCACCGCAGATCTCGCTCACGCCGACTGTGTACTGAGTGTTGGAGTTGAGGCCGGTGAGGGTGTAGCTGGGCGTCGAGGTGGTGGCCACCAGGGCACCGTCGAGGTAGACGGCCCAGGTGTGGGTGGCGACCTCGGGCACCCAGGTCAGCTGGGCGCTGTGCTCGCCGATGCTGTCGACCGTCACGTCGTGTACCGGTACGCAGCCCGCGAAGGCCTCGAGGGTGAACTGGCGGATGTAGCAGGTTCCTTCCACTCCGCGGAGGATGATGTGGCGGCCGCTGCCGGTGTAGTGGTTGAAGTGTACCTCGTTGGTCTGCACGGTGTTCTGCTGCAGGAAGCCGATGGTGTCGATCCAGGTCACGTTGCTGCCGTCGGCATTGCCCACGCCCACGGCGAAGCGCGACTCATAGCTCTCGGCAATGGGGCGCAGGGAGGTGATGGTGGCGCGGAGGTCGGCGATATTGGCGTTCACCTCGGGCGAGACGAGGAATCCGTTGGTGTTCCACTCACTGAGGGTGACACCGTTCCAGTTGTTGTGGTACAAGTTGCTGCCGAGGGTCCAGCAGGGGTACTCGTCGGCAAGGAAGCTGATGGTGTAGGGCAGCTCCATGTAGCCGCAGAGGGTGGTGGCACTGTCGGGGAAGCCGTAGACGACGAGGCTGTCGTTGCAGACGGCGCCGGCGCGCACCACATAGTGGGTGGCCTGCGCCAGACCAGTGATGGTGAAGCTGGTGGCGCTGGTGGTGTCGGCCACCTGCCATGCACTGGCGCTTACGGGTCGATACTCCACTTGCCAGAGGCTCTCTGAGCCACGCTGGGCCCACTGCAAGCTGACGCTGTGGGTGTCGACAGCCACGACCTCCGTCTCGGGAGCCAGGCAGGTGTTCGTGCTGCCACCGCAGCCGCCCAGCAGACGGATGTCGGGGATGTTGGTGTTGGTCTCCCACTGGAAGTTGAAGGTCGATGGGTTGATGTTGCTGCTGCCGTGGTCCGCATCCTGGACAAAGTGTGTGCAGGTGGCGTCGGTGTGGACACCGTAGACGGGATCGTAGACAGTGTTGGACTGACGACTGACGATGGTGACAACGAGGTTGCCCGTGCCGTCGTAGATGTAGGGTGTGTCGAAGACAAAGTTATGCCAGCCGGTGCCGGAGAGCGAGTAGTGTTTGTTCTGCACCACCATGGTGAGGCTGTCGGAGGTCAGCGGCGAAGTGTGCGTGCCGTTGGTCTGACCCACATAGATGTCGTAGCGGCAGGTGCCCGAGGTGGTCTGCCACGAGTAGGGCTCATACTGGGCCACGCGGAGGGCGATGCCGTAGAGGGTGTCGATGCCGGCGGCAAAGCTGGCGGGATATATCACCTGGCTGTAGTTGCTCTCCCAGAAGTTGTCCATGAAATGCGAGTTGGAGGGGATGGTGTTGCTGGCCGCCTCGGCACAGACACTCGGGGCCACCTGCGTCACGACAGTGTCGGCGGTGTTGGCCGTAGCGCTGGCGCAGAGGGTGCGCACGGCGAACGAGTAGGTGTGGCCGGGGGTAAGGCCGGCAGCCACGTAGGGGCTGAAGTAGGCGGTGTCGGTTAGCACCAGCACTTGTCCCTGCTGGTCGATCACCTCAATCTCCACTCCGGCAGGCGACTGCTCGGCGACTGCGGTGTCGTACTGCCAGCTGATGATGCCCTCGGGGCTGATGCTCACATTGGCCAAGGGAGCGCAAAGCATCAGGGTGTGGAAGGTAGTGGAGATCCTCCGACCGGCATCGCTGCCCACCAGAGGCACTACGGTGACGCTGTAGTCGGCATCGTCCATCAGACCGCACAGGGTGAGGGTGGTGTCGGTCACCACGGTGTCGATATTCATGGCACCGCTGAGAGTGACGCGGTAGGCCGTGGCGGTGTCCACCTCCGACCAGCGGAGGGTGGCGCAGGTGGCGGTGATGTTCTCAGCCACCAGGCTCTCCGGGGCTAGGATGCCGTTGTTGCTGAAGACCTCGATATTGTCGATGACTACAGCGTAGAAAGAGGAATTGTAGGCATATCGCAGCGCGATACGGGCATTGCCGGCAGTGGCCGCATCGGCAAAGTAGATGGAGTCGCGGGTATAGCTACCGGCATGGGGTGCTAACGTGTCGACAGGGATGTAACCGAGGGTGTCGTCCACATAGCCCACCGTGAGGGTACCGGCGTTGGCGCTCTCATAGCGGTAGTCCAACGCGATGGCGAGCGACGACAGCGGCGCGTTGAAGAGCGGCAACTCGGCCTGCACCCATGTGGCGTAGCCACTGCTGCCAGCCATCAACAGCAAGGCTTGGTCGGGCAGGTTGCTGATGAACTGGTAACTGCTGACGACCGTCGGCTGGTGGATGTTGGCATTGGTGCCGTTGTAAGCCATCTGCCAGCAGAGGGGCAGACTGTTTTGGCCTCTCGTGTTCCATGGGATAGGCGACACGCCCTCGAAGGTCTCGACGTAGGGCAGCGTGGCGTTGCTGCAGTCGACCGCATAGATGTACGCCTCGACGGTATCGGCGCCGTAGGCGTTGCTGACGATGAGGGTGACGGTGTCGGTGCCGCCGGCGGTGTAGTTAAGAGTGATGAGTGAGGAGTTAAGAGTCATGGTGGTGTCCAGCAGGCTGCTGTGCAAAGTCATGGCCAACCCGTTGGTCGAGCAGTCGTTGAGAGTGACGCTGATGGTGACGCTGTCGCCCACGTAGACCGAGGTGGGAGCCGTGAGGGTCACCTGCGGCAGCGGATGGCTGTCCACATAGACCACCGCCACGGCCGTGTCGGCGCCGTAGGCATTGGCGGCAACGACGCTGACAGTGTCGTAACCACCCACACTATAGGTCACATTCCACTCGTCCGTACCGCTCCAGGTGCTGCCCGTGAGCGAGGAGTGCCACGTGTAGGTCAGCCCGTCGGTCAAGCCGTTGACCATGGCGGCGCGCAAGGTGGCGGGGTCGCCCACGAAGACTTGGGCGGGTGCCTGTATGCGTACCGTGGGCAGCGTGTCGCGGGCAAAGACCCGGAGGTTGTCGACGATAACGCCGTACCATGTGCCGGTCTTCTTCCAGTGTAGGGCAATGCGGTTCACCCCTGCGGGGATGGCCTGGAGGCTCACCGTATCGGTGCGGCCCGTAGCCTGCGGCTCCATGTCAGCCACACCCACGAAAACGCCGTCCTGTAGGTAGCCCACACTGAGGGTGCCGTAGCTGGCGCTCTCGTGCATATAGTAGAACGACAGCAGCTGCCCGTTGAGCGGAACATCGAAGGCGGGGCTCTCCACCATGGCCACGCTGTCGTAACCACTGGAGGTACCGGCCTGCAACAGTAGTGCATTATTGGATTGTGTGTAGGTGTGGACGGCCGTTTGGTTGAGATAGCTGCCAATGACGTGCGGAGTGTATTTGGCATCGCTACCGTTCCAGTAGCGGTTCCAGCAGTTGGGCACCTTGCCGTTGGCAGCGTTGTAAGCCACCGCAGCAACGCTGTTGAAGTCCTCCATCCACGGCAGGGCGGCGATGGGCGTGCAGTCGGTCACCGCGACGGTAGCCGTGGCGGTGTCGGCGCCGTAGGCGTTCGAGGCGATGACTCTGAGGGTATCGTTTCCACCTAAAGTATATGTCATGGTCAGCGCAGGGGCTGTCGTGACCATCGTGCTGTCCATCAGCGTCGAGTGCCACGTGTAGGTCAACCCGGTAGAACTTCCCTCTACGAGGGTGGCGGTGAAGGTCACCGGCGTGTGGCTGTTGACCGTACCGGGGGCCGACAGACTTACCACCGGCACCTGCGACGACCGTATCTCCACATCGTCGATATAGAGGCTGACGCTACTTGTGGGAAGGTGGTTGCCATGGTTGTGGAACGCCACGTGGATGCTCTGCCCGGCGTATGGGGTGAGGTCCACACTGCGGAGGTCGTAGTTGGAGAAGTTGACATGGGTGGAACTGTCGGTATAGAGTACCGTGTAGTTGGCGGTGTCCGTATAATCCACGGCCGTGGTCACCAACACACTGTAAAGGTGCTGGTAGTTGCCGTTGCTCGACGCCACCTTCCAGAAGAGGCGGGGCGAGAGGGTGGTGTCGGCCGGAATATGTATCTCTTTCGACATGAGCCAGCTGCCCGCGGTATCCAACTTGGCGTTGAGGTAGAGGTGGCGCATGTACTCATAACTGGACATGTTGTAGGGGATGACGTCGACAAACTTGCTCCCCTCGGGTTTGTACCAGCAGACGAGGCCGTCGGCGAAGGTCTCCTTCCAGGGCAGCGTGAGGGCCGGCGTACAGTCGATGATGTGCAGCGGCTTCTGCACGGTGTCGGCGCCGAAAGCGTTGACGGCCACCACCGTGAGGGTATCCTCGGTGCTGCTGAAGCCGGCACCGTAGCTCACCCAGGCGCTGTCGCCCAAGGCGTTGGTGGTGATGATGCCACCCACAGCCGACGTCCAGGTGTAGTGCAGCCCGTCGGTGGCACCGTGGTAGAGGGCAACGGTGCAGAGCGCCGTCGAGTCGCTGTGTATCTTGGCAGGCACCGAGACCTTGTTACCGATGTAGGGCAGGGTGTCGATACCCACCCACACGCGGTTGACGCTCTGGCTGTTCGGATTGGAGGTGACAAGGGCCACACGGATGGTCTGCCCAGCGTATGCGCCTAAGTTGACCCACCTCCGCTTGATATTATAGGTATTGGGTTCTGTGAGCAGCAAGTCGGTGAACTGCGCCGTGTCGGTCGAGGCGGTGGGCGACACACGAATGTCCATGGTTCCTGTCATATACTCGACCATAAAAGCTATGTTGGTCTCGCCGGCCGGGATGGCCAACGCGGGTGTAATCATATAGCTACCCGAGGTGGAACTTATCATGCAGTTATTGAACGACCACACCACGTCGGTCTCCTCGTCATGTCCACCGTAGCCGCTATTGGGCGCGTTGTGGCTGTAGCCGTCGATGGCCCAGCACACATTGTAGCTGCCGCCAGCGTCGCTGAAGTCCTCTTCCCATGGGTAGGTGTTGACAACATTGCAAGTATAGACGTTGTAGCTCTTGCTCAGCTCCAACGTGCCGTGGGCGTTGCTGGCGGTGACGGTCAGCGTCTCGCTGCCCGCTTCAGGATAGACGATGGTCAGTACAGAATCCGTAGTCACTATGGTGCTGTCCAGCAGAACACTGTGCCAGCTATAGGTAAGAGAGTCACCCTGGGCGAGATGCACGGTGCACTGCACCGAGTCGCCCGTGGCGACGGCGACGGCAGGTGCCTCCAGCGTGCCTATCGGTGCCAGTGCGTTGTACATTTGCACGTCGGTGATGAAGACGGTACGGCCGTTCTGAAGCATCTTACAGAATGCTATATATATAGTGTCGCCGGCATAGTCGGCCAGTGAAACGCTGCGCTGTGTCACGTTGCTGGTCTGCGAAGTGCAGGTAAAGATGGTGTCGTATTCCGTGATGTCGTAGCGGCTGGTGGTGGAAACCAGCACATAGTATGTTGAAGTGCCACTGCTAAGCCGGCTGTCTTTCCAGTATAGGCGCAGTCCTGTCGAGTCGGCAGGCAGCACTACCGCCGGCGAAGCGATGATATTGGCGCCGCCATTGTTGTGTGCCGCATAAATGCCATAGTAGGTATTGCCCGAGATGTATCTGCCTGCATAGCTCCAGCCTACCGTGCCTACTGTGCGCCAGCAGTCGAAGTCGGTGCTGAAGTCCACCAGCCACGGATGGGCGGTGACGACACCGCCGCAGTCCACCACCGTCACCGTCTGCGTCAGCGTGTCGCTGCCGTAGGCGTTCGTCGTTATCAGGGTCAGCGTGTCCTCACCGCCAGCCGTGTAGGTCAGCCCCACCGTGTCGCCCGTCAGGGTCTGCCCCGTCAGCGACGAGTGCCACGTGTAGGTCAGCCCCGTGGACGAGCCGTCGGCAAGCGAGGCCCGCAGCCATGTGGTCTCGCCCACATAAGCCTTCGCGGGCACCCACCAGCTCACCACCGGGTAGACGAGGCTGCGCCATTGCAGCGCCGAGAACAGCAGCTGCCAGTGATAGTCCGCTGCATAGGAGCAGCCGGCGGCATAGGGGTCGAAGGTGCTGTTCAACCCGTAGTGGCAGAACTGTATGCGTATCACCTGACCTGCGTAGGCACCCAGCAAGATGGTGTCGTGCTGATATGCGTCCACCAGCCGATGGCGCAGGGTGTCGTAGGTCACTCCGTCGGTGGTGACGGCCACGCTATACTCGGCCGTACAGCTCACCTCGGTGGCATAGATGAGCACCACCGAGTCGGTGGCGGCAAACGAGGGGACCTCCACCCACGGCGACAAGAAACGGTGGTCGGCGAGGGTGTCGTAGTTGCAGTCAATCTGATTGTAGCTGGAATAGAAACAGTCCGTAGGACCTTCCAGCACCGCCCAGCAACACTTGCTGCCCTCGAACGAGAGCGCTGTGCCCCAACGCACCGTGTCGTCGCAACCGACGGCCTGCCCCTGAGCCCGCAAGCCCATCAGACCCATCAGACCCATTAAACCCAATAATAGAATCTTCTTCATGTTTTTATAGCTTTACGTGATTGATAACGCGATTATTGTATATTTATTGTATCATTTTCTTTTCCCGGTGCCATACGGAGGCCGTTATTGATGGCACGCATCATGTACTCGTGAATCACATCATCATACTGTTGTTCGTTGTTGGTGTGGAAGGCGGCTATCCAGCGGAAGGCGCGCGAGGCGATGACGCAGTCGTTGCTGTCGGCCCCGGGGTCGGCCAGGCGGTCGCCCCACACCTCGGGGTGGTTCGGCGCCGAGGCCCAGGCGTTGATGCTGTATTCCGGATCCGGCCGGTGGCCGCCGGCGGCCACCGTGATGGAGTCGATGCGATCCCATTCGGCAAACGTCTCATGCAGCTGGAACTCGTCCAGCAACCACTCCCACCCCTCGTCGGTCAGCGCCTCGAAGACGGTGACGTCGCAACTGGTGCTGTCGCTGACGGGGAAGTCCTCGACGAAGCCCACGCGCACCCCCTCCACGTCGCGGTAGCGCTGGTAGAGCTCCGAGCCCTCGGCCTCCGCCGGCCGCTGCCGCCACGCCGTGGCCCCCGCCAGCAGCAGGAGCAGCACCGCAAGGTATATGTAAATGGACTTCTTCATCCGAAATTGTAAAATGTAAATTGTAAACCTTAAACCTTAAACTTTAAACCTTAAACCTTATAAAATACCCCCCCCATCGGGAATCAGACGTGCCACGGCGGGGTTGTCGCACGAGCCCAGGGCCGCGCAGGCCCGGTTGAGCACCAGCTGCTCCTCGCCATGGATGTTGCAGAGCACGCGGCGGTCGTCCACCCGCTGGGGCAGCAGCGTGTACCAGCCGCCGGCCACCAGCAGCACCGCCACCGAGGCGGCCACATTCCACGCCAGCGTCCGCTGCCGTTGCCAACGCCGCAGGCCCTGGGTCGACTTCTGTCCCAGCGCCTCCAAGTGCTCACGGTCGGCCTCGCGCTGCCAGGCCGCCGTCTCGTCGAGCATCCGCAGTATCTCCTTCTCTTCCATAGACTATATGTTTTTTTTCATCTTTTCGATCATCTGCCGCTTCAGGCGCCCCACGCTGTCGGGGTGCATCTGCCACAGGGCGGCGATCTCCACCTGGCTGTAGCCCTCCATCAGCAGCTGCAGCAGGCGGTGCTCCTGCTCGCTGAGGCCGGCGGCCAGCGCCTCGAGCTCGGCGCGGTGGTCCACCGCCTCGGCGGCCACCAGCGCGGCCTCGTCGAGGCTCACCAGCGGCACCAGCGGTTGGCGACGGTGGTGCGACACCACGCTGCGGCAATGCCACCGCACCCACTCGCGCTCCTCGCCGCGGCTCGCCCCCGCCCGCAGCCGGTGGCGTTGCCGCCACAGCTGCACCAGCACCTCCTGCATCAGGTCGGCACACAGGGCCCCGTCGCCGTCGGCGCCGCGCCAGCAGAGGCTGCGTATCAGCCCCCGGTGGCGCTCCACCAGAGCGTCGAAGTCCGTGTACCGTGTCCCGTTGCTGTCAGTCATGCTACCTAGTGAGGTTCATCTGCCAACATAATAACCACTTTTTCCCGAAAAGCCGACATCGACCCCTATTTTTTTTCGTCGCCGAGGCACCCGGATGACAAATTAGATCGCGCGCGATCTATTTGGATCACCCCCGCCCATCGACCGCCATTCGTCCGCCCGCGGGCGGACCATCCGCGGACCATCCGCGGACCTACTGCGGAGGTGATCGGGCGTCAGGAGGGCTACAGGGCTGTGTCTCACAGCCGTTTAGGCCCTCCAGGGGCCGTTTGGAGGCCAAAAACGGGCAAAAAAAGAGTCGGGGGTGCCCAAAATGGGCACCCCCGACGAGGGTCGAAAATCGCAATTAGATCGTGCGCGATCTATTTTTTCAGAGCAATTTTTTCTTCAGGTTGAGGATCATGTCGTCCGTCATGCGCTCCAGGTCGTACTGCGGGTTCCAGCCCCACTCGGCGCGGGCGCAGCTGTCGTCCATCTTGTTGGGCCAGCTGTCGGCGATGGCCTGCTTGATGGGCTCCGGCTCGTAGACCATCTCGAACTGCGGGTAGCGCTTCTTGATGGCCTTGTAGATAATCTCGGGGTCGAAGCTCATGCTCGTCACGTTGAACGAGTTGCGGTGCACCAGCTTGCTGGGGTCGGCCTCCATGATGTCGATCATGGCCTTCTGGGCGTCGGGCATGTACATCATGTCCATGTAGGTGCCTTTCTTCAGCGGGCAGACGAACTTCTCGCCCTTGACGGCGGCGTAGTAGATCTCGACGGCGTAGTCGGTGGTGCCGCCGCCGGGGAGGGTCTGGTAGCTGATGAGGCCCGGGAAGCGGACCGAGCGGGTGTCGACGCCGAAGCGGGTGAAGTAGTAGTCGCTCAGCAGCTCGCCGGTGACCTTGGTGACACCGTAGATGGTGTTCGGGCGCTGGATGGTGTCCTGCGGCGTGTTGTCGTGCGGAGTGGAGGGGCCGAAGGCGCCGATCGACGAGGGAGTGAAGACGGCGCAGCCAAACAGGCGGGCCACCTCGAGGCAGTTGACCAGCGAGCCGATGCCGACGTTCCAACCCAGCATGGGGTTCAGCTCGGCAGTGGCGCTCAGGATGGCCGCCAGGTTGTAGATGGTGTCGATGTTGTACTGCTTCACGGCAGTGGCGATCTGCATGATCTGGGTGCTGTCGATGCGCTCCACCGGGCCGCGCTCGTAGGGGTCGCCCTTCAGCGGACGCAGGTCGCTGCACACCACGTTGTTGTCGCCATAAATGTCTCTGAGATTACGTGTCAGCTCACTGCCAATCTGGCCGCCGGCACCGACGATAAGAATCTTTTTCATTGTCTCTATATATTAATATTTCCTTATAACCAACAATGTATCACACACTTGCATGGAACATTACCATGCAGCGATGAGTGCAAAAATACGAAATAAATTTTATCTTGCTGAGATTATTTACATTTCACCTCGTTTGTGCACTAGAGGTATTCCAGGTAGTTGTCGGGGGTTATGGTCACCGTCTCTTTGACGTTGTAAGCCTCCAGGAAACTCTTTGAGAAGAGGACTTTTTTCGCGGGGTTCCACTTCATCTCGAACGCTGTCATGGCGCCGTCGCATTCCTCGACAAGGTCTATCTCCTGCTGTAGGGTGGTGCGCCAAAAGAAAGAGTTGCAGTAGTGTCCGTCGTAGTGGTTGCGTTTCATCCGTTCGGAAATAAAGAAATTCTCCCAAAGCGCGCCCATGTCGTTGCGGAAATTCACCGGAGCAAACTGCTGTATGATGGCGTTGCGTATTCCACTGTCGTAGAAGTATATCTTCTTGGCTCGCTTCAACTCGGTGCGGAGGTTGCGGCTCAGTCCGCCCAGACGGAAAACGACATAGCACTTCTCCAGCACATCGATATACTTGTCGACCGTTTTGCCGTCGGTCTGCAGGGTGCGGGCCAGCTCGTTGGTGGACACTTCACTGCCCATTTGAAAGGCGAGGGCCCGCAGCAACCTGTCGAGCAACTGGGGCTTGCGCAGGCTGTCGAGTGAAAGAATGTCTTTGTAAAGGTAGCTCTGTGTGAGATCGGTCAGATAGCGACGGGCCTCTTCGGGGTGCATCACTATGTCTGGGTAGCTGCCGTATATGAGTCGGTTCTCCAGCGTGCGCTTCTCCTCAAGCAAGCCAAACGTGTCTATGATCTCACCACTGCTGACAGGGAACATCTGGTACTCGAACTTGCGACCGGTGAGAGGCTCGTTTTGACGGTTGCGCAGTTCAAAGGCCGACGAACCGGTTGCCACCACTTGCACATCCTTGAGGTTGTCGACAATCATCTTGATTGTCAGGCCTATATTATCCACCCTCTGAGCCTCGTCGATCAATAGCAGCTCGTTGTTTCCCACAATGGCACGCAGCTTTGCCACATTGGTATTGGAGAGCATGGTCTGCACCTCGGGCTCATCGCAGTTGAGCGAGAGCACTCGCCTGTCACTATGACGCACCAACTCCTCCAGAAGGGTGGTTTTACCCACTTGCCGTGGCCCGACAAGAATCACCGCTTTCCCCTTAAACAGCTGGTTACTAATCGTTTTTTCTAATTTCCGAGCAATCATAACATATCTTTTTCTCGGTGCAAATATATACAATTTCTGGAATATAATCCAAAAATTATATATTTTTTACAGAATACAATCCCGGAAGAACAGCCAATCTTTGGGTTATATAAACAAGTGCTTGCCCCGCCCCTACCGTTTGGCCTTGAGGTGCATCACCAGCTCCAGCGTCTGGCAGATGCGGCTGTTGGTCTCGGAGATCTCGCCGCTGCCGTCGACGGTCACCAGCAGGCCCGACACGCGGTAGTAGTCGAGCACCGGCGTGGTTTGCTGATCGTAGAGGTCGAGGCGGTGGCGGATCACCTCCTCGGTGTCGTCGGCCCGGCCGCTGATGGCGGCGCGTTCGTGGATGCGGCGCACCAGCTCGTCGCGCGGCACGTCGATGGCCACCACACAGTCGATCTTGCGCTTCAGGCGCCCGAAGAGGAACTCGAGCGTCTGCGCCTGCGACACGGTGCGGGGAAAGCCGTCGATGATGCAGCCTTCGGGGCGGTGCGGACGCCCGTGGCGCTCCACGTCCCACGGGTCGAGGGCAGCGTCGGGGTCGGGCAGCGTGGACCGCAGCTCGAGCGCGCGCCCGAGGAGCGACACCACGATGTCGTCGCCCACCAGGTCGCCGCGGTTCATGATGGCCTGGGCTCGCTGGCCCACAGGGGTCTGCAGCGCCACCTCCTGCCGCAGCAGGTCGCCCGTCGAGATATGCAGGAAGTCGTACTTCTCCGCCAGCAGCTGCGCCTGCGTCCCCTTCCCGGCCCCCGGCGCCCCAAAGATAACGATATTGATCATAGCTTTCTTCTTCTCTGATTTATGACTGCAAAGATACAACAAAAAACGACACAGAAGAAATATTTTTTGCCACGTCGAGAAAAGTTTGTAACTTTGCATCGTCTTTCGACAGAGAAGAAAGACCGAAAGAAAGCGCATTTTCGCCTTATTCCGATCGTGTAAATCTGGACCATTTACGCATCAACCGTGAAATTAGGAATAAAGGAGTTACGAGATGCTCCATTGGATCGTATTATACCCTTGATACATCCATCTGTGGAGCGATTCAGAGTACCTTTATATTCATTTCACGGGGAGTCCAGACCCTTACACGAGAAGATAGAGACATAAATGGATGGCTCCACTTTCTTCGTTGTATTTTTTTCATCGAGCTGTGAACAGAAGTTGCGCCCGACACGTACAAGGGTTCTGTAAAATGATTGACATAAAACTATTTGAGAATGAAGCTAGGCGTATTATTGCTCTCCTGCCAAAAGAGTTTAAATCTCATCAATTCTATACATTGTACACGATGGGGTATCCACTTTCGTATCTAGATTGGCTGAAAGAATATAGTGACGTAAAAATGGCACATATTCAGATTAGTAATGCCTTATTAAGACTATCGAAAGAAGGGAAACTGGCAATCAAACACAATGATGATGTTTCGGGCCGGAATATCTTTGGGAATGATAACACAATCGCCCAATGGACACGAACTGACAAAGAAAGCAACACATTATGAAAAGGACGATTCTTTTAATAGTGTCCATCTTAATGATGGCTGCAACAGAAAAGGTGTACGCCTACGATTTCTCGGCGGTGGCGCCTAGCGGACAAACGCTGTATTACAAGATTAATCCTAACACATGGACGGAGTATAATACTGTAACATTATGTCCCCAGGTTCAATTTACTTATCAAAGTTTTTCTAATTATCATCCCTATACTTCTGGTAGTCCTTCCGGTAATCTCGTAATACCAGATACAGTATTCTACAATGGTACATACTACACCGTGAAATATATCGATGAATGTGCTTTCTTCAAATGCTCGGGATTAATTTCAGTTACGATTCCCGCAAGTGTAATCAGCATAAGATCTAATGCATTCAGGCAATGTTATAGTTTAACATCTATCACAATTCCTAATAATGTCGACACTATTGGGTATAATGCCTTTTACAATTGTTCAAACTTATCTTCCATCACCCTTCCAGAAAGTGTTACCTGGTTAGGGGGTGCAGCCTTTGAAGGATGCACCAGTTTGACATCTATCACAATTCCTGATGGTGTTACTCAAATATATTCGCAGACTTTTTCAGGATGCAGTAGTTTAACCTCCATTAGTCTTGGAAGTAACATAATAGAGATTGGGTTTAATGCTTTTTATAACTGCTCTGCACTGGAGAGTATTACCATTCCAAATAGTGTCACAACCATTAAACAGAGTGCATTCTACAACTGCATCAGTTTGAGCACTATCGATTTGGGCAATGGACTAACAACAATAGGTTATCGTGCTTTCTACGGATGCTCGGCATTAACATCCATTACCATTCCCCGTTCGGTTAGCACAATCGCCAATCAGGCTTTTCACTCATGCACTTCTCTTTCAACAGTCAGTTTTAATGCAGATAGTTGCTCCTTTTTACCTATCAACGGTAGTGATGGAGTATTTTATGTCTGTATTGGATTGGGAACCGTCTCGTTTGGCAATAATGTCAAGACAATTGACAAAAACATATTCAAGAATTGTTTGAATATATCGACAGTACGTGTAGATTGGACCGACAGTGTACCATACTATGACGCTGAAGTAGGCGATACCAATAATATTTTCTACGGAATCCCCCTTAGTAATGCAACTTTGATTATCCCTGTGGGTACGATAGACCTATATACCAACACCAACACAACTCCATTCAATAGACCTTGGAGCTTTTTTGGAAATATTCAAGAAGACTCATCCAGGTTTGTCTCTGTGTATTCTTGCAATAACGAGATGGGGACAACAACAGGAACCGATACAGTTACACTAGGAAGCGCGGTTGTTTTGACTGCATCACCAAACTATGGCTACCATTTTGTAAAGTGGAGCGATGACAACACTGACAACCCTCGCACTTTGATATGCGTTCAAGATACTGTCATAGTGGGTGTTTTTGAGCCAAACGAATACACGCTTACCTGCCATAATGCAATAGGTGGTGGCACATACCCTTACATGAGTCAGATTGAAATCTTTGCTTTGCCACAGATGAATATGCAGTTCAGAGGATGGTCTGACAACGTAAACACAAACCCTAGAACTATCATTTTGATCTCAGATACCATTGTAACGGCTGTTTTTACTCCTGCAGACACAACATATATTCACGATACGACAACGCTGCACGATTCCTTGTATATGAATGTATATATACACGACACGACCTATGTCAATGTGCCATATGCAGTACACGACACCACATATGTCACGCTGACTGACACTATCACAAACACATTATATGTGAATGTATATGTGCACGACACCACATACATTACCTTGACCGATACCGTGACGGTGACACATTACGACACGGTGACGAATACAATGTACGACACCATTGATAATTTCATTTACGACACGCTGTCGGTGATAGACACTCTATGGCTGACGCAATATGACACCGTTTGGCTTCACGACACAGTCTTCATCCATGACACGGTTTATATTACGGGAGAAGGCATCGACGGTGTGGACGCCCTAAACACCATGGTGTATTCCAGCCGAGGACAAATAGTGATAGAGGGGGCCAACGGCAATCATGTAACGTTGTATGACATTAACGGACGTGTACTCGCCGCCAAACAGGATGAATATGCACCGTTGCGCTTCCAGGCTCCCGCCTCGGGTACCTATTTAATCAAGATCGGTAATTATCCTGCCCGCAAAGTGGTGGTAATTCGATAGAAATGGATCTTCTAAAAAGAAGGGCGTGCCTCTTTAATAGAAAAGGTACGTTCTTTTTTATATGCAGACCGCCGAAAGACCTTCGAAACATTGTCGAAGGATCCTTATTGTCACCATATACCGAGGCAATAGGCGAAACGATGGAGAGTAAAAGGGGAGCAAAACCAGTACGGCTTTGCTCCCCTCTTTTTGTGGTGATTCTGGTATTGGCACAAAGAGCTCACCAAGAAGGCAACAATACGGATATGCGGAGAAAATGTATATTTCCGCTACTTCCAAAGGTGTCATAGGTTTATGCAATCTTGCAATTCGACTGCAAAATTACATAAATATATTAATCTGGCAAGAAATATTCTGCTACTAATCGTCGAATGACCGTCGAGACATCGCCGAAGTTTCCTTATTGTTACCTTAGAGCGAGACAAAAGATGAGCAAATGGTGAGTAAAAGGTGAGTAAAAGGTGTAAACCTATAGTTACGCATAAACCCTCACTCAAGATCAATACACCGTCAAACACCTGTTATATGGTTCCGATCATGTAAAAATAAAGCAAGGGAGCCCGATCGGGCTCCCTTGCTTTGCTTTCGGTGCACTTTGTTTATTTGCCCTCGATCTCTTTGCGGACCTTCTTGAAGGCCTCGATGCACTTGTCGAGGTGCTCGTGCTCGTGGGCGGCGCTGATCTGCACGCGGATACGGGCCTGGCCCTTCGGGACGACGGGATAGTAGAAGCCGGTGACGAAGATGCCTTCTTCCTGCATCTTGGCGGCGTACTGCTGGCTCTTGGCGGCGTCGTAGATCATGACGGCGCAGATGGCGCTCTCCGAGGGCTTGCAGTCGAAGCCTTCCTCCTTCATGCGGCGCAGGAAGTAGTCGGTGTTCTCGTGCAGCTTGTCCTGCAGGGCGTTGGTCTCGCTCATGAGCTCGAACATGCGGATGCCGGCGGCCACGAGGCCGGGAGCCATCGAGTTGCTGAAGAGGTAGGGACGGCTGCGCTGACGCAGCATGTCGATGATCTCCTTCTTGCCGGTGGTGAAACCGCCCATGGCGCCGCCGAAGGCCTTGCCAAGGGTGCCGGTGAGGATCTCGATCTTGCCACGCAGGTTGTAGCGCTCGGTGACGCCGCGGCCGGTCTTGCCGACCACGCCGGCCGAGTGGCTCTCGTCCACCATCACCATGGCGTCGTACTTGTTGGCCAGCTCGTAGATCTTGTCCAGCGGGCAGACGTTGCCGTCCATCGAGAAGACACCGTCGGTGACGATGATGCGGAAGCGGTTCTTCTGGGCGGCCTTGAGCTGCTCCTCGAGGTCGGCCATGTCGGCGTTGGCGTAGCGGTAGCGCTGGGCCTTGCAGAGGCGGACGCCGTCGATGATGGAGGCGTGGTTCAGGGCGTCGCTGATGATGGCGTCCTCCTCGGTGAGCAGGGGCTCGAACACGCC
>CAMHDJ010000024.1 GCA_946183915.1 uncultured Bacteroidales bacterium | reverse complement strand
CACCCGTGGTGGTCAACTACTTCTATCACGAGGAAATCATCCCCTCGGCCCGCAAGGAGCAACTGCGACAAACAAGGATCTGCTGCTGACGTTCCATTGTCTACCATCAAAAGCCCCGCAGCCAGTCGAAGGCCATGGTGAGGGGACGGAGGTTCTTGCGGCCTTCGAGGCGGTAGGCGGAGCGCTCGAACGGGATGCTGCGGTAGGCGCGGTCGTGGCTGCGGTAGCGCAGGAGGCCGACGATCCAAAAGAGCAGGTAAAGCACATAGAACAAGACCACTAGCAGCGCCAACTGTTGCCACAGATGAATGGTCTCGTGGCGCAGTTCGCGCTCGCTGAGCCGCCGCTCGTTGTGGAACACGAACGGGAACAGTGTGATGGCGCTGTAGTCCCGGGGTGGGAAGTGGCGGGTGTGGACAAGTATCGGTTTCATCTCTTTTCAGCGGCAAAGATACACACTTTTTTCGTTCCGCGCAATAATTTAACATCCATTCCGTTGTAAAGGCATGGAAGAGAAGAACATCATCGAGATCAAGAATAAACGCGCAGCCTACGAGTACTTCCTGATGGACGAGTACACGGCTGGTATTGTGCTGATGGGTAGTGAGATAAAGAGTATCCGCGAGGGCAAGGCCAACCTCTCGGACGCATGGTGCACCTTTGTCGGCAGCGAGCTCTTCGTGCGCGACATGCACATCTCCGAATACAAGTTCGGATCCTACTGGGGCCACCAGGCCAAGCGCGACCGCAAGTTGCTTCTCAACCGGCGCGAGCTCAGGAAGTTGCAGAACAAGATCAAGGAGCGCGGCTACACCATCGTGCCGGAACTGCTCTTTGTCAACCCCCGTGGCTACGCCAAGCTGACCATCGCCCTGGCCAAGGGTAAACATCACTACGACAAGCGCGAAAGCATCAAGGCCAAGGATTCGCGCCGCGACATGGAAAGGGAGCTGGCATGAGGGTGTTCAAGTTTGGCGGAGCATCGGTCAACAGCGCCGAGGCGGTGCGCAACATGGCGCACATCGTGCAGATGCACCTGACGGAGGAACCGCTGGTGGTCGTCGTGTCGGCCATGGGCAAGACCACCAACCTGCTGGAGAAGCTAGTGCCCGGCGGAGGCCCGGCGACGGAGAACCGGCAGGAGTTGCGCCAGCAGTTGGAGGACTATCATCTCGGCATAGCCAACACATTGATTCCAAACGACGAAAAGCTCGTCGGCAAGGTGCGCTCGCTGCTGTGCCGGCTCGACGAAACCATCGCCGCGTTGCAGCCCCAGGCTGAGCACTATAACTACAACTACGACCAGGTGGTCTCCTACGGCGAGCTGGTCTCGACCACCATCATCGCGCACTATCTCAACCACCTTGGAACAAGAACGTTATGGGCCGACGCGCGGCAGCTGATCCGCACCGACCGCCACTACCGCGAGGGGCGCGTAGACTGGCAGGCCACCCAAGAGGCGCTGGAGCGGCAGAAGGCCGCCTTCCGGCAGGGAGCGGACAGCCGTTCGTCCTGCCAGGTGGTTCTGACACAAGGATTTATCGGTGGAACCGACGACGGGAACACCACCACCCTCGGCCGCGAAGGTTCCGACTACAGCGCCGCCATACTGGCCTACTGCCTCCGGGCCGAGAGCATCACCATCTGGAAAGACGTGCCGGGTTTCCTCAATGCCGATCCCAAGTACTTCCCCGACACCGTCAAAATCAACCAGATACCTTACGACGAGGCCATCGAGTTGGCCTACTACGGCGCCTCGGTCATCCACCCCAAGACGGTGAAACCCATCCAGAACCGCGGCATTCCGCTCTACATCCGGTCCTTCATTACGCCCGAGAGCGACGGCTCGGTTATCGGTAACTACCATACTATCAGTCCGGAAACTCCGCTTTATATCATCCGGAACAACCAGATGCTGCTCTCCATCTATCCGCGCGACTACTCCTTCATTGCCGAGGACAACCTGCAGGTCATCTTCGGACTGCTCAATGAGCTGGGAATCAGGGTGAACCTGATGCAGAACTCGGCCCTGAGTTTCTCCATTTGTGTCGACAACAATCCGCAGCTTGTCGAGCGCTTGATCGACCGACTAAAGAGCATGTTCCTAGTGCGTTACAACGAACACTTGCAGCTCATCACCATCCGTTACTATACGCAGGCGGTGATCGACCGCATAGTCAGTGGCCGATCCATCCTGCTCGAGCAGCGCAGCCGTCTGACCGAGCAGCTGGTGGTGCCCGCCCGATAGTGGCACCCTCCAGGCATCATCTAGGCATCATCCAGGCATCATCCAGGCATCAACTAGGCATCATCCAGGCATCATCCAGGCATCATCTAGGCATTTTACCCGGCATCTTCCCTGCATCCCCTCTGCATCATCTCTGCATCATCTCTGCATATCGTCGGACGGGGAGCATGCGAAACGATGCTGAAAAAATGGGATGGACGCGTCGATTTGTAGGCGTCGGCGTTCCGAAACGAAAAAAAATATGGCAGGGATGTCAGATTTGCCCCGAAAAGTGGGTATTATATAGTTGTATGAGGCGCATTGTATCCATAATTATTATGTTTGCGGCCCTGCGTGTGGCGGCCCAGGACGAGGTGCTGCTGCTGCGCGGACGCGTGACGAGCGAGGGTAGGGGAGTGCCCTACGCCACGCTGCAACTGGCTGGAACCATGACCGGTGTGTCGTGCAACGACGCCGGTGACTATGAGCTGAAGGTCCCCGTAGGGAGCGAGGGCGACACGGTGGTGGTGCGGTCGGTGGGCTACGAGACGGCACGTCTGTCGGTGCGCGAGCTGCAGCAGCGGGGACGGGTGCGCCTCCGGCGGCAGTCGGTCGAGCTGCAGGAGGTGCGCGTGAAGAGCTATCGCAAGGCCAGTCAGCTGATTAGGGCTGCGGTGGACCGCATCGACAGCAACTACCACCGGCGGAGCACCTACGGCACTTTCTTCTGCCGCGACTGGCGCACGCTGGACGACGAGCTCTACCTCTACGACGAAGCCGTGATGAATGTGCGCCACACGGGTTACCAGCGCTTTGCCGACAAGCGGGTCTACCGTTTCGAGCCCGGGGTGCGCGAGCTGGAGGGCAACGGCAAGCGCCTGTTGCGCCACCGCCTGCTGGTCTACGACCGGCGGCAGGTGGAGCGGGCCCTGGCCAACCGCGACGGCGTGGACGAGATGATGGGCTACGACGACAACGGGAACCTCGTCGACCCCGTGGCCACGCCGCAGGCCACCTACATGCTGGCGAGCCGCATCATGCGCTACCACAAGTTCGAGCCCATACGCGAGTTCGAGTGGGACGGCGAGCTGTACTACCGCGTGCGGTCGGTGGGGCCCGGGCGGCTGCTCAACGCCAAGATCCACTTCGAGTACCTGATCCGCAAGCGCGACCTGGCCATCGTGCGCATCACCTCGTCGCAGGAGCGCATCGGGCAGCTGGCGCCGCAGGATGCGTGGGTAAACCCCTGGTACACATGGCTTACCTTCGACACCGACACCTCGGCCTGGGAGTATGACGTGCGCGACGGGCGCTACACGATGACCCACTACTACAACTACCGCCAGTTCCATCTGGGCAGCAAGGGGCGCGGCCACGACGGCGAGTACCAGTACTGGCGGCAGAGCCTCGACTGGACGCTGACCGACTTCGCCTACGAGCCCGACAGCACGGCGGGCGACGAGCTGGAGGTGCTGCCGCAGACCCTCTCCGGTGCCTTCGGCGCCAGCGACTACAGTGCCGACTACTGGGGCCGCTACAACAGCATCCCCATCGACACGCTGCCCCTGCGGTTGTTGACGGATAAATTCAAACGATATGAAAAGGAGTAGATTACTGGCGTTCAGCCTGCTGCTGCTGATCGGCACAGGGGCTTGGGCGCAGGAGGCGGCCGACAGCGTCGTGGTGCTGGGCCGGGTGGTGAACCGCCTCAGCGGCGAGGCGGAGCCCTACTGCCGGGTTTCCTTCCTGCAGGGCGCTGACACCATGGCTGTTGTGGTCAGCGATGCCGCGGGCGAGTTCGGCACCGACCCCATGCCTGCAGGCAGCTATGGCCTCAGCGTGACCCTCAAGGGCATGACGCTCTACCGGGCCGACCTGGTGCTGAACAGCAATGCCGATCTCTACATCTCGGTCATCACCGACAGCTTCCAGCTGCGCACCCTTCGCGAGGTGGAGATTACGGCGCCGGGGCATGTGCTGGCCGAGCAGGGGCTGCTGATTAAGAACCCCGACGATGTACGGCTGTGGGATATGAGCGGCAACATGGAGGGAGATGCCAGTTCAAAAAGATCAGCTGATCCGAATAATCCAGAAAATTTAATCGGTGCCACACTCATGTTTTTCAGCCCCGGGCTTGATGTCAGCGGGAAGAATAGTACCATGAAAAACGAGATACTACTCTATGGCCGCATCCTCGACACCAAGCGCCGCGCTTCGGCCGACAAAGATACTACACGCTATGAAAAGAAATAGCCTACTCCTCTGTCTTC
This sequence comes from uncultured Bacteroidales bacterium, assembly GCA_946183915.1. GTDB lineage: Bacteria > Bacteroidota > Bacteroidia > Bacteroidales > P3 > Colimorpha. The sequence goes on along the minus strand of CAMHDJ010000024.1, from coordinate 38,405 downwards.
TACTTCTACTCGGCACTGGTACCCTCCGTGCCCAGGAGCCCACCGAGCCCGACAGCGTCGTGGTGCTGGGCCGGGTGGTGAACCGCCTCAGCGGCGAGGCGGAGCCCTACTGCCGGGTTTCCTTCCTGCAGGGCGCTGACACCATGGCTGTTGTGGTCAGCGATGCCGCGGGCGAGTTCGGCACCGACCCCATGCCTGCAGGCAGCTATGGCCTCAGCGTGACCCTCAAGGGCATGACGCTCTACCGGGCCGACCTGGTGCTGAACAGCAATGCCGATCTCTACATCTCGGTCATCACCGACAGCTTCCAGCTGCGCACCCTGCGCGAGGTGGCCATCGTGGCACCGAAGCACCAGCTGGCCGAGCAGGGTCTGTTGATTACCCACCACGACGACCCTCGTCTGTGGGATTTCAATTATCGTCCGTGCTTTGGTGGGGAAGCGCACTATGGCGGCGCCGATGCAGGTTTCCTTCCGGGGCAGTTCTACGCCCCTGCCAAAGGCCGCGACGATGACCGGATATGGCAACTCTTCTGGCCCGACCGCAAGACTCCAGCCCCCTTCAAACAGGAGCATGCAGAGGAGGAGCCGGAGAACGGCGGTGAGAATCCCTGAAAGGTACATCGTGCAGTGTATCAGTATGATGCAGGAGTACTTAACATTTTCGTAACAAAAACGTAACAAAAACTTAACCATTTCGTAACGGTTTTGTAACATCGACACTGTAATTTTGCGGTCGGAAAACAAACAGTAACGAATATGGAACTAGTTGAAATTCTATCTATTGCTATCAAATTCCTAGGCGCGCTTGCCATATTCCTCTTTGCCATGACGGAGATGAGCGAGGGGTTGCAGAAGGCGGCGGGAAGCCGTATGCGCGCCATTCTCGGCAAGATCACCAACCATCCGGTGAGCGGCATTCTGACCGGTACGGTGGTGACGGCCATCATCCAGTCGTCGTCGGCCACCACGGTGATGGTGGTGAGTTTTGTCAATGCGGGCCTGCTGTCGTTGGGAGGCGCTGTGGCGGTCATCATGGGTGCCAACATCGGCACCACGGCCACGGCGTGGATCATCACCCTGCTGGGCCTCGGCGAGGGTTCGGGCCAGTTCTCCCTGCCCATGTTGCTGGCTGCAGCAAGCCTCTTCTTCCTCTTCACCAAGCGGGAAAAGCTGAAGCCCGTAGGGCAGACGGTCATCGGCTTGGCCCTGCTGCTGGTGGGCATGGACCTGTTGCAGGATGCCATGCCGAACCTGGAGCAGTATCCCGCCCTGCTGGATGGGATTGCCTCGCTGAGCGGCTATGGCTTCTGGTCGATCCTGTTATTCATTGTGATCGGTACGGTGCTCACGTGTGTGGTGCAGTCGTCGTCGGCCATGATGGCCATCACCCTGCTGATGTGCTACAACGGTCTGCTGGGCACCGAGATGGCTATCGCCCTGGTCATGGGACAGAACATCGGCACCACCATTACAGCCAACATTGCCGCTATGGTGGCAAACACTTCGGGCAAGCGTGCCGCACGTGCCCACCTGGTGTTCAACGTGGTGGGCGTGCTGGTCACTCTCGTGCTCTTCCGCCCCATCGTGAACCTCATCCTTTCGGTCTTCCCCACCGATGTGCCGATGGCTATCACGCTCTTCCATACGCTCTTCAACGTGGGAAACACGCTGCTCTTGGTATGGTTCATCCCGCAGATCATGTGGCTTGTGGAGCGCATGGTGCCGGAGACCAAGAGCGACGGCGAGGAGGGCGAGCCTTCAGAGGAGTACCACTTGAGCTACATCAGTGGCGGTCAGGTCAACACCGCCGAGCTCAACCTGCAGAGTGCCAAGCGCGAGATACAGCTCTTCTCGACACATGTGCTGCACATGTACGCCCTCTTGCCCGAGTTGCGCAAGGCGCAGAACGAGAAGGACTTTGAGACAGTGATGCAGCGCATCGAGCGCTACGAGCAGCTGACCGACCGCATGGAGATGGAGCTTACGCGCTTCCTCACCGCCGTCGGTGGCGGCAGCCTCAGCCCTCACGGCTCGGAACGTGTCAGCACCATGCTCCGCATCATCGACAACCTGGAAAGCATCGGCGACAGCATTCTCCAGATCGCCCTCACACGCAAGAGCAAACGTGCCGACGCCGTCCACTTCAGCGATCACCTCAATGCCAACCTTGCACAGATGAATGCCCTGGTGGAGAACGCCTTGAAGGTGATGGATGGCAACCTGGTCGACTACGATCAGATCGACCTTCGCGGGGCTTACGACGCCGAGCAGGCGGTCAACAACTGCCGCGACCGTCTGCGTGCCGAGCACCTGGAGGCCCTCAAGGCGGGCGTCTACGACTACGCCGTCGGCAACGCCTACAGCTCGTTGTATGCCCAGTACGAGAAGTTGGCCGACTATGTGATCAATGTCACCGAGTCGATCGATAGTTCACGCAAACAGAGTAATCACCAATAAAAATACCAAACACTATGAAGAAAAACATCATTCTGAGCGCGGCCTTGATGGTCGCCATGACCCTGACGGCCTGCCACAAGGCAGAGAAAGTCGCCATCGAGTTCAGCGAGCTGCCCGCTGCGGCCCAGACTTTCGTGCAGACCCATTTCGCCGACAAACAGATATCGATCGTCTACCACGACCAAGAGGTGGCCGACAAGGGCTACGAGGTGATCTTCACCGATGGAGCCAACGTCGACTTCACCCGCCAGGGCGAGTGGGACGAGGTGGAGGACCGCGACGCCGACGGCGTGCCCACGGCCATCATCCCCGCCGCCATCAACGAGTATGTCGCCACGAAACACGCGGGGCAGTACGTGGTCCAGATTGGCAAGGACGGGAAGAACTACGAGGTCGAGCTGAACAGCACCATCGAGATGGTGTTCGACAAGAACGGCAACTTCCTCCGCTACGACGACTAACCGCTCGCCGAGCGAAGCACAAAAGAGAGAGGCCGCAGGGATCCTGCGGGCTCTCTCTTTATATTCACCGGGCTCTCGTTAGGCTTAATCGACACGAGAACTTACATAATTTCAGTTCTTTGCGGGCTTTTTCTTTCGGGCCTTGGCCATGGAAAGGAAGGCCACGAGGAAGAACGTCAGGTAGAAGTAGGCATGTATCAGCTCCAGGAAGAGGACCATCGAGGCTGCGCTACCCAGCAGCGCCACCACACCGATCAGCAACGCGGGGAGGAACTTGCCGCAGTAGAGGGTGTCGCGCACCACCTTGAAAACGACAAACGCCACCGTCGCCACGGCGGTGATAGCCAGTGCCCAGCCGGCGAAGGTGTGGTTGATGGCGTAGCCTACGCCCGACACCGAAACGCCGATCAACACGATGTAAAGGAGCCATTTCCACTCTTTCCAGCGCTTCTCTTCCAGCGACATGCCGGCCTCGACCGAGAGTTGGGCCACAACCTGCATGGTGGCGTTCATCAGTTCGAGCGAGACAAACAGCGTCAGCACGATGGCGAGGATGACCCATGCCATCCCTCCGGCGTGCTCCGGACGGCAGAACCAGCCGATGCACGGCACACCGTCGACCGCGGGCAGCCCCGCCTGGAACACGTAATAGAACGTAGCCAGCAGTGACAGCCCGAAGAGACAATACAGCACCGGATAGAACCGGCCGCCGTCGCGGTAACGGATCTGGTAGTTGAACACCGACATGACCGCCACCACCACTGCGATGACAATCAGCATTGCCAAAGGCGTCAGCCCGAGCGGATTCCCGATGCGGAACCCCAAAAGGTCCGGAAGATTTATCAGTTTATCCATTTTCTTTATGCGTTATTGTCTATTAATGAGAAATATAAAGTCAAGATTAGCAACTGCAAGTATACAACTTTTTACGGATTAGCAGATATTTTTTTGTGCAAGCAGGGTGTCGCGCACCTCGTTGTCGCTGATCGTCACGTCGATCACCGGCGCACCGATCTCCTGCAGCAGGACGCAGTGCAGTTCTCCCTCGGCGCACTTCTTGTCCTGATGCATCAGGGGGAGCATCTGCTCGATGTCCTTCAGGGTGAAGGCGGCGAGCGGTATGTGGAGAGCGGCGAATTGGGACGTAAGCCACTGGGAGTATGACTTGTACACCTCTTCTTCGAGTCCGAGTTTGCGCACCGAGAGGTACATGGCGGCCTTCATGCCGATGCCGACGGCCAGGCCGTGGGGCAGCTGGCGGTAGACCTCGATGGCATGGCCGAAGGTGTGTCCGAAGTTGAGTATCTTCCTGATTCCATGATCGTAAGGATCGGCTTTCACCACGCGGCTCTTGATCCGGCCAGCGGCCACGATGTCCTGCTTGGCGGCAGGTTGTCCCGCCGGGATGGCCAGCAGCCGTTGGTAGAGCACGGGGTCGGTGACGGCGGCGGTCTTCACCATCTCCATCAGCCCGCAACCGAGTTCCGTCGGAGGTAGGGTGTCGAGAAAGTCTGGTTCTATGATAGTTAGCTGTGCGGGGTAGAAGTGGCCGATGCTGTTTTTCACGCCGCCGAGGTCGATGGCCGTCTTGCCGCCGATGGCGGCATCGGTCATGGCCAGCAGGGTGGTGGGCACCAGCACGTGGCGGATGCCGCGCTTGTAGCTCGCAGCCACGTAACCCACTAGGTCACAGACTGCTCCGCCTCCCAGTGCCACCAACACCTCGCTGCGGTCGGCGCCGCCCTCCAGCAGCGTCTGCCACACCTGCGCCGCCACCTCCAGCGTCTTGCACTCCTCGCCGGCGGGCACCTCGACAAAGTCGGCCTCCTGCAGCGCTTCTACGCTGGAAATCAGCAGTGGAAGGCACTGTTGGAAGGTGTTTTCGTCCACCACGATGGTGTAGTGGGCCCCGCTCCAGGCCTCCTTGCGCAGTTCGCGGTCGAGCGCTGCCAGGCCTCCGTAGAGTATCTTGCCTTGTTTCAACATGCAGTGATAACGCGCTTCTCTTTGAATTATTGTACGATAGGTGACGGTCGTCAGGGGTCACCGCCCTGCCATCGCCGTGGTGCGGCCGTGATGAGTCGCTGGTTTCATGCTGGCTTCGTGTTGTTTACGTTGCTGGCATCTGGTCAGCAACCGGGCGGCATGAGGGCGTCATCAGGGTATCACCATAGACTTGGTATAGAGTTGGTATAGACTTGGTATAGGGTTGGTACAGCCTTGGTGGCCGCCGTCGGGGTCGACATGCCGGGCAGGGGAATATAATTTATTTATAAATTATATTAGCCTCGCTTTCCGTCGGGGCAAAACGCCTGCTCAGGGCCGTTTCGGACACCGGATTGGCGGCCGGGGAGAAAAAAATAGAAGAAAAATGAAGTTTTCGTGAGCGATTTTGCGTTCTTATTGCATCTAATAGGGTGTAATATGAAAGAGAACCGGGAAGCTACATTCAACGCCATGGTGGAGCGCCACCGCGACATGATATGGCACGTCTGCTCCGACTACTCGCTCAGCGCCGCATACGAGGTGGAGGACGGGGTGCAGGAGGTGCTGTGTGCCTTGTGGCGTTGTTTCGACAGCTTCGAGGGCCGCAGCAGCGAGCGCACGTGGGTCTACAAGGTGGCCACCAATGCCATGCTCATGCTCTACCGCAAGGCCGGCAACCGGCCTTCGCCCCTGCCACAGGCCGACGGCCACGTGCCGCCGACGGTGCCCAGCGACGAGAACTATCGCTTTCTGCTCCAGCTGATTGACCAGCTCGACCCGAGCGAGAGGCAGGTGCTGAGGGCCCACTTGGACGGTTTCGGCAACAATGAGATCTCTTCCATCACGGGCCTCTCGCTGGCCACCGTCGGCCGGCGCCTCGCCTCGGCCAAGAAGCGTCTTCGCAAGGAATATGAACAGAACAAGTAGATATAATGTATGAATAGTGATTTCGATATACAAATGAACCGTCGGCGCCAGGCCCTGCGGGGTGCGTCATGTCCGCTGACCGACGAGCAGTGGGCCCGGATGACGCGGCGGGCTGCCGAGTCAAGTGTCATGGAACCAGCGCCTTCGGTGCGCCCCTTGTGGCCCCGCCTGAGGCGTTATGTGCCTGCCGCAGCGGCGAGTGTGGCGCTGCTGGTGGTCGGCATCGGGCAGCTGCAGGCCTCGCCCCGCCCCGCGTCGGTGGCCTACGGCGGCCAGTCGGTGCGCTTCATCTGCAACAACCACTGCGACGCCCAGAACGCCATCGCCTACCTGGACAATTATATTGTGAAAAACAGTGCAACATGAAGTGGTATGAGTCCATATTACTGCTGATTATCATGCTGATGTGTGGTGCATGCAGCCGGGGCGTCGACCGCGCCGAGTCGGCCGCCATGAAGCTCTATGGCCGCTATGCGCACAACGACCAGGGGGTTACCGTGGCCTATGTTGGCGACTACCATGCCTATGATCATGTCTTCAACGCGGTCATGTTCCGCGCCAACGACAGCGCGCAGTGGCAGTGGCTGAAGGAGGAATTCGGCGTCATCGACCCCGACGACCTCACCCCCGGGGTCACGGCCAGCAAAGGGGTCACCATGCTGTCGCTCCACATCGACTCCAGCCTCACTTTCAACTCGCCCGAAGAGCAGCAGGCCTACATCGACAGCATGGTGCAAGATCTTGTCTCCAAGACCATTGGACAATACGAGATTTCCGATTCTTCGGTCTTCGTGGGGACGGTCATGGCCAGCGACACCACCATACCGTCCGACCTGCAGTCGCAGCTTTCGCAGCACCTTCAGTTCGATCAGAACCGCGAGACGAGCGGCAGCGCGGAGTACATCATCCGGGTCGACTACGAGACCAACACTATCCTCTGCTTCTTCTGCGCCACGGCCGACGAGGCCGCACTCCTCGTCCGCTGGTTCAACAGCGACATTCCATGGTGATGCAAATCATAAAATATTAATTACAAATACATAAAACAACATGAGCAAAATCAATTATGTAGCAGCAGCCATCCTGATGGCGGCCATGCTTGTGACCGGTTGCGAAAAGGAACCAGAGAGTAACAGCAGCTCCACCATCGGCGACATGACCTACGAGACGATCGACAACACTTCGTGGCACGGGGTGTACAACACCTACATCACCTCGCCCCACGGCACCAGCTATCCGATGGTGATGGAGTGGACGGTCGACTTCAACGGCGGCAGCCGAGGCCTTGTGTATCTGCACATTGAGAGTCCCGCCATAAGTTCTATTGATGAAGAGATGCCGATGACCAACTATGTATACAATGGTGACAACACCGGCACGTTCGACTACAACACCTACCACATGACGTTCACCATCGACGCATTCAATCGGGCGATGGAGGTCGACAGCCTTCGTTTCGGACTCGAACTGGACGATACCGGCAACAAGACCTATTTCGGCGGCCGCACCACCCTGATGCAAACACGGTAGTATTACTGCCATGAAGCGTTCTTTTCTGGTTATAGTAGCTGTGGCTCTTGCCATTTCAGCGCAGGCAAAACCTGTCGACCGTCAGACAGCCACCCGTGCAGCGGTCAGTTTTTGGGAATATACACTGGGCCTCAACGGGGGTGCTCTGCTTAGCGACCGCAGTGATGACAAGTGGCCGTACGACCATCTGCTCCTCTTCATGATGGCGGACGGAGGCTTTGTGCTGATGTCTGACAACGACGTGGCCCGGCCGGTCCTGGCCTATTCTGCCTCGAGTACCTTCGATCCGGAGAACCCGCCGATGGCATTGGTGCCCATCTTGGAGCAATACGATCTTGAGATCGCTTCCGTACGGGAGGGTTCAACCCCTGCCGATCCCGACTGGCAGCGCCTCGCGAACGGCCTGGCTATCAAGGGGAGCGCCAAGGATGGCGAGGTGGATTCCCTCGGTCCGCTGGTGCAGACGCAGTGGTCTCAGCTGTCGCCCTACAACCAACTCTGCCCGGCAGGATGCCCTACCGGCTGCGTTGCCACGGCGGCTGCGCAGGTGATGCGCTACTGGAGCTACCCCGCCTTTGGCCAAGGCAGCCACAGCTACACCAGCGATGGCGGCTATGGTGTCCTCTCGGCCGACTTCGCTCACACGCTCTACGATTGGGAGAATATGCCATTGCACTTCTCAGCCACCTCGACTGCCGCCGAACGTACAGCGGTAGCCACGCTGATGTACCACGTGGGCGTCAGCGTGCAGATGGGCTATAATCCCATGCAGAGCGGCGCTGTGGCCGGCGACTATGCCGGCGACACCAATGCCTACTGCTCACAGAACGCCCTGTGGCGCTACTTCCGCTACAACCGTCAGGACCTCATCTACCGTGATAAAGGCACGATGAGCAACGACGATTGGACCGACTTGATGGTCGAAGAGCTGCGACAGCTGCGCCCGATCCTCTACAATGGGCGTGGCAGCGCCGGTGGTCATGCCTTCATCTGCGATGGGTTCGACAGCCGCCGCTACCTGCATTTCAACCTCGGCAACGGTGGTTCCGGCGATGGTTTCTACGCCATCGGCGCCATCAACTACGGCACTTCGTACAACTTCAACATGGAGAACAACTGCGTGATGGGCATCCATCCCGAGTATGGCCTCTACCTGAGCGACCCGCAGCTGAGTATTGCCCGCCTGGGCGGCACCAGTCAGGTGTGGCTTGCCACCTGCGACACCACCGCCGCTCCCTGGACAGCCACCACCTCTGCCGACTGGATCACCCTGAGCGACACCGCGTTCCAGCGCCTCGGACAGGTGAGCGTCACCGCCACCGAGAACACCACCGGCGCCGATCGCACGGCCACCGTCACCTTCAGCCAGCTGGGCTTCACCGCGGTGCTCACCGTGACCCAGGCCGCCTACGACGAGAGCGACTACTGCCCCCTGACGGTCGTCATGGAGTGCACCCGCGCGGGAAGCAGCTGGGCCAACAACGCGCACCTCTCCTTCGAGTCGCCCTCGGGCCTCGTCTACGGCACCGCGGCCCACACCTCTACCGACCGCACCTCCACGGCCACCGTCCGTGTGGCGCCGGGCACGCTCCTGATCAAGTACCACCACGGCGGACCGCAGGACCGCTACTACAACTACTGGGTCACCAACAGCTTCGGCGACACGCTGGCCGCAGCCGTGAACGCCTACTACAACGCCGCCGATGTCACCGTCGCCTTCCCCTGCCATCCGCTTGGCATCGACGAGGGCACGCCGACAGTCCCCACGCTCGCCGTTGCCCCCAATCCCGCTTCCAACAGCTTCACCGTCAGCGCTTCCGAGCCCATGGTCCGGCTTTCGCTGATGGACATTCAGGGTCGTCTGCTGGGCGATTGGAACCATCCGGGCCTGAAGCACGCCATCGATGCCAGGGCGTTGGCTGGAGGCGTGTACATTGTCGTCGCCACCACGGCCACCGGCGTCAGCTGCCATCGCGTGGTGGTCGAGTGAGTCGGAACACGCTGAACGTCGGCGGCCGAACACAATAAACGGCACGTCACGGCGTTATACCCTGTGTTCATACCCCGACCCCCGACAATGACGCTAGAACTCCTATCCCCAGCCAAGAACCTCGACTTCGGGCGCGAAGCCGTCAACCACGGCGCCGACGCCCTCTACATCGGCGCCCCTGCCTTCGGCGCCCGCGCCGCCGCCACCAACACCATCGCCGACATCGACGCCCTGGTGCGCTATACCCACCTCTACCGCGCCAAGGTCTTCGCCACCGTCAACACCCTCCTCTTCGACCACGAACTGGAGCCCGCCGTGGCCATGATCCGCCAGCTCTACAACGCCGGTGTCGACGCCCTCATCATCCAGGACCTCGGCCTCCTCGAGTGCGACCTGCCCCCCATCGAACTGCACGCCAGCACCCAGTGCCACAACGCCACCGTGGAGCGCATCCGCTTCATGCAATCCGTTGGTTTCAAGCGCATCATCCTGGCCCGCGAGACCTCCCTCGAGCAGATGCGCGCCATCCGTGCCGCCACCACCGTCGACCTCGAGACCTTCGTCCACGGCGCCCTCTGCGTGAGCTACAGCGGTCAGTGCTACCTCAGCCACGCCCTCAACGGCCGCAGCGGCAACCGCGGCAGCTGCTCGCAGCCCTGCCGCAGCAGCTACGACCTCGTCGATGCCGACGGCCGCACCCTGGTCCGCGACCGCCACCTGCTCTCGCTGCGCGACTTCAACGCCTCGGCCCACCTCCGGCAGCTGGTCGACGCCGGCATCTCTTCCTTCAAGATCGAGGGCCGCCTGAAGGACATCTCCTACGTCAAAAACATCACCGCCTACTATCGTCAACTGCTTGACAGCGTGATCGAAGGCCACACTCGTGCCTCGTCCGGCGCCAGCACCTTCCACTTCGTGCCCGACCCCGACCGCACCTTCAACCGGGGCTACACCGACTACTTCCTCCGCCAGCGCCAGCCCATGGCCAACACCGCCACCCCCAAGTCGCTCGGCAAGCGGGTGGGCGAGGTGGTCGCCATCGGGCGCAACAGCCTCACCGTCAGTGGATCGGAGCCCTTCGCCAACGGCGACGGCCTCTGCTACCTCGACGCCGACGGCCGCCTGCAGGGCTTCCTGGTCAACGCCGTCCAGGGGCGCACCGTGGCCCCCAACCGGATGCCCGACCTGCGCGCCGGCACCCCCCTCTGGCGCAACCAGGACCAGCAGTTCGAGCGCCTGCTGCAAGGCCGCAGCGCCGAGCGGCGGCTGGCCCTGCAGCTGCACTTCGACGCCACCGACTCCGGCTACCTCCTCCGCCTCGTCGACGAGGACGGCCTCGCCGTCAGCCAGACACTCGACGCCGACCACCAGCCGGCTACGCGCGACGCCGCCGCCAACTCGGCCCTCATCGTCAAGCAGCTCGCCAAACTCGGCGACACCCCCTTCCTAGCTTCGCGGGTCGACGACGCCACCGGCGGCTGCTACTTCCTGCCGGCCGCTGTGCTCAACCAGCTGCGGCGCGACGCCGTCGAGCAACTCATCGCCTTGCGCATCAACCACTTCCACCCGGCCGACACCCCGCGCTCCGACCTGGGCGAGCCCTATCCGCAACCCGCGCTCGACTACCGCGCCAACGTCGTCAACCAGCGGGCCGAGGACTTCTACCGCCGCCACGGCGTGCAGCAGGTCGAACGCGGCCTCGAGCAGACCGGCGACTTCGACGGCAAAGCCCTCATGACCACGCGCTACTGCCTGCGCTACGAGCTCGGCGCCTGCCTGCAGCACCGCCCCGGCGGCAACGCGGCGGGGCACCCCTGCCTCGAGCGGCCCATCCAGCCTGCCGACCGCCTCTTCCTGCTCAACAACGGGCGCCGCCTGCGTCTCGAGTTCGACTGTGCCCAGTGCCAGATGCGGATCTACCCGGCCTGACCGCCCCCTTTTTTGATATCTTTTTTCCCTTCTTTCCACCCCGAATCGGAGCCGGAAACGGAGCCGGACCGCGCCGTCCGATCCCCTGTCGAGGGTGGGGGAGGAGTGCCCATGCGGAAAAAAGAAAAAAACTAAAAAAAACACAAAAATTTTCCCCAGTGTAAAAACCTCTCGTTCAGTATTGAAGCGGTATCCTCTTCTTCCATACTCCTTGTGCGCTCCTTAATAAAATTGCTATGGGTATGCAATAAAAATGCACCCGCCTCGTTATGGGTATGCAGTGAGGCGGCGAGGGTGCAGTCCCGATGCGGGGATGCTCCGGAGCAAGGGCCTCGCGGATAGATAACAAGAGTAGAAACAACAGAACGGAAGAGACATGGCAATAGTGATTCAAGGTTTCAGCGGCCCCTTCATCGGCCGGTTGGGTCCGGCGGTGGGCTACATGTGGAAGCGGCGCAACTGTGTGCGCTCCTACCGCGAGCACATACGCTACCCGAACACGGCGCAGCAGCGTGAGGAGCGCGACTGGTTTGTGGGCATGGTGAGGTTTGCCGCCGAGGCGCGGCAGGTGTTGAAGCTGGGGCTGGCGCGCCAGGCCGCCGAGGCGCAGATGACGGAGGGCAACTACTTCGTGATGAGGAACAAGCAGCACTTTGTGCGCCACGAAGGGAGCGTGCAGGTCGACTACAGCCAGCTGCAACTGGCCGACGGGCCGGCGGCCGACGTCTACTTCCGCACGCCGCGCTTCGAGGAGGACGAGACGGTGGTGGTGGACTTCGAGAAGAACGGCTCGCTGTTCCATAGCTCGTCGGAGGATCGGGTCTACCTCTATGCCTACGCGCCGTCGCTGGCCAAGGGGCTGCTGTCGGCGCCGGTGCCGCGGCGACGCAAGTCGGTGGCTATCAGGCTTCCCGAGGCGTGGAACGGCCTGGAGGTGCACCTCTATGGCTTCGTGGTGGACCGCGAGGGGCGGCCGTCGCGCTCCACCTATATCGGCATGGGTCGCGTGGACCACTACCAGTACCACGGGGCCTTCGTGCCGCTGAACAAGAACTGGAGCGAATTTGTGGACATGGCCAGCGAGGCCAACGCTGAACCCCACACGACTGTGCCGGCCGAGGCGCCGACGGAGGGCCGGGTGCCCACGATCGACCTCTTCGGCGACCCGCCGGAAGTGCCCTGAAAAAGGCTCGAAAACCTCTTTTGACCCCCTCTGCTGCGGCTCCGATCCCCCGAAAACGGGGTTGGAGGCGTCGGTCGTATCTTGCTGTTTATATGTTAGATACGTTTTTGATGTGCGCAAAAATGCAGAAATATTTTGTCGGATGAAAAAAAAGTAGTACTTTTGCAAATCATTTTGACGCCGTCGGAGGGCGGCCGAAGATGACTCAGTAGCTCAGCAGGTAGAGCACAACACTTTTAATGTTGGGGTCCTGGGTTCGAGCCCCAGCTGGGTCACACAATGAGCAGACCGGATCCGAGAGAATCCGGTTTTTTTCGTCTATAGGGATGCGTAGGGTTGCATTATTAATATTGTATTGCATGTCCGTCTGGACGGTGTGTGCCCAGCAGAGCGACGAGCAGCTGGCGGCATACTACTACGACCATGGCGAATACGCCCAGGCGGCGCAGCTCTACGAGCGCCTCTACCAGCGGGGTACGAACAAGTACCACTACCAGCGGTTGCTGTCCACCTATGTAGAGATGGGCGAATATCGCGACGCCCTGCGGCTGGTGGAGCGGCGGCAGAAGGACTATCCGAAGGATCTCACGCTGCTGGTCGACGAGGGCGTGGTGCAGCAGCGGCAGGGCCGCGAGAAGAAAGCGCTCAAGTGCTTCGACAAGGCCATCGAACAGATCGGCACCAACCAGCAGCCGGTGCAGGAGTTGGCGCAGGCTTTCCTCGGCATCCGGCGTCCCGACTACGCGGCGCGCACCTACCTGACGGCCCGCGCCAAGACGCAGAACCCCACGCTATACTTCAACGAACTGGTGACCGTCTACCAGCAGGCGGGCGACTACGAGGCCATGACGGGCGAGTACTTTGCCCTGATCGACGGGCATCCCGGCATGATGAAGAGCGTGCAGGTGTCGATGCAGCGGGCGCTGCAGGAGGCGCCCGACGGGCGGTTGGCCGACGGGGTGCGGAGCGCCCTGGTCGGCAGGGTGCGCGAACACCCGGACAACCAGGTCTACCTCGAGATGATGATCTGGTTCTCGCTGCAGCAGAACGACTTTCGCTTCGCGCTGGAACAGGCCGAGGCCGTCGACGCGCGCTTTCCGCAGGTGGGGGCCGACCAGCTGATGCGGGTGGCACAGATCGCCCAGAACAACGAGGCCCTCGACGTGGCGGCCGACGCCTACCGCTACCTGCAGCGCAAGGGTCCCGAGTCGCCCCACTACTTCGAGGCCCGCGTGGGCGAGTTGGAGGTGGACTTTGCCCGCATCAACCACAACTACTCCCTCGACAGCAAGCGTCTCCAGGCGCTGAAAGAGAAGTACCTCTCGGCCTTCGCCGAGTTGGGCAAGAACGAGCGTACCGTGCCCCTGATGCGCCACTATGCGGCCTTGATGGCCTACCATGGCGGCGATGTGCAGGAGGCGGTCAGCACGCTGGACGACGTGCTGGAGCTGCCGCGCTTGAAAGAGCGGGTGCGCGACGAGGTGAAGCTCGAGCTGGGCGACCTGCTGCTTTTCGCCGGGCAGACGTGGGACGCCTCGCTGCTCTACATGCAGGTGGAGAAAGCCAACAAGAACGACATGCTGGGAGCCGCGGCCAAATTCCGCAACGCCAAGCTGTCGTACTACACACACGATTTCGAGTGGGCCAAGTCGCAGCTCAACGTGCTGCGGGCATCGACCAGCAAGCTCATCGCCAACGACGCCATGGAGCTCTCGCTGCTCATCTCGGACAATATGGAAGACGACAGCACCTACGGGATGCTGGAACTCTTTGCCGACGCCGACCTGCAACTCTACCGGGGCCGTCTCGACTCGGCTTGGGCGGGGTTCGACGCCGTGGGGCACGCGGTGCTGTCGCACCCCCTCTTCGACGAGGTGCTGATGCGCAAGGCGCAGATCCGCATCAAGCAGGGCCTCTATGCCGACGCCGACAGCCTGCTGCAGCGCCTGGTGGAGTTCTACCCCTACGACATCACGGCCGACGACGCCCTGATGCTCCGCGCCGAGCTGAACGAGGAGCGCCTCGACAACCGCCAGACGGCCCTCGAATGCTACGAAAAACTGCTGATCGACTACCCGTCGAGTCTCTATACTGATCGCGCACGCAAGCGCTACAACGAATTGAAAGCAAGATGACCGAAGTAAAAGCCAAAAAGTTTCTGGGGCAGCATTTCCTCACCGACGAGGGCATTGCGCGGCGCATAGTCGACAGCCTGTCGGCCGGGTCGCACAGCGTCCTCGAGATCGGTCCCGGCATGGGGGTGTTGACCAAGTACCTCATCGACCGGCCGGAGACGGACTTCCACGTGATAGAGATCGACCGTGAGAGCGTGGCCTACCTGCACGACCACTACCCGACGCTCCACGTCATCGAGGGAGACTTCCTGAAGCTCGACCTGGGTGCGTTGTTCAGCGGTGCGTTCACCGTCATAGGCAACTTCCCGTACAACATCTCGTCGCAGATTTTGTTCCGCGTGTTCGAGAGCCGCAGCCATGTGAGCGAGGTGGTGGGCATGTTCCAGAAGGAGGTGGCCGAGCGGGTGGCGGCGGGGCCGGGGAGCAAGACCTACGGCATACTCTCCGTGCTGCTGTCGGCGTTCTACGACATAGAGTACCTCTTCACGGTGCCGGAGAGCGTCTTCAACCCGCCACCGAAGGTCAAGTCGGCCGTCATCCGCCTGCGGCGCAACGGGGTGGAGCGGCTGGCATGCGACGAGGAACTGTTTGTCCGGGTGGTCAAAGCGGGCTTCAACCAGCGGCGCAAGACGCTTCGCAACGCCCTCCGCCAGTTGGGCTTGCCGCTCGAAGGGGTGGCCGACGAGGTGCTCGCCAAGCGGGCTGAGCAGCTGGCGGTCGAGGAATTTGTCAACATTACAAACGCCATACAATCATGTCAATAGCCTCTTATATCGTGATCGCCCTGGCCTTGGGGCTGGTCAATATGGTTCTCTTTCGCCGGTGCGGCGAGGCCACGCCGGTACGCCTCTCGGCCGGACTGCTGATCGTGCTGGGCGTCAGTGCCGTCCATGCGGTGCTCTACTACCTCGGCGCGGCGCTGGGAAACCTGATGCGCCTCGACTCGGCGTCGGACAGTCACATGTATGACGACGTGAATGCCTATATCTTCCTGGGGATAGTCCTGGTGGTGATCATCAAGATGCTGGTGCCTTACCTGCGTCGGGAGCCCCGGCTGCCGGTGTTCAGCCTGGCCCGGACGGGGTCGGTGCTGGCCATGGCGGTGGCCACGGGAATCAACGTGCTGCTGGTAGGTATCGGCGTGGGCTTTGCCGATTCGGAGGTGGCTGTGCATGCCCTGCTGTGGCCTCTGCTGGTGGCCGGTTTCCTGTTGGGCTACATGGGACTGATGTTCGGGCGGAGAAAGGTGGACATGCGCCCCCGGCGCTGGATGGTGCTGGCCTCGGTTCTGCTGCTGGCTACGGCCATCGCGGCCTGCGTCAACGCGGGTTGAGTATGATTTTTTTGGTCATGTGGCGGAAGATTTGTATCTTTGCAGCCGGAAAGATAATGTAAAAAGCTATGGAAAAAACGATAAAAATCAAGCAGGGAATAGGAGACATCGAGTTCCGGATGCCTGTAGAAGAGGTGGTTGCCAAGCTGGGAACCGCCGACGAAGTGGAAAACATCGACAACGCTGCCGACGAGCCAACGACGGTATTGCGCTACAACGACCTGGGTTTGACGCTCTTTTTCGAGGATGAAAACCCGGTGCTGGCCTGCATCGACACCTGCAACGAAGAGTGCACGCTGTTCGGGGCCGAGGTGTTCGACATGGGAGAGCGCGCCGTGGTGGAGCTGATGGTCAAGAACGGCTACACCGAGCAAGACGTCGACGACGAGGACTGGGGCGAGCGCCGTGTGAGCTTCCCCGAGGCCAATGTGGACTTCTATTTCGAGGACGACGAGTTGATGTCCATCATACTGGGTGCATGAGTGTTGCGCTGTTCGGAACGGCCTATTTCCCACCGGTGGCCTATATGGCGTCCGTGGCGCGCTGTGACGAAGTGGCGATCGAGTGCAAGGAGACGTTTCCCAAGCAGACCTACCGCAACCGGATGGAAATTATGACGGCCGGAGGGGTGCGGACACTGACGGTGCCGGTGGTGCGGACGAACCACAGCAGGACCGACGAAGTGGGCATTGACTACCGCCAGCGGTGGAATGTGGTGCACCTGCGTACCCTGACAGCAGCCTACGCTGCCTCGCCATACTTCCTTTACTACAAGGACGAAGTGGAGGCACTGCTGACGGCACGGTACGAGCGGTTGATAGAGCTCAACCAGAACATACTCCAGTGGCTGTTGAAAAAGCTGAAGATCGACTGTCGGGTGCGGCTGACGAAGGATTACAACCCTGCGGCAGGCGCCCCCGACGACTACCGCCAGACCTTCTCGCCCAAGGTGCCGTTCGATGCGTCGGGGTGGGAGCCCTACTATCAGGTCTTCGAGGATCGGTTGCCTTTTGTGCCCAATCTTAGTGTTTTCGACTTGCTGATGAACCTTGGCCCTGAGGCCCGTGAATACCTAAAGAGAATATGAATAGAACACTGACAATCAACTATCAGGAATATGACGGGGTGGCATCGCTGCCGGCGGTGGATGCAGAACTGGTGGAGCGAGCCTTCCAGGCGGCCGAGGGGGCCTATGCGCCCTATTCGCACTTCCATGTGGGGGCGGCGCTGCGGTTGAAGAATGGGCAGGTTGTGGTGGGTAACAATCAGGAGAATGGGGCCTATCCCTCGGGCCTTTGTGCCGAGCGTACCGCCATCTTTGCAGCGTCGGCGCAGCACCCGGAGCAGCGTGACTATGAGGCGCTGGCCATCGTGGGAGTCGACAACGAAGGGCATCGGTGCGAGGCGTCGCCATGTGGTGCTTGTCGACAGGTGCTGTCGGAGTACGAGCAGAGGCAGGGACATACGATGCGGGTGGTCTGCTATGTGAAAGAAGACTGCGTCCGTGTGTTTCAGAGCGTTGCCGATCTGCTCCCGTTCGCTTTCCATTTTTAGACAGGAGAGCGGACAACGGGTTCGAAGTGCAGGGCGGTCGGTGTGGGGATGATTATAAAAAGTACTATGTTCTTGTGCTTGATTACGTGAATGTTACGTTCGGTATAGGAAGCGTGTGGTAAAAAAAATTTTACCACTCCTTTTTTTCTTCGTATTTTTGCACGCTTAAAAGAAGAATAAATAATAACATAAAAATAACAAACAACTAACAAGAAAATGGCAATCATTGGAAGTATCAGAAAACACTCGTGGGTGGCTGTGGCCATCGTGGGTGTGGCTATTTTGGCCTTCATTCTCGGTGACTTGACGAAGAATAATGGCGGCATCCCGGATGTGGGTAAGGTCAATGGAGCAACGATGACCTCGCAGCGCTACAACGAGTTGTTGACCGAAGCGGAGGACAACTACAAGATGCAGTACCAGACGGCTCAGGTGCCTTCGGAGGTGGAGATGCAGCTGCGCGACCAAGTGTGGCAGCAGTTTGTGGAGGAAACCCTCTTGAGTGAGCAGATGAGCAAGTTGGGTATGACGGTTTCGGCTGCCGAGTTGAACGATATGTATGTCGGTCAGTTCATCCATCCGGCTGTTCGCCAGTCGTTCACCGACCCTCAGACGGGTGTCTATGACATTCAGCAGGTCAACTATTGGATTGAGAACTTCAGCAATATTGACACGATGCGCCGTCGCCAGTGGGTGGAGATGGAAAAGGCTGTCAAGACGGACCGTGAGCAGCAGAAGTACAATACGTTGCTGACGGCTGGTTTCTACATGCCCAAGACTATCAATGAGAAGATAACGTCCTTTGCTTCGGAGGCATCAAACGTCCGCGTGGTGGCTCTCCCCTATATGAGTGTCACTGACGAAGAGGCTCCGATTGACGATGCTGATTTCAAAGCATACTACGACGAGCACAAGGCTGAATTTCGTATTCGCGAGGAGATCCGCGAGGTGGAGTTCATTACCTTCCCGGTGAATCCTACGGCTGAGGATCTGGCTGAGATTGAACAGGATGTCAAGAAAGTGTGGGAGGAATTCCAGACGGTGGAGGATGATGAGTTGGCATTCTTTGTCAATGCTGAATCGGACCGCAGGTATGATTCGACGTATGTGAAGGCTTCGAGCTTCCGCGCTCCTTTTGACGAACAGATTGCTGCCGCCAGTGCGGGTCAGATGATTGCCCCTGCTATGGTGGGTAATGAGTGGATGATGGCCAAAGTGCTGGGCTCCGCTGTCCGTCCCGACAGTGTGCGTGCCAGTGTGTTGTTCATCGCCAATAACCTTGCTGGTTCTGCTATAACCCGCAATGACGACCAGGCCTCGGCTTTGGCCGACAGTGTGATGGGTCTGTTGAAGGCCAACCGCATGGGTATTGATGCCGCTGTGGAGCAGTTTGCCGATGACAAACAGAATGTTGATATGGGTTGGCAGCTTGACGGCACCATCTATGGTCCTCTCAATGAGAAGATACTCGAGACCCCGGTGGATGGTTATTTCAAACTGAAAGATCCCCGTGGTGTGGGTTATATGGTGGTGAAAGTCACGGGTAAAACCACTGCTACGAAGAAGTATCGTGTGGCTATGATCACCCGCGAGATTGTTCCCTCGAACAACACCAACCGTGCTGTGTATAACGATGCCAATCGTTTCGCTGGTCAGAATCGTACCATTGATGCTTTCGATGCTGCAGCACGCGAGCAGAACATGCAGGTCCGCAACGCCCAGGTGTTCATGATGGATGACCGCATGGCGGGTGTTGCCAATGCTCGTAGTATCGTGCAATGGGCCTACAATGAGGACACCAAGGTGGGCGCTGTGGCCGATCAGGTGTATGAGTGCGATGGCATGTTTGTCGTGGTGGCTCTTAAAGATGTTTACAAGAAGGGTTATGCCACGCTGGATCAGGCTCGTCCGATGATTGAGCAACAGGTTCGTCTGGAAAAGAAAGCCAAGGTGCTGATGGACCGTGCCGCCTCTGCTGTCAATGCAGCAAAGGACATCCAGTCGATAGCGGTGGCTCTGAAGACTCCGGTGGACACTCTTGATAGCGTCGTGTTCGGTGATATGAACCTGCAAAAGTTCGGCATGGAACCCAAGGTGATTTCCGCTATTGCTGTTGCGAAAAATGGCGTGATTGGCCCGGTGAAGGGTTCTAATGGTGTCTATGTGGTGCAGGTTGACGGTAAAATGCCTCACCAGACGACTGGTTATGAGGGTGCCCGTATGGCGCAGATGTACCAGTACAAGACCATTCGCGACAGCCGTCGTCCTTGGCCGGTGGCGCAGGTGTTGCGCGATGCCGCCAAGATTGTGGATCAACGTAACAAATTCTTCTAGTACCTAACGGTTGATGGCCAGTGGTCGGTGGCCAGCGCATAGTGGCCCACTGACCACTGAGCGCTGGCCACTTTTATTATATCATGTCGCTCAAGGACTGGTGGCATAGGATCAAAGAGAGCCCCATCTCCGATGTAATCAAGCGAAAACATCGGTTTGTGGTGATGGATACCGATACGTTTAAGGAGAAATTCTCCTTTCAGTTATCGGGTATCAATCTATTTGTTACCATCGGTATCACCATAATTGTTCTTATTCTGCTTACTACGGTGTTAATTGCCTTTACACCGTTGAGAGAGTGGATACCGGGCTACACTAATGATGCTGCGGTGGAGCAAACCTACGAAAACAGTCGCAAGCTGGACTCACTACAGGTGCAGCTGGAGAATCAAGAGTGGGTGGTAGCGACGATGCAGGCAGTATTACGTGGAGAGACCGTCGGTGAGATGTCGGTACAAGATAGTAGTACTACACTACAACAGTTGACATCGGTCTACCGTCGCTCAAAGGAGGATAGTCTGCTGCGACTTGATGTAGAACGAGAAGATAATCGTTATCAGGTTAAGACGGTAACAACTCCGGCCTCTCCATCGACGGATCAGTCTCCTGTCATTACACACTTGTTTTTCACACCTGTCAAAGGATCTATTATTACACCGTATGATCATACCCATCAAGGCGTTGATATAGCGGCAGATGCTGGTAGAGCTGTGTGTGCGGCTTATAGCGGTACAGTTGTATTCTCTGGCTTCACGACGGAGGCGGGTCAAGTGATAACGATCCAACATCCAGGTAATGTGATTACGGTATATCAGAACTGTAGCTCTGTATTGAAACATCGTGGCGATGTTGTACGCGCGGGAGAGCCAATAGCTTATGTGGGTAATGCAGGGCGCCATAGTCAGGGACCATACCTTCATTTTGAAGTATGGGTAGGAGGGGCTGCTGTCAATCCCGAAGGGTACATTTCTTTCTAAATAACTACATGAAACAAATAGCAATACTAGGTTCGACGGGTTCTATTGGTACTCAAGCCCTGAATGTCATACGTCGTCATCGAGATCTTTTTGGGGTAGAGGTACTTTGTGCGGGGTCTAATGCAGATCTACTAATTGAGCAGGCGCTGGAATTCCAGCCTAATGCAGTTGTAATAGCTGACGAGGGGAAGTATCCTATTGTCCGAGAAGCATTGTCCCACAGCGACATCAAGGTCTATGCTGGCGAAAGCTCGATGATAGATTTGATGGAGCTGCCGGCAATAGATATAGTGTTGGCAGCAATAGTTGGGTTTGCTGGCCTTAAGCCTACACTACATGCACTGGAACAAGGGAAGTCTGTGGCATTGGCAAACAAAGAGACAATGGTGGTTGCTGGAGCGATTGTTACAGCTACAGCTGAACGTTACCGTGCTCCCATTTTGCCGGTAGACAGCGAGCACTCGGCCATCTTCCAGTGTCTGATAGGAGAAGCCAGTCCAATCGACAAAATATTGCTCACAGCCAGTGGGGGGCCTTTCCGAGGTATGACGCGCGAAAAGTTGGCTACGGTCAGCCTGGAGCAGGCGTTACACCACCCGAATTGGAGTATGGGCCGTAAGGTGACAATCGATAGCGCAACTCTGATGAATAAGGGTCTGGAGGTGATAGAGGCCAAGTGGTTGTTTGGTGTAGATGCCAATGATATCGAGGTATTGGTCCATCCCCAGTCGGTAGTCCATTCCATGGTCCAGTTCCAAGATGGCAGTGTCAAGGCCCAACTCGGTGTGCCAACAATGGAAACCCCTATTCAGTTTGCGCTTTCGTTCCCTGAACGAATCGAGAGTTTCTTGCCAAGGCTAGACTTTATGCAGTATCCGAACCTCACTTTTGAGCGTCCAGACCGCAACACATTCCGTTGTCTCGATTTGGCGTATCAGGCCATCGCTCGTGGGGGAAATATGCCGTGCGTAATGAATGCTGCCAATGAAGTGGCAGTACAGCAGTTTATCGACGGCCGCATAGGATTCCTCGATATTGCTGATCATGTAGAAAATGCCATGCAAAAGGCGCCATTTATTCCCGACCCTACGCTTGAAGACCTTTTATTAACCGATAAAACCATTCGTAAACAATGAAATGGATTGCACTCCTTCTTAGCCTTTCATTACTCGTAATGACCCATGAGCTTGGGCACTTGGGGTTCGCTAAGTTGTTTCGTACGCGCGTGCGCAGATACTATATCTTCTTTAATTGGAAGTTCTCTATCCTGAAGGCCAAGAAGTTTGGCGGAAAGTGGCATTTCCTTTTCTTCAATTCCAAGACACCAGACTCGTGGGATGAGAAGAATCTGGCCCCAGAGGATCAAGACAATACGTTGTGGGGTATTGGTTGGATTCCTCTCGGAGGCTACTGTGACATCGCTGGTATGATCGATGAAACCAAAGACGAGAAAGACTTGGCGAGCGAACCACAGCCGTGGGAGTATCGAACGAAACCAGCATGGCAGCGCCTATGTATCATCAGTGGTGGTGTATTGGTCAACTTCTTGTCGGCATTGTTGTTATATGGAATCATATTCAGTCATTGGGGAAAGGATGAGTTACCCTTGCGAAATGCCACTCTAGGCTATGACTATCATCAGGTAATGCTCGACGAGGGATTCCAGCAAGGTGATGTTATTTACGCTGTGGACGGGAAGGAGATGTACGAATTCTCCGATGCCAACATGGCATTGTTGATCGATAATCCAAAGAATGTCACGGTAATGCGTGGCGATTCGCTCGTCGATATACGTATGAGTGGGCACCTGTTGGAGAATGTCAACCAAGGTCATGTAAAGCATCTGATGACCTATCGATTGCCATTCGTAGTGATGGATTTTGTCGGAGGGTCGACTGCTGAACGTGCCGGTATGCTCCCGGGCGATAGTGTGGTCAGCGTCAACGGCAAACCGTTGACCGCCAGTAGTGAGGTGATTGCTGCACTCAAAGAGTGTGCCGACCAGACAGCTACAATCGGATTCTACCGCGAAGGGCGACTCGATTCACTCCAGGTTCCGGTCAATTCAAAAGGCAAAATTGGTGTACAGCTGGAGACCGATATTTCCAAGTTCTTTGTAGTCAATCATATCGATTACACCCTTTGGCAAGCCATACCGGCAGGTGTCAGCTACGGCTGGAAGACCCTTGTGGAGTATGTCTCGTCGCTCAAGGTGCTGTTTTCACCCGGCGGATGGCAGAGCCTGGGCGGTTTCGGAACGATGAGTAGCATCTTCCCCAACCATTGGGATTGGCATGCTTTCTGGAATATCACTGCCCTCCTGGCCCTCATCCTGGCGTTTATGAACGTCATTCCCATCCCGGGGCTCGATGGCGGCCATATCCTCTTCACCTTGTGGGAGATCGTCAGCGGCCGTAAACCGTCCGACAAGTTCCTCTCCGTTTCCCAAAATGTGGGTATGTGGCTCTTGTTGACGTTGATGATTCTTGCCAACGGCAACGACGTCATGCGCTGGTTGGAAGGCTTGTTCTAATGTCCTTTTTATGAAGAAGATCGACCGTCTGATACTCCGCTCCTTTATTGGGCCTTTGGTGCTGACATTCACCATTGCCGTTTTCGTGCTGCTGATGCAGTTCGTGTGGAAGTATATCGACGAGTTGGTCGGTAAGGGACTGGAGTTTAGTGTTATCGCCGAGCTGCTGCTCTACGCCTCAGCTACGTTCGTTCCCATGGCACTTCCCATCGCTGTGCTCTTCGCTTCCATCATGACCATGGGAAACTTCGGCGAGAAGTACGAGCTGGTAGCCATGAAAGCGGGCGGCATCTCGGTCAGTCGCATTATGATGCCCATGGCGCTGGTGGTACTGCTCCTTACGGGCGTAGCGTTCTATTTTGCCAACAACGTGATGCCGACGGCCATGCTCAAGTACCGCATGACCTTGTATGACATCACACGCAAGAAGCCGGCGGTCAACATCCGCCCCGGCGAGTATTACTCGGAGATCGAAAACTACGTCATCCGTGTCGGAAGCAAAGACCCCGATGGAAACACCCTGCGCGACGTGATCATCTATGACCATTCCAAGGGCGTCAGCGAGACCGATGTTATTGTGGCCCGCAGCGGGGTGATGACGGCTTCGGCCGACAACCAGTACCTCCGCTTCATCCTTCGCGACGGTTACTCCTACAGCGAGCAGACAACCGGTGAGAACCATGTGAAACGCCCGCTCACCACCATCGGTTTCGACGAGCAGGTGCTCACGTTCGACATTTCCTCCTTCTCATTCAACCGCAGCAGCGAGGACCTCTTCAAGGGTAGCTATCAAATGATGAACATTGCCCAGCTCGACACTACCGTGCGCAAGTTGGAAAAATCGCTCCAGACCCGTCGTGAGCAAGGCAGCCAGCAGATGTTGATACCTTTCCACGCGTGGCAGCATTGGGTGGCACACGATACGGTCGTTCCGACGGAGAACGACGTCTTCAGCGCCGACCGCCGCCGGACTGCTGTCAGCTTTGCCCTCAATACGGCCCGTTCCACAGCCAAGGATGCCAAGATGCAGGCCGACCTCCAACAGGCTGATTCTGAATATATCAACCGTCATCGGATCGAGTGGCAGCGCAAATACACCCTCTCGGTGGCTTGCCTGCTCATGTTCCTCATCGGAGCTCCCTTCGGCAGTATTGTCCGTAAGGGTGGCCTCGGACTTCCCTTGGTGGCCTCGGTGCTCTTCTTTGTCATCTACTATGTGATCGGAATGATAGCCGAGAAGGCTGTCCGTGAGAGTGCCATTGGACCCATCGGCATGTGGATCAGTACCTTGGCCATGCTACCCATTGGCCTGGTGCTCACCTTCCAGGCCACTACCGACAGCTCCCTCTTCGACGGGGGCGTCTGGCGCCAGCGTCTCCAGCGCCTGTTTCATCGAAAGGCAACGACGAAAGACGATACCATCGACCAACTGTGATAAATGTTCATTATGAAAGAGATACATGATTTTACCATCCTGGAGCGTCGCTCATACGGCGAGCATTACTTCTCGCTGCTGCTGAAGCACGACGGCCCGATGCCAGAGGTGCTTCCGGGCCAGTTTGTCGAAGTGCTCGTCGAGAACGAGCCCTCGGTGATGCTTCGGCGCCCGATCTCGGTGCACGATGTTGATAGTGAAGCTGGTACACTGACCCTGCTCATCCAGATTGTGGGCCAGGGCACTCGGCGTCTCAGCACCCTCAGCGTGGGCGACCGCCTCAATCTGGTCTACCCCTTGGGGCATGGTTTCACGACCGACCTGCCCGCAGGCAGTCGGGCTCTCCTCGTCGGAGGCGGGGCTGGCATTGCACCCCTCCTGCACCTCTCCAAGGTGTTGAAAGCAAATGGAGTGGACTGTACCATCATTCTCGGTGGACGCACCGAGAGCCTCATTCCCGTTCGCGATGCCTTCGAGCCCTTCGGCCGCCTCTGCGTTGCCACCGACGACGGCTCGCTTGGACATAAAGGCCTTGTTATCAGCCATCCGGCGTTTGCCGAGCAGTACGACATGATCTACACCTGCGGCCCCACCCCGATGATGAAAGCCGTGGCGCGCAGTGCTGCCGAGCGCGGCACACGTTGCGAGGTGAGCCTGGAGAACATGATGGCATGCGGCGTGGGTGCCTGCCTCTGCTGCGTCACCAACACCGATCAGGGCCACCGCTGCGTCTGCAAGGACGGGCCGGTATTCGACATCAGCACCATGAAAACGTGGTATGCAGAGTAAGGAAGATCAGCATTTAAAGTAGTAAACCAGTCAAGACAATCGTTATGCTCGCAGTCAAAATACACAATCTCAAGCTGAAAAACCCGGTGATGACCGCCAGCGGCACCTTCGGCTACGGCGAGGAGTTCGCCGATTTCATCGACCTCAACCGCCTGGGCGGCTTCGTGGTGAAGGGCACCACGGGCACCCACCGCGAAGGCAACCCCTATCCCCGCATGGTGGAGACCCCTTCGGGTATGCTCAACAGCGTGGGCTTGCAGAACGGCGGCGTGGAGAAGTTCTGCAGCGAAGTATACCATAGAATCAAGCATTTAGATACCAATATCATCGTCAACGTCAGCGGATCGAGCATCGAGGAATACTGCTCCGTGGCCGAGCAGATCGACGCGCTGGAGAAGATTCCCGCCATCGAGCTGAACATCTCGTGCCCCAACGTCAAGCATGGCGGCATGGGCTTCGGCACCCAGCCGGCGATGGCGGCCGAAGTGGTGGAGGCGGTGCGCAAGGTGTACCATAAGACGCTGATAGTAAAGCTTTCGCCAAATGTCACCAACATTGCCGAGATAGCCAAGGCCGTCGAGGGAGCGGGAGCCGACAGCGTGAGCCTCATCAACACCCTGCTGGGCATGGCCATCGACATTGAGCGCCGCCGTCCCTGCATGGCCAATGTCACCGGCGGCCTGAGTGGCCCGGCGGTGAAGCCCGTTGCGGTGCGTATGGTGTGGCAAGTGGCTCATGCTGTGAAGATTCCTGTCGTCGGTCTGGGCGGTATCTGCACCGCAGAGGACGCCATCGAGTTCCTCATGGCCGGCGCCACGGCCATCGAGGTGGGCACCGCCAACTTCATCGATCCGGCTGTCACCGTCAAGATCATCGACGGCATGGAAGCCTGGTGCAAGCGCCATGGTATCAGCGATATAAACGACATCATAGGCATTATATGACCCTTGTTGCCGACAGCGGGAGCACCAAGACCACGTGGATGGAGGTAGAGTCTGGTAACATGATAGTTACCGAGGGTCTCAACCCCCACTTCACCAGCGAGGAGCAGTTCATGGCGGCCTGCGATGCTGTTCGTCGGAACTTTCAACTTTCCGCTTTCAACTTTCCACTCTTCTTCTACGGCGCTGGCTGCGGTCTGCCCGCACAGCGCCAGAAGGTGGCCGAGTGGATCGCCAAAGCCTTTGGAACGTGCGAGATACATGTGGAGACTGACATGCTGGCCGCCTGCCGCGCCACGGCGGGCGAGAGGCCTGCCCTGGTGGGCATCCTCGGCACCGGGAGCAACGCCTGCCTTTACGATGGGGAAAAGATAGTGCACCAAGCCACCAGTACGGGCTATATTCTCGGCGACTGCGGTTCGGCCAACCACGTGGGTCGTGTGCTGCTGAACGGCTACCTGACGCACCACATGCCGGAGGAGCTAAGGCACATGTTCCATGATACTTACCCGATGAGCGACGCCCAGCTGATGGATGCCGTCTACCATCAGCCCAACCCCAACCGCTTCCTGGCCTCGCTGGCCCCCTTCGCGGTGCAGCACATCGAGGACGACTACTGCCGCCGCGTCGTTGAGCACACGCTGGACGATTGGTTCTTCGATGCCCTGCTGCCGCTCCGCCGTTGCGACGATACGCTGGCACTCTGTTTGGTAGGCGGCTATGCCAAGGCTGTTGAGTCCACACTGCGGGCGGTCATGGAAAACAATGGTATACAGGTGGATAGCGTCGTGGCCGACCCGATCGAGGGGTTGCGCCGCTATCATCAGGCCACATACCCGGCATCCGCGACCCACTAGGGTAGCATTTTCGATGCCGATAAGCAGAGATGATGCAGAGGGGATGCCTAGTTGATGCCTAGATGATGCCTGGATGATGCCTGCCGGATGCCTGTTGGTCGGGGGGTGGATGTGAGGCTGGGTGTGAAGGAAACTGTGATTATATGAGAAAAATAATTGTCAGTCCATTTTTTGTTCGTATCTTTGCAAATTATCTCAATGTTAAAAACAACCATGGGAAGTACTGGTAAAAAGGTGAAGAAGAAATCGTTTTCGCGCAGGTTGAGCCGGACGGTGACGTTGTTTGTTGCTGTCATCTTCGTGGCGGAAATGATTATGGTGGAGCTTACGTCCAGCAAAATCATTGCCGAGGAGGCGGCCCGCTCGACGCAGCACATGCTGCACGGCACCATCGGCGAGCTAGAGTTGCCGCTGGGCGAGGTGGAAATTGCCACCCGTGCCGTGTCGTCGTTCGTGATGACGTCACCGAATATGGCTACCACTGAGATGATTATGAAGCGTACGGTCGAGATGGATACGCTCATCTGCGGCGGCTCGGTGATCTATCCGTCAAGCGATGGAGCCAAGGCCACTATGAGTTACGAGGACTCGAGCGGCACGGTGCATAGCTTTCCGATGGCGGGCGGCTGGAGCGATGACTCGTGGGTGATGCAGTGCCTGGCGTATGTCGACCAGTACCGCGCGCCGTTCTGGGCTCCCCCCTATATGGCTGAAGGGAAACGAAACCAGCGTGTTACGGCCTACTGCTACCCCATCTATCGCGAGGTGGAGGGGGACAGTGTGCTGACGGCTGTCGTCACGGCCGAGCTGCCGGTCGACTGGATGGAGCGCAAGTGCGAGTCGCTGCGCCCCTACCCCCATGCGCTCACCACCGTCGTCTGCGGAACTTCCATCATCGGACTCCGCGACAGCATCCTGATGGCTCAGATCCAAGAGGCTGTGGCTGAGGACAAGTCGCTGCAGGAGCTGCAGGAGGATATGAAGAAAGGGGTGGACAGCATGCGCCGCATCGGTTCCGGGTCGCAGGTGGGATACGTCGTCTACGGGCCGTTGCATAACGGGTGGACGGTGTCGATCGTGTGTCAATACAAGGAGGTGTTGCAGCGCTCGTCGCAGATCCACTTCAACCTGCTGATAATAGGAATTATAGTCTTGCTGCTGCTCTACGTGGTCTGCCGTATCATCATCCACCGCATGTCGTCGCCCATCACGCAGCTTTCCGACGCCGCCCTGCGCATGGCCAAGGGCGACCTGAACACGGAGCTGCCTGAGATCAAGAGCGGCGACGAGATGATGCACCTGCACGACTCGTTCGTCTATATGCAGAACTCCATCACCGAGTACATCGAGGAGCTGAAGACCACCACGGCGGCCAACGAGCGCATGGAGTCGGAGCTCGGGGTGGCTCGCAACATACAGATGGGTATGCTCCGCACCGACTTCCCGGCCAATGTGGCGGCCATGCTCGTGCCGGCCAAGGAGGTGGGCGGCGATCTCTACGACTTTGTGCAGAAAGATAACTACCTCTACTTCACCATAGGTGACGTGTCGGGCAAGGGTGTACCGGCCTCGCTCATGATGGCAATCACGCGTGCCGGCCTTCGATTTGTGGCCGGTATGAACCAGCCGATGGACAAACTGCTGGAACGGGTGAACGTCAGCGTCACCGACACCAACGCCAACAATATGTTCGTCACCCTCTTCATGGGACGTATCAACATGGATACGCGCCACATGGAGTTCTGCAACGCCGGGCACAACCCGATCATCGTGGTGCCGCCCGCGGGCGATGCCTACTTCCTCAAGGCCAAGCCCAACCTGGCCATAGGTCTCTTTGACGACTTCGCATACGAGGCCGAGAGCCTGGATCTGGAGGCCGGCACGCGCCTGATCCTCTACACCGACGGTGTCAACGAGGCCGAGCGCGCCGACCAGAGCCTCTTCGGCAACGAGCGCCTGCTGGCCTGGGCCGGGAGCGACAAGGTGCGCCGCGCTGCCAGCGAGCAGGAGGTGGTGGACGGTCTGTATGCCGAGGTGCTGCAGTATACCGAGGGCAATCAGCAGAACGACGACATCACAATCATGAGCATAAAAGTATAAATTCAACAAGTCATGCATAAAAGATTCAACCCCATAAAGGACAAGAGCAGCGAGATCATCGAGTTTCTCATGTCGTCGCCCGACATGCCTGAGGACGAGGCCTTGCGCTTCAAGCTGCGCCTCTCGATCGAGGAGGCCGTGGAGAACGTGGTGCGCTACGCCTACGAGGGCGGCATCGGGTGGCTCGAGGCGGGCACATCGCTCGACGAGGACAACCTGGTGCTCACCGTCGAGCTGCGCGATGCCGGCGTGCCCTTCAACCCGCTGGACCGCGAAGACCCCGACATCACCCTCTCGGCCGAGGATCGCGAGATCGGAGGTCTCGGCATCTTCCTCTGCAAGCAGATGATGGACAGCATCAACTACCGCTATGAGGATGGCAACAATATCCTCACTATGACAAAGAACATTAACAAATAAAGAGATGGAAGTAACAATAAAGAACGAAGGCGAGAAGACCTATGTGACTCTGAACGGGCGCCTCGACACTACCAACGCCGACCAGTTCCAGACCGATATACAGCCCTTGATGACTATGCCCAAGCCTGATATCGACATCGACTGCACCGACATGAGCTACACCTCGTCGCAGGGATTGCGCATCTTCCTGTCGCTGCAGAAGAGCGTCCTGGCCCGTGGCGGCAAGATGGTGATGCTCCACATGAACCCCCAGGTGAAGGAGGTCTTCGACATTACCGGTTTCTCCAACATCATCGCCATCCGCTAGTCAGCCATGAAACTGGACATGCACTGCGAGATGATTCTCGACGAGTACCGCGAGCGTCTGCCTCTGTACAGGAAAATACGGGAGGTGGTGCTCGGCCAGCTGCAGCAGACGCTGAAGGAAAACGGCATGGTGGTCACCGGCATCGAGGGTCGTGTCAAGACAGAGAAGAGCCTCTCCGGCAAGTTGGAACTGAAGGGCACCAAGTACCGCACCATCGATGACATCACCGATATCGTGGGTGTGCGCATCATCACCTTCTTCAGCGACGAGGTGGACAAGATAGCCGCCCTGGTGGAGAAGTTGTTTGACATCGACTGGGACAACTCGGTCGACAAGCGTAAGATGCTCGAGATCGACCGCTTCGGTTACATGTCGCTCCACTACATCTGCCGCATTCCCGCGGCGCTCTACAGCGATGCTGAGCATCCGGAGATGAATCAGATCCGCTTCGAGGTGCAGATGCGGACAGCTCTGCAGCACGTATGGGCCAATATGCAGCACGACACCGGCTATAAGAGCGAGGTGGAAATCCCCATCGAGCACCAGCGCAGCCTGAACCGCCTGGCGGGTATCCTCGAGCTTGCCGACGAGCAGTTCAGCCGCATCCGCAAGGAGATCAACGACTACCGACGCAATGTCCAGTCGCTGGTGGCCAGCGGCAACTTCGACGAGGTGCCCCTCGATGGCGACACCTTCCGCAGCTATTGCGAGTTGCGCCCCTTCCAACGCCTGGCCGAGAAGATCGCCACCATCAACCAAGCCGAGCTCTACGAGGACAGCCCCATGCCATACTACAAGATACTCCTGCGCCTGAACATGAAGACCATCGGCGATGTGGAGCGTATGCGTGCAGAATGCAGCGAGGGCGCCTACCAGCTGGCCCTGATTCAGCTGGCCGGCACCGGGCTCGACATTGTGGCCTACTCGGTGGCCTTGCAAAACCTCTGTATCGTCAAGATCCTCAAGATGGGCTACGGAACGGCAGGCCTCATCCACATGTTCGAAGCCATCTATGGCGAGAGCGACTACAACGCCACTCGTGCCGAGCGTATCTATCAGCAGGCCGTTAGGAGCAACCTGATAACGACAAACCCATGAACAATCCACTAGACACCGCGCTCTTCGACCGGGCGGCACAGTTTGCCATCGAGGCACACCGCGGCACCGAACGTCGCGGCAAGGGGTTCCCCTACATCCTCCACCCCATGGAGGCCGCCATTATCGTCTCGTCCATTACCAATGACCCTGAGATGCTCGCCGCAGCTATCCTCCATGACACGGTGGAAGATACCGATACCACCATCGAACAGATCGAGGAGCTTTTCGGCCCTCGGGTGGCTCACCTGGTGAACACCGAGACCGCTCCCAAGGGCGCCTCGTGGCGTGCCAAGCGCGAGGTCCAGCTTGGCCGCCTCGCTGCCGCCAGTCGCGACAGCAAGATTGTGGCTCTGGGCGACAAACTCTCCAATTTCCGAGCCATCACACTCGACTATCGCTCTTTGGGCGACGGCCTCTGGAGCCGCTTCCATGCCCCCGATGGCAAGCGCGACATTGAGTGGTACTACCGGGGTTTGGCCTCTTCTCTTGCCGACCTCTCGGACACAGAACCCTACAAGGAGTTCACTTCGTTGATAGAAAGTGTCTTCTAAACCTCCTATCTATACATTGTACGTACATGTCACACGCTGATTATCCACAGATTGACCTTGCCGCATGGCACCAGGTGGGCGAGGGTGGCAACGGAAAGACCTACGTGAATCCCGCGGATCCCGAGGTGATTCTCAAGGTGAACCGTGCCCGACTGAGCACCCTGGAGGCAGTGAAAAAGGAGTTCGACGTCTCCCGTGCCGTGAGTGCGCTGGGCATTTCCACCCCTGCCATGAGGGAGATTGTCCGGGTGGGGGACGCCTATGCCACCATCGCACAGCAGATCAAGCCCAAGCAGTCTCTCTCACGCATCTGCTGCGACGAGCCCGACCGGACAGAGGAAATGGCTCGTCTGCTCTGCCTCCGGGGGAAGGAAATGTTCGCCACACCGTGCGACACCTCGTTCTTCCCGAGCCGCAAGCAGCAGTTGATGAACGCCTTGGCGAAGGTGCAGTTTGTCGGACGCAAAGACCTTCAGAAGATTGCCGCCTTTGCTCAGACCGTCCCCGACCGCGCCACGTGTGTCCATGGCGACTTCCAGAGCGGAAATCTCATCCTCTCGGGCGACCGCCACTACTGGATCGACCTGGACCGTTTCGGCTATGGCGACCCGATGTTCGACATCGGCCACCTGTACATGATTTGCAACGTGTACGCCCCGATGAAAAGGGTGCAGGACATCTTCCACATGACGCTGGATCAGTTCCACCGCTTCTGGGACGCTTTCGCCAAAGCCTACACCGAGCGGGAGGACCACACGGAGTTCGACTGCCAGGCGGCCCGCTTCGCCTGTCTCGACGTTATGCTCCGCTACAGCTACTCTAAAATCTCGCTGGCCGAGAAGCTCTTTTTCGCTGTCTATATCCATCGGCTGGCCAAGCGTTTCTTCGATTGATACATAAAACAGTGCGGCGAACGGACCCGTTCGCCGCACTGAGGGTGGGAAACAGAGGGAGGAGGCATCGCCTCCTCCCTCTCTTGTTACAGGATGAACTTCACGCGGAAACCGCGCGCAGTGGGCTCTTCCACCACCTCTTGGCAGAGCGATCGCAGGGTCGTCAGTACCGAGGGGTCGGCTTCGGACAGGAACGACTGCCCGACGCCCTCCTTCATGTAGTCGATGGCGGTCACATCGGTCTGCTCGCTGTAGGTGAATCGAAGCGTGTAGGGATGGAGCGAGGCGGCCACCGAGCTGCTCATGGTGTCAATGACGCGGTCGGCGGCGTCGCGCTTGCCGGCGATGTTGTACTTGTTGCAGAAGGCCGCGATCTGCGAGTGCACGCTGAGCAGGTCGTAGTCGGGGCTGTCCACCTCGAAGACCAGCTTGTGGATGCGCTGCACGAACTGCTTGGTGGCGCTGTGCACGGGGTTCTCGAAGATCTGCTCCGGGGTGCCGTCCTCGTAGATGATGCCCTCGTTCATGAAGAAGATGCGGGTGCTCACGTTGCGGGCGAACTTCATCTCGTGGGTGACGATGAGCATCGTCATCCCCTCGGAAGCCAGCTGGCGCATCACGCTCAGCACCTCGCCCACCATCGTCGGGTCGAGGGCCGACGTGGGCTCGTCGAAGAGGATCACCTCGGGATGCATGGCCAGGCAGCGGGCTATGGCCACGCGCTGCTTCTGTCCGCCCGACAGGTCGGACGGCATGGCGGTGGCCTTCTCGCTCATACCCACCTTGCGCAGCAGCGCCATGGCCTCCTTCTCGGCCTCCTCGCGGCCGAGGCCGCGCAGCTTCATCGGGGCGAAGGTCACGTTGTCCAGGATGCTCAGGTGCTCGAAGAGGTTGAAACTCTGGAACACCATGCCCATCTTCTGGCGCAGTTTGTTGAGCGGGTAGCCCTTGGCGAGGATGTTCTCGCCGTCGAAGATGATCTCGCCTCCCGTGGGAGGGTCAAGCAGATTGATGGCACGCAGGAACGTGCTCTTACCGGTCCCCGAGGGACCGATGATGCTGATGACCTCGCCGCGATCGATCTCGCAGTTGACGTCTTTCAACACTTGGAATATCGACCCGTCGGGGTTGACGAATCGTTTGCTGAGATGTTTTATCGTTATCATGTCTGTGTGTGCAACTGGTTTGAAATGAAGTCTAAGCCTGTTTCTTCACCGCCAGGTCGAGCAGTTTGCCCAGCAGCCAGGCCAGGAGGAAGTAGATGACCGTCACGATCAGCAGCGGGAAGAAGGCATCGAAGGTGCGGTTGCGGATCATGTCGCTCGCTCGCGTGAGGTCCATGATGGCGATGTAGCCCACGATGGAGGTGTTTTTCACCAGCGAGATGGCCTCGCCCTTGTAGACCGGCATCACGCTGCGCAGCGCCTGCGGGGCCACGATGTAGAAGAACGTCTGCAGGTGGCTGAAGCCGATGGCCAGGCCCGCCTCGGTCTGTCCCTTGCTGACCGATGAGATGGCGGTACGGAACATCTCGCTGACGTAGGCCGCAAAGTTGAGCGCAAAGGCCACCACCGCCACCGCCGTGGCGCTCATCCCCGTGCCCGAGAGGATGACGTAGAACATGATCATCAGGAACACCAGCATCGGGATACCGCGCATCAGGTCGACATACACCTTGGCGATGCCGCTCACCCACCGGCGACGGCTCATGCGCATCCAGCACACCCCCGCGCCGAGGATCGATCCCAGCAGGATGGAGAACAGCGATATCTTGACCGTCTCCCACAGGCCCTCGGTGATGTAGCGCCAGCGGTTCTCGACCACCAGGTTGTTCTGCACCATCTGTTTCATGCGCGGCCAGAAGCCCAGCTGCCCCTGCTCGGGGGTGTCCTTGACGAAGTAGCCGGCATAGGCGTAGAAGTGGACCGACGAGAAGTCGAGCGTCTTCTGCCGCTCCTCGGTGATGAAGATGCCGCCGCCCAGCATGTCGACGTTGCCGGCCTGCAGGGCTGCCACCGACGAGCTGGACGGGATGAAGGCGTACTCGAACGGCACGCCCGCATAGCGCGAGAAGCGCTCCAGCAGTTCGGGCTCGAAGCCGCGCCACTCCTTCTCGACCGGGAACGACGTGGGGGGCAGGTTGGCCGAGAAAGCCACGCGGACGGGCTTGCCCGTCGGCGCCGGACCCAGGTCGGGCAGCTGCACGCGCGACGGCGTGTCGCAGTGGTACCACTTCTCGTACATCAGCTCCAGCTCGCCGGTGCTCCGCAGCGAGTCGATGAAGTAGTCCAGCCGCTCGCGCAACTCCTTGTCGTTCTTGCGGAAGGCGAAGCCGCAGGCGAACTTGGTCTCGCCCCGGAAAGCCAGCTTCAGGCCCAGCCGCTTCATCTCCTCGGGCGGCAGGAAGGTGTCGTCGTCGACCATCAGGTCGGCCTGGCCGCGGATGACGGCCTCGATGCAGTCGGTCTGCATGTTGAAACTCAGCTTCTCGATGTCGTCGCGTTTCGACAGGAGGATGTCGTAGATGCTGCCCGAGTTGAAAGCCACCTTGTGGCCCGCCAGGTCGGCTTCCGACTTCAGTTCGATGCTCTTGTGGCCCCCGCCGCCGCAGGCCGCCAACAGCCATGTGGCCATGCAAACAGCAGGTAGCCAGAGCTTTCGTAATGTTGTAAAATGTATCATATATAAAGAATTTAGGATGCAAAGATACGAAATAATTCCGTTATGAACGGGAACAATATGGTCCGGCCGCCGGTTGCAGGGGCACTGCCGGGCGCGGAAACAGCCCGGCCGAGGGAGTGGCGAATATAATTTATTAATAAATTATATTCCCCGCTTCGGCATGTCGCCCCCGACGGCGTGCGGCAACCCTGTACCAACCCCGTACCAAGTCTATACCAAGTCTATACCAACTCTATGGTGACACCCTGATGCCGCCCTCATGGAGCCCGGTTGCAAGCCAGATGCTGCCTGCGTTTTCGACATGCAGGCAGCGTGTTGTCAGGTAGTTGTCAGGGCGGCAGCAGGGAGTCAACCCCGTCCAAGTGCTTCGGCCATGCGTTTGGCGGTTGGATCCGGATGGGCGTAAAAAAGTTTCCGGATGCACAATAATGTGCCGGATGAGGCGTTATCTTTTCCTAAATATAGTGTAAAACAAACGAAGACTACAATGGATTTATCAAACATCCTAGTGATTGCCGGCAAGCCGGATTTGAGTGAACTGGTGTCGCAGACCAAGGGCGGCGCCGTGGTGAAAAACCTCGTGACGGGCCAGAAGTACCCCGTGTTCAAGAACGACAGGATCAGCTCGTTGGGCGAGATCCGCATTTTTACGGAGACCGACGAGCGTCCGCTGCAGGAGGTGATGCAGGCTATCTTCAAGAAACTCGAGGGGAAGCCTACCGCTTTCGAGCCCAAGAAGGCCGAGAGCAAGGAGATGTTCGACCTGCTGGGCGAGGCCCTGCCCGACTACGACCGCGAGCGTGTCCACGCTTCGGATGTGAAGAAACTCTTTGCCTGGTACAACGTGCTGCTGGCCGCTGGCAAGATCGACCTCGAGGAGGAGAAGCCCGAGGAGGAAGCAAAGGAACTGTAAGAACCGAATTGAACCAATAAAACCCTATAAGCTATGAAGAAAGTATTGATGGCGCTGTGCGCTGCGGGCCTGCTGATGCTGTCGGCCTGCAAGGATGAACCTGTGACACCGTCGAACTCCGAACCGTCGACTCCCGAAGTGCCCACCGGCGACGGGGTCTACATGCCCTCGGCCAAGATTGCCAAGGTGATCTACGAGGAGGAGGAGACCGAGCGTTGGAACTGGGAGGGCGACCTCCTGATGTCGATCGACCGGGTCGAGATGGGCGAGTATGTGCCGGCGAGTGTCTTTGCCTACACGAACAGCCGCCTGCAGACGCTGAGCGGCGAGGTGCAGGGCATGCCGATCACGGCCACGTTCAACTACAACGGCGACCTGCTGACGTCGGTGAGCGCCTCGAGCGACGGCACGCCGATGGCCGATATCCTGCTGGAACGCAATGCGTCCGACAAGGTGAGCCGCCTCACGCTCGACGTCAACAGCGATCTGCTGGGCATGCTGTCGCAGCTGCTCGGCCAGGACTTCGGCAAGGCGCGTCCCTCCAAGCTGGCCTTGGACGGCACCGCCGTCAATGTCGACCTGGTGTGGCAGGGCGAGAACGTGGTGCAGGAGCTCATCTCGGCCGAGGTCAACGGCAGCGTCACGCTGGGCGAGGTGAGGGCGATGGTCAACCTCGACTCGATAGCCGGTCCCTTCGCCGGCTTGCTGTCCATGATCGACGACACCACGTCGTTCCCCCTCACCGTGTCGGTGCACGACACGGTCAGCATGACCTACGACGACCACCCGAACCCCCTGCAGGGCTTCCTGGGTGCGCTGCAGGCTTCGGCGCTGTCGGCCAACAATGTGCTGACCAGCGTGAGCAGTGGCACGGCCACGATCACCATCTCGATCGTGACGTCCTTCACCACGATCCCCTTCACACTGCCGTACCCCATCCCCTCGCAGTCGCAGAGCAACACCTACACCTACAATGCGGCCGGCTACCCCGAGACGATCACCACCGAGGAGGGGTTCGTGACGCAGTATGTTTATCAAGAGTAACAGTATGATATACACAGAAAAAGACAAGAAATACCACCGTTATACGGTCACCTCGGCCCTGCCTTACGCCAACGGACCGGTGCACATCGGCCACCTGGCGGGTGTCTATGTGCCGGCCGACGTCTACGTGCGCTACCTGCGTGCGCAGGGCGAGGAGGTGATGTTCATCGGCGGCTCGGACGAGCACGGTGTGCCCATCACCATCAAGGCCCGCAAGGAGGGCGTCACGCCGCAGGACATCGTCGACCGCTACCACAAGATCATCAAGGACAGCTTTGCCGAGCTGGGCATCTCGTTCGACATCTACAGCCGCACCAGCAGCAAGGAACACCACGAGACGGCCTCGGCCTACTTCAGGAAGCTCTACGACGAGGGCAAGTTTGTGGAGAAGACCTCCATGCAGTACTACGACGAGGAGGCGCAGCAGTTCCTGGCCGACCGCTACATCACCGGCACCTGTCCCCACTGCGGCAACGAGCACGCCTACGGCGACCAGTGCGAAGCCTGCGGCACCTCGCTCAACGCCACCGACCTCATCAACCCCAAGAGCGCCCTCAGCGGCTCGAAGCCTGTGCTGAAGGAGACCAAGCACTGGTTCCTTCCGCTCGACCAGGACGAGCCCTGGCTGCGCCAGTGGATTCTGGAAGAGCACAAGGGCGACTGGAAGACCAACGTCTACGGCCAGTGCAAGTCGTGGATCGACGCCGGCTTGCAGCCCCGCGCCGTCACGCGCGACCTCGACTGGGGCGTCAAGGTGCCCGTCGAGGGGGCCGACGGCAAGGTGCTCTATGTCTGGTTCGATGCCCCCATCGGCTACATCAGCTTCACCAAACAGCTCAAGGGCGACGACTGGGAGAAGTGGTGGAAAGACCAGGACACCAAGCTGGTGCACTTCATCGGCAAGGACAACATCGTCTTCCACTGCATCATCTTCCCCTCGATGCTCCACGCCGACGGCTCCTATATCCTGCCCGCCAACGTGCCCGCCAACGAGTTCCTCAACCTCGAGGGCGACAAGATCTCCACCTCGCGCAACTGGGCCGT
>CAMHDJ010000023.1 GCA_946183915.1 uncultured Bacteroidales bacterium | reverse complement strand
CTGATACTGCCCGTGGGCATCTCGTTCTACACCTTCCAGGCGTTGAGCTACAGCATTGACGTCTACCGCGGAAAGATGGAACCCACACGCGACGTGGTGGCTTTCTTCGCCTACGTCAGCTTCTTCCCCCAGCTGGTGGCCGGACCCATCGAACGAGCCACCAACCTGCTGCCGCAGTTCTTGAAAGAGCGGAAGTTCGACTATGCGATGGCCGTCGACGGCGTAAGGCAGATGTTATGGGGATTTTTCAAGAAGGTGGTCGTGGCCGACAACTGCGCCGTCTTTGTGGACGAGGTGTGGGGCAACATCGGAGCCTATGGCAGTCTGGACCTCGCCGTGGCCGCAGCGCTCTTCTCCATCCAGATCTACTGCGACTTCTCGGGCTACAGCGACATAGCCATCGGCTGCGCCAAACTGTTCGGCATCCGTCTGATGCGCAACTTCAACGTTCCCTACTTCAGTCGCGACATAGCCGAGTTCTGGCGCCGCTGGCACATCAGCCTCACCACCTGGTTCCGCGACTACGTCTACATTCCCCTCGGGGGGAGCCGTGTAGCGAAGTGGAAGGTGGTGCGCAACACGTTTGTCATCTTCCTCGTCAGCGGCCTGTGGCATGGTGCCAACTGGACCTTCCTGGCCTGGGGCGCCTTCCACGCCTGCCTCTTCCTACCCCTCATCCTACTGGGCAAGAACCGCAAATACACCGACACCATCGCCGAAGGCCGCTGTCTGCCCAACCTCAAGGAACTGGGGCAGATGATCCTGACCTTTGTGCTGGCAGCCTTGGGATGGGTGCTCTTCCGCAGCCAAAGCATCGGCGAGGCCATCGACTTCTACGTCGGCCTGGTCAGCGGCAGCATAGCCGGTTTCAACCCACCGATGCGGGCCATTGCCTTTGTGGCCGTCATGCTGGTGGTGGAATGGCTGCAGCGCGGACGAGACCACGGACTGGACATGAACGGAGTGCGCAGCGGTGTGGTGCGCTACAGCTGTTACCTGACGGTGCTAGCGGTGATATTCATGTACGGCGTATTCAACGAGACATTCATCTACTTCCAGTTCTGAACCATGAAACGTTTCTTGATCAAACTGGGTATCACCTTTGCAGCGCTGCTGGCCATTGCATACGGATTGGACTGGCTGATAACCAAGAACCTCAGGCATTCCGACGCCCGCATGTTCCACACCTACAATGCCATCCTTAATGACAGCCTGCAGTGCGACGCACTCATCATGGGTTCTTCGCGCGGGCAAGTACAATACTCACCGCGCATTATCGACAGCCTCACCGGCCTCAACAGCTACA
Source organism: uncultured Bacteroidales bacterium (assembly GCA_946183915.1). Lineage (GTDB taxonomy): Bacteria > Bacteroidota > Bacteroidia > Bacteroidales > P3 > Colimorpha. Next base: position 42,746 of record CAMHDJ010000023.1, on the reverse strand, counting down.
ATATCAGCGTCGATGGCCGTTGCATCGACGCCGAGGTGACTATGTATAATTTCTACCGCCGCCACCATCCCAAACCGCGACTTATCATACAAAATATCGACTGGAATACACTACAAATGAGCAACGGATATGAACGTGAGCAATATCTTCCTTACCTACACATGGACAAAATGCTCTACCAGGAGATAAAAGAACGAGAAGATTTCACATGGGCAGACCGCCATCTGCCCCTACTGCGATATGCGGGATATCACAATACTATCAAAGAAGGTATAAGACTTCCCGCCAAAATGGCACGTCCAAAGAATATTGATCATGGTTATATAGCCGTAGATGATACGTGGGATAGTCGGTCTTTCGACCAGATAGACACCATCAGATTCAGCAGAAACCCAGAAGCAGTTGATTTATTCAACCATTATCTACATTCGTGCAAGCAGGAAGGCATCGAGGTGGTGATGGTCTACGCCCCTTTCTACATCGGCGCCACCCAAAAGATGGGCAGCGACGCCGACTCGATGTTCGCCTTCTATCAGCGGATTGCCGACCGCTATGGATACCCTGTTCTCAATTACACCTACGACAGCATTAGCTATGACACACTCAACTTTTACAATGCCAGCCACCTAAACCGTCAAGGTGCTGAACTTTTTTCTAAGAAACTGGCGCACGACCTGAATATATTGCTATCGGATAGCCTTTGTCAACAACATCCGCAGGAATAAATTTACACCAACGAACAATGAAACTTGCATCTGTCACTGTTACGTATAATTCTAATCCAGACAGTCTATTCTCCAACATCGACACATACTTTGACAATGTTGATTTACCCATCATTTGGAATAACAGCCCCACGTTATCGTTTGCTGATGCAATCATAAAAAAGTATCCAAACACAATTATTTTACATGATGGCCAAAATCATGGTCTCGGGGAGGCGTACAACGAAGCTTCTCGGATTGCACAACAACATGGTTGTACACACATCATGACCATGGATCAAGACACTGAATTTGACGATTTCACCAAATACCGACAATGGGCAGAAACTCAAGATTGCAACATATTACACTGCAAAGTCAATGATTACCACACTACCGATAATGAAACAGAATCGATGGAAACGTGGTGCCAATCAACTTCTATCTTCCCAATCAGCATGCTTCAACAGATTGGACCATTCCGTTCCGACTATTTCATTGGAATGGTTGATGCTGAAATCGGCCTACGTGCAGCGCAATACGGATATAGCGTAATCCAATATAATCATGTCAATGCAAAGCACAACGTTACTCCCCCAACTACCCGTATTCTACTAGGACACTCCATACCCCTTCATAACTACCCACCGTTTAGACATTATTACGAAAGTCGAAACCGAATATTGATTGCGAAAGAATACCCAAACGAATTTCCTGCACCTTATATCCGTAGTTTCATTTCTGCGCGACTAAAACTAATAATAAAAATAACTCTTTTTGAAAAGGACGCCATAAAAAAGATTTCAGCCATTATTAGAGGCACATACAACGGATTGCGCTGCAACACATCACCCTATAAAAAAGACAACCCATGCTGACTCTAAAAAGAGTACGCAAAACATACCGACTACTACGCACTTATCGTTGCTCACAACCGGCGGACATCCATACCAACATCCGGTTGCACAACTACGGGCGTACTCCTGCGAACCAAGACTTCTGGCTGCCCCGTTTCATGCAGGCACGAGGCATCGACTGCGGAAAGGACATTAGTGTTTTTTCCGTGTTTGGCTGGCGGAAAATGATTGCATTGAACAGAAGCGATGTAAAAATATTCATGGCCCGCGAAAACCTGCACCGGAGCAACTGGCAGGAATATGAAGACCTGGCTCTTAATGAACGGAGCATAGACCTCTCGTTGGGCTTCGACAATGACATTAACGACAAGCGATATTTGCGCTTCCCACTATGGATCACCTGGCTCTTCCCTCCGGAGGTGACGTACGAAGACATCAAGGCGTTCTGCAACAAGGTAAACGCCCCGGAAAACAATTCCTACGACGGCCGAAGATTCTGCGCCATGGTCAACAGCCACGACGACGAAGGACGCCGCGAATTGTACAGCGAGATAAGCGGCATCGGGCACATCGACTCCTGCGGGCGGTTCTTGCACAACTGCGACGATCTGAAGACACAGTATCAGGACAACAAGGTGCAGCTGCTCAGAAACTACCGGTTTAACCTATGCCCTGAGAACTCCAACCACCCAGGCTATTGCACCGAAAAAGTCTTCGAAGCCATTGCGGCCGGATGTATCCCCTTGTATTGGGGCAGCAACCAATGCCCCGAACCGGAGATACTCAACCCGGAAGCCATCTGCTTCGTCAAGCTTGGAGAGAACAACGACAGCACCACGCTTGACCGTATACGAGAACTGAACACCCATCGAGAGCTGTACCTACAAATGGCCTGCCAACCGCGCCTGTTGCCGGCGACAGCAGACATCGTCATGGAATACATCAACCACCTGGAGTCACAACTCCGGACTATTATCAGAAACGCATGAGTTCACCCACCATTGCCATCATTATACCTTGGTTTGGGCCATGGCCCCAATGGGTGGACCTGTTCTTCCACTCGTGCCTTTGCAACCGGACTGTCGACTATTTCATCTACTCTGACCAAGAGTTGCCCGCACTTGCCGTTGGCGCGGAAAACATACATTTCGAGGCAATGTCCTACACAGATTATTGCGATATGGCGAGCCTCCGGCTCCACGTTGACTTCCACCCGGACAGGTCGTACAAACTTTGCGACCTAAAGCCTTTCCTGGGTTTTATCCATCAAAATGCAATACAGCAATACGATTTCTGGGCGTTTGGCGATATGGATTTGGTGTGGGGCGACATCAGGCATTTCTACACCGACGAGATTCTATCAAGACACGACATCCTTTCCACCCACAGCGACCGCCTCTCCGGACACCTGACCCTGATACGCAACACGGAGCACTACAACACCCTTGTATTCAAAATCCACCGATGGAAAGAATTGCTGACTTCCCCAGGCAACCATGCGCTGGATGAAATCTACCTCACGCGCACACTCTACCCACTCGCCAAACTGCTTTGGAAAGCGCACAAACACATATTCCTGCGTTTCCGTTTTAATGACGATTGGAAAGCATACAACCAATTCTGCCGCAGAATAAACAGCGTGTTTCTTAATAAGAGAATACTCCTTCAGGAGCGTAGCACCACCCCCTGGATAGATAGCGATATGCTGCAGAAGAAATGGATATACAGAAACGGCCATGTACTTGATGCAACCACCGGTGAAGAGCTGATCTACTTGCACTTCCTCGCCATGAAAACCACATGGAAAAGGGACTACTACCATCCTTCAGTAGATGGAGCGACCATCTCTTTCGACGGTATTGCACCCCTCCCAGAAGAGATCCACACTGCCAACAACCAGGCATCCGGCAGGCATCATCCAGGCATCAACTAGGCATATCCCTGGCATGCAGGCATAGAGCATGCACGAATGATGGAAACAAAAAACAGGGTAGAAACGATTCCGACACGACGGACTCTCCGAGCGGACATTTGCGGACAGGAGCGGAAAGTTGCGGACTTGAGCGCGCTGTTTTGGCCTTTTGGCGAAAAAGGCCTTATATTGATGGCCATAAACCTCAAAACAACAAAGGATATGGCTAAGATCAAAAACGGTTTCCTCGACCGCTTCGAGGGCAAGTTGGGCCCCGCCGTGGGTTATCAATGGAAAGGGCGTGCCTGCGTGCGCAGCCTGCAGACCTACATTCACGACCCCCGGACGGCGGCGCAAGTGGTCAACCGCAGCCGGTTCCGCGCCCTGTCGCGTCTGGCCTCGGACATGCTGCCGGTGGTCCGCATCGGCTTCCGCGGCCCGGCTCGCGAGGGGCAGACCAGCGAGTACAACTGCTTTGTGCATTCCAACAAGCAGAACGTCAACCTAGTGGACAACGAAGTGCAGGTCGACTATGCAGCCCTGACGGTGGCCGAAGGGCCGCTGCCGACAGTCGCCTTCAGGCAGCCGCAGGTGGGCGACGACCTGACGGTGAGCGTCCCCTTCGTGGCCGAGAGCGGCCGCCCGCGCGACTACGTGCTGCTCTACGCCTACGCGCCCGCCCTGCAAAGCGGCCAGCTGGCGCTGCCCGTCTACCGCCAGCAGGAGCTCATCGTCACCACCCTGCCCTCCGCATGGAGGGGCCACACGGTGCACCTCTACGCCTTCTGCTGGGACCGCGACCAGCTGGCTTCGCCGTCGAGCTACTTGGGAAATTTGATTGTCTGAACGACACATTTGAATCTCACTAATGGAACCTCGTTTTTCTGTAATCATGCCGCTCTACAACAAGGCGTCCTACGTCCGAAAGGCCGTGGAGAGCGTCGTGGAACAAACCTGTAGGGACTGGGAGCTCATCGTGGTAGACGACGGGAGCACCGACGGTGGGGGCGACATTGTGGCCTCGATTGCCGACCCGCGCATACGGCTGGTGCAGCAGGAGAATGCCGGCGTCAGTGCCGCCCGCAACCGGGGGGCCTCACTGTCCACAGCTCCCTATATTACCTTCCTCGACGCCGACGACTGGTGGGAACCCACCTTCCTTGAAGAAATGGCAGGCTTAATTGAGCGCCACCCTGACGCCGGCATCTACGGCACAAGCTATTGGATCATCAAAAACGGTCGCAAGCGGCTGGCGCCCATCGGTGTGGAGGAGGGGTTTGCAGAGGGCGAGATCAACTACTGCCATGTCTATGCCCAGACACTATGCATGCCGCTGACCAGCATCACAGTATGCATACCCCGCATGGTGTTTGACGAGGCAGGGGGATTCCCCTTGGGCATCACGCTCGGCGAAGACTTCCTTCTCTGGCTGCGCATGGCCCTAAACCACAAGACCGCGCTGCTGAACAAACCCCTTGCCAACTACAATCAAGACGTTGACATAACATATCGTGGAACCCACCATCTGCACCCGCCTGAACGGCACATGCTGTGGCACATGGGCGAATATGAGCCGCTGGAGAGGAGCAACCCCGACTACAAGCAACTCATCGACAACCTGCGCACCTACAGCCTGATGAACTACCTGCTGGACCGCCACTACCGCAGCGCCGCCCGCACCGAGCTGGCCAAGGTGGACTGGATCTGCCAACCCGCTAAGACACGCCGCCTCTACCGCTTGCCGGTAGGACTGCTGAGGCTGAGAATACGGTTGCTCAACCTCGGATCCTGCATCAAACAGCGCATCATCTCTATACGAAACCGAAAAAGAAGCGACTCATGAACTTCGACTACTCCATAGTCATCCGGACACTTGGCAACACCGGCGACAAGTATCGTACGATGCTGGATGCCATCGACCGGCAGACGGTCAGGCCTCGAGAGGTAATTGTCGCCATTCCGGATGGATATGACCTCGACCACGCCCTCGGGTACGAACGTATCGTAAGGTGCCAGAAGGGGATGGTAACCCAGCGGGCTGTCGGCATCGAAGAGGCCCAAGGCGAGTACTTGCTGGTGCTGGACGACGACCTGGACTTCCCTCCTGATTTCGCAGAAAAGATGTTCTGCTACCTGCAAGAGAAAGCGCTGGACTGTGTGCTTGCTTTCGGTGGATATGACCCTTGTTTGACGGAGTCGCAGGCAGACGGGGCCATTCTACAGAAAGTACGCATGAAAGAGCGGCTGCAGAGGTTGCGCTGCTCGTTTACGGGACAAGCATTTTATAGCCGCAGAAAGTCGGAGTGGTTCGATGTCATCACTTCGACGGCCGGTCACCGCACCTACGTCGACTGTGAGGATGGACTGTGCCAGACCGGGTGTTTCCAGTGTTTCTTCATCAAGAATGACAGAGCCAAGGCCGTTCGGTTTGACGAAGAAGCATGGCTTCAGCAAGGCAAGTTGTCGTCATACGCCGCCTATGACGATGCTGTGTTCTTCTACAAACTCTATCTGCAAGGGGGGCGGATTGCCTACACCCATAGTACCGATTACGCACATCTGGATGCTGCCGCCGGACGACCCGCCAAAAGCAAGCTGGAAGCCAAACGCATACGTCTTTACACCATCGGGCGCAACCGGACCCTATTCTGGTTGCTGCACATCTGGCCCCACCGTCATAACTTACACACGCTGATTGGAGGGTTGTATGCGATGATCAACTATACACTCTACAACCTTGCCATCAATTGTCTCCCCAAATACTGGCCAGCCATCGCATCCCTCTTTCAGGGCTACCGCGATGCCTTCCAATACCTAAAAAAGAAGAGAACATGATCCCCAAGAAGATTCACTACTGCTGGTTCGGCCGAGGCGAAATGCCGCAGTTGGCGAAGGACTGCATCACCTCATGGCACAAATACATGCCCGACTGGGAATACAAGCTCTGGAACGAGGACAATTTCGACGTCAACTGCACCAATTATTCCAGAGAGGCCTACGAGGCTGGCAAGTACGCCTTCGTGAGCGATTATGTGAGGCTTTGGGCACTAGAACACGAAGGTGGCGTATATCTTGATACCGATGTGGAGGCATTCCGCACGCTAGAACCATTACTAACACACCAAGCCTTCGCCGGTTTTGAGGGAAGCAAACACAAGCCTGTGGGCACCTGTATAATGGCATCGAGTGCTCATGGCGAATGGATTCGGGAAATGCTATCACTATACGAAAACCTACATTTCATTCGGAGCGACGGCACAATGGATCTAACCACTAATGTGCAACGACTCACAGCAGCAATGGCAAGCCATGGCCTGCGACAGGATGGTATGGAGCAGGACTACCGTGACCTGCATGTTTTTCCGGTTGACTACTTCTCACCCCGTCACACCACCGGAGAATATAACCGCACCGAAAACACATATTGCGACCACAAAGGTCTAGCCTCATGGAACAATACAAAGAACAACAACTGGAAAAATGTCGTATTACACTTAATCGGACAGAAAAACATGACTCGCCTAATCAAACTCAAACGGTACTTTGAAGGCGTCAAGAACTAATCGCATAAACTCACAACCAATCACATAATCATGATTCCATATTTCCCCAAGAAAATATCCACCACGGCCATCTATCTCTACCTTGGGTCGCTGGCTGCCGTCAGTATATTGTTCATCCGCCATGCCATGTCGTGGGAGTTCATTCTGATGGGCATCATGTGGGTAGTCGGATTCTTCCTGCTTGTCCATACATGCAGTAAAAAATGGTCTGCATTGCCGAAAAAGAAGTTCCTTCTTAATATTGCATTTACCGCTTTCGGGTTAAGATTAGCATGGGTAATATTCAGCTATATATTCTACATCGAGAAAACCGGTATTCCGTTTGAATTCTCTGCTGGAGATTCTATTGGATACTGGGAGGACAGCGCATGGCTAGCTACTGAGAGATGGCCCGTCATCAGGCATTATCTCTTTGACAGCCGAACCACCGTATCCGACTCAGGGTATGTGTTATATCTAACATATCTTTATAAAATTATAGGTCCTAATATCTTCCTCACACGAGTCATCAAAAGCGTTTGGAGCACATTCACTGTAATACTAATCTACAATCTTGCCAAACGCAACCTGGGTGAAGAAACTGGTCGACTATCGGCTATCTTCACTTGTTTTATTCCCAATTTGATTTTCTACTGTGGCCTACATCTCAAAGAGACTGAGATGCTTTTCTTATTGATAGCATTTCTTGATAGAGCCGACTATCTCTTACGTAGTAAAAAATATAACATTATAACAATCATAATTCCCGTGGTGTTAGCCATCAGCCTGTTCTCATTCCGCACAGTACTCGGTGGTGCAGCGGTATTTTCGTTCGTCACGGCGCTGTTATTCACCAACACTTCTGTCGTAGGACGTTGGAAACGCATCCTGCTTATCGCATGGGGAATACTAGCTGTCACTACTCTGACTGGAGGTACTATCACCAATGAAATACAGGCTACCTGGGACGACCGAGAAACCAACCAGGAAGCCAAACGCTCCTATCAGACTGCCAAAGGTAATCGGTGGGCCAAGTATGCCACCGGATCAGTGATGGCACCTATCATGTTCGTAATGCCCTTCCCCACGATGGTCGACGTGGATGAGCAGTATACCCAGCAAATGATCAGCGGCGGAAACTATGTACGTAACTTCCTCGGTGGCTTCGTGCTGCTAGCCGTTTTCAGTGCCATCTTCATCACCAAGAACTGGCGCAACCTAAGCCTTATCGGTTCATTTGTCATCGCATATCTAGGCATCATCTCCTCCAGCGGATTTGCCAACTCGGAGCGCTTCCTTCTTCCGGCCCTGCCGGGGCTACTCATCATGGCAGCCTACGGCGTCTCACTCCTCAACGCCAAGAACTACCGATACGTCCGACTATGGTACTATGTTGTCCCTGTGATGGTCCTTGGATGGGCCTTCTTCAAACTCGGATCCCGCGGCTTGTTCTAATACATTGCAATGAAAATACTGTTGATCTGCAACTATAAACCTGGCGTAGGGGGAATCTCGGGGCAGGTGGAGATTCTGCAGCGTAAACTGCGGGAGGAAGGCCACACCGCCGACATTTTTTCCACCAAAGGGTCTTTCTTCTGGCGTTTAAGTATCCCTCCCCGATTGCGAAAAGAGGCTGAGAACTATGATGTACTACACATCCATTGCTGTTCCGGCTGGGGATTCCTGCCGGCGGTTTTAGGGGTGACGGTCGGACGGCAATTAGGGAAGCGAGTTGTGTTAACCTACCATGGAGGTGGGGCCGAGACCTTCTTTGACCAGCATTCAAAGTTGGTGCGACATTATCTGATGCACACCAACCAGAACATCGTCCTTTCGGGATTCCTGGCACAGGTGTTCAACAAGCACCAAATACCCTACACCATCATTCCCAATATCATAGAGTTGGACAGTTCACACTATCGTGAACGAACAACCTTGAAGCCCCACTTTATCTGTGTACGTGCCCATGAGCCACTCTACAACATCCCCTGCATCCTACAAGCCTTCCTACAAGTCCAAAAGCAGCTACCGGATGCGACACTCACACTTGTTGGCGACGGATCACAACACGAGGCATTGGTGCAACAAGTCAGCGCAATGAAACTGAAGAATGTAACCTTCACCGGTCGCGTGGACAACAGTGAGATATACCGCCATCTCGATCAAGCCGACATCATGCTCTCAGCCCCGAAGGTGGACAACATGCCGGTGTCACTCCTCGAGGCCATGAACGCCGGGCTGCTGGTCATCTCATCGCGTGTAGGCGGCGTACCCTACATGATCGAGGACGGCAAGACCGGTCTATTGTTCGATAGCGACAACGCCGACCAACTGGCCGAACAGATGCTGTGGGCCGTGGGCCATCCCGAACACGTACAGAGAATGACCACACTTGCACACAAGGCCGTACAACAATACTCATGGTCATCAATCAAAGACAAAATTCTCCACTCATACAACCCATGAAACCCAGACAATTACTGACAGAATACCTCATTCTGCCAATCAGCGACATTGTCAATAGACAGTCCGTCTACCGATGGCTACAGTTTTTGAAACGCTCCGCTCTATGGAACGACGAACAGATGCGTGACTTCCAGAACGAACGATTCCGCATTCTCATCCACCACGCCGCCACCCATGTCCCTTACTATCGCGATTGGTTCCGGCAGAACGGAGCCACACCCAACGACTTCCGCAACATCGACGACCTGTCGAAACTCCCTATTGTCAGCAAGTCCATTATACGCCACGAAGGGGTGGACCGCTTTGTGGCCGACAATATAACCCAACGTCTGACGGCCCACTCCAGCGGGTCGACCGGCGAACCATTCGAATACTACATCACTCGAGAAGCCTACTCTCTCAATACAGCGGCAAAACTACGTACATGGTACGATGCAGACTATCGATTAGGCGACCGCTACGTCAAACTCAGCAGTTCGCCACGAGAAAGCCACATAAAGAGACTTCAAGACAAATTGACCAATGGGATCGTCATTCCTTTCCACTCTCTTGACGATCAAACGCTGGCATCCATTCTAGACCTTTTTGAACAGACAAAACCCAGCATTATACGAACCCACCCGAACGCGATCTACTATCTTGCACGTTATCGCGAAGAGCATCCGGGCAAATATACGTATACGCCACGTCACATTATGACTACCAGTGCCACGCTGCCTGCCCCTTTCCGCACCACTATCGAGCGGGCCTTCGGCTGTGACGTCATCGATGCCTATAGTTGCGAAGGGACACCGAACACCGCCGAGAGCCCACTGCACGACGGCTACCACGTAAGCCGGGAATACGGTATCCTGGAGGTGTTGGACTCCGACGGCAAACCCATTCAGCACGGCGTTGGCCGCTCCGTAGGCACCGACCTGTGGAACATGGCCATGCCGTTCATCCGTTATGACACTCAAGACCTGCTGATGCTTGACGACCATGGATCGATTTCCCGTATCGTAGGACGCAAGTGTGAGCTACTCAGCAGCTCCAACGGAAAGCGCTTCACCGGCCAGGTGATTGACGACTATTTCAGCTATCAGACCCAACACAGTGTGGATGCATTCCAGGTAGTCCGCAAAAAGGACGGCAGTGTGCTGATACGCCTGATCGTCAACGACCGATTCAACGAAGGCATCCGCCAGTCGGTGGCAGACTACTGGTCATCCGAGCTGGACACCCCGGTCGAAGTCCAAACCGTCGAGCATATTCCACTCATGCACAACAACAAATACCTCACCATCATAGACGAATAACCCATGCCCAGTAAAGAGATTCTACAATACCACGGGCTCGACAGCGCAGGCGGACGGATGAAGTACACCCTTGTCCAGTTCTGGCGGTTCAGCCTGTCGCGCCTGATGTTCTTCGTCCCCTTCAAGGGGTGGCGGCACGCTATGACCCGCTGGAGCGGGGTCCGCGTAGGCCACGACGTGTACATCGGCCACGACTGCCTCTTCGACCGCGCCTTCCCCGAACAAATCACCATCGGCGACCACACCGCCATCGGCGACCGATGCACCATCACCGCCCACGGCTGCATCCCCACCCAGACACCGCTGAAGGAGATATATCCTCTTGAAGTCAAACCGGTTACCATCGGCGAGCGCGTGTGGATCATGCCCAACGTCACCATCATCTACGGTGTCACCATCGGCGACGAAGCCGTCGTGGCCACCGGTGCCGTTGTGACCAAAGACGTCCCTGCACGGACCCTCGTCGGAGGGGTGCCGGCCAAAGTCATCAAACAGCTATGAGAGTACTCTTCCAACTGGGCCACCCCGCACACTACCACCTCTTCAAGAACGCCATCGCCGACCTGCAACACGATGGCCATCAAGTCTTTGTGCTGATCCGCAAGAAGGACATCCTCGAGGATCTGCTGCGCCAATCCGGCATGCCGTACGTCAACATTCTCCCCAGCGGAAAGAAGAGCGCCTTCACCCTGATACTCAGGCTCTGGCGGGTATTCTGCTTCACACTGCGCCACAGGGTCGACGTCCTCGTAGGGTCAACGCCCGAGGTGGCACAGGTGGCATGGCTGCTGCGTCGCCGGTCGGTCATCATGGCCGAGGATGACGCCGCCATCGTGCCTCAATTCATCAAGGCCGTCCGGCCCTTCTGCGACCGATACCTCTCCCCCACTCCCTGCAACAACGGCCCCCTGGAGTCGAAGACGACACACTACGAGGGCTTCCACAAGCTGGCCTACCTCCACCCCAACCGCTTCACACCCGACCCCGCGGTCGTGGACCGTTACTTCCCCCACGACAGGCCCTACTTCCTGCTCCGCTTCGCGCAACTCACAGCCTACCACGATGTCAGCGCACATGCCCACGGCATCAGCGACGAGATAGCGCAGAAGATGATCGCCCTTCTGGCCCCTCACGGCCAGGTGTACATCACCTCGGAGCGCCCCCTGTCGCCACAGTTGGAGCCCTATCGCCTGCACATCAACCCGATTGACATACACCACATTATGGCTTTCGCCAGCCTTTACATCGGCGACAGCCAGAGCATGGCCGTGGAAGCCGCCATGCTGGGGACACCCTCCATCCGGTTCAACGACTTCGCCGGCAAGATCGGTGTGCTCGAGGAGCTGGAGCACAAATACCGTCTCACCTATGGCATACCCTCCAGCCAACCCGAACAACTATACCAAAAGATCGAAGAACTACTTGATTCCAAGAACCTAAGAGAAACCTTCCGGGATCGGCGAGACGCTATGCTGAAGGATAAAATCGACGTAACCGCCTTCCTCGTGGAGGTGATTGAAACCCTTGACCGATAACCCATGGACTTCACACTGGAGAAATACGGCGAGCTGCTGACGGCGCTCGCGAGGCATAAAGACCATAGAATCAGGCATGATGTAGACCTGAAGCCCGAGTTCTCGCTGCGGGTGGCACAGCTGGAGGCCAGCCGCGGTGCGAAAGCAACCTATTACTTTCGTTCCATGCACTTTACGAGCCATGCGGAGACCATCCGGGCCATAGTGGCACTGGGGCATGAAGCGGGCTACCACTACGAGTGCCTGACCACCACCCACGGCGACCTGGAGGCGGCCTACGAGGACTTCTGCCGCAACCTGGAGCAGCTGCGACAGCTGGTGCCCGTCCGGACTGCCTGCGCCCACGGCAGCCCGCGGTCGCCATACGACAGCCAAGACATTTGGAAACAGCACGATATACACGCCTTGGGCATCGACTACGAGCCGATGCTCGACACCGACTTCTCGAAGACGCTCTACCTGACCGACACCGGCCGCCGGTGGGACGGCTACCGCGTGAGCGTCAGGGACAAAGTGCCACAATACCAGAAGCGTTGGGAACAGGAGGGGCTCGTCTTCCACACAACCGACGATATCATACATGTTCTCAGCGACTTGAACCACCCCATACACAGCCGTTCGCTCCTGATCAACACCCATCCGCAACGATGGATGCCGGCCGGGGTGCCCTGGGCGGTGGAGGCCGTCGGCCAATGGTGGAAAAACCAAGCCAAGCGCCTCATCGTGTATAGCCAGCATCAACAGGCATAGAACCGAGCGTCACGGACGGTTTTATGCAGAGATGATGCAGAGGGGATGCAGAGGGGATGCAGGGATGATGCAGGGATGATGCAGGGATAAAAGCGGATTTATGCCTAGTTGATGCCTAGTTGATGCCTGGATGATGCCTGGATGATGCCTGGATGATGCCTGGATGATGGGGGAAAGAAGCATGAAAGACTCAAGAATATGCCGACGGGAACCCGATTTGCCGATCGAGAGAAAAATGTGTTAAACTTTAACAATTATTAACTATAATTTAAAAATAATACAACAATAAAATACACAATGGTGCGTTTAAATGCTTTAAAATTCATGATGGCCAACATGAAAAGACGGAAGAATATAATACACGTGATGACGGTTCTGGCGCTGACGGTGCTGTGCAGCGCATGCGTCACCACCCGCAGGGTGGATTACCTGCAAGACATGACGCACGGGAGCCAGATCGAGATCGAAAACCGCTTCGAGGCAGTGATCGCTCCGTATGACCAGCTGTATATCAACGTCATGTCGTCGGACATGAAGAATGCCGACCTGGCGACCCCGTTCAACCAGAACACGAACCAGACCCAAGGCATGCAGGGCCAGTACATGCAGGGCTACCTGGTGGATGTGGACGGCAACATCGACCTGCCGACGTTGGGCCGGATACACGTGGCGGGCCTGACGCGCCTGGAGTTGCAGGACTCGCTGACCCACATGCTGCAGCAGGGCGGTTATATTCCGGATCCGTTTGTCACCGTGCGATTCACCAACTTCAAGATATTCTTCCTCGGCAACGGCACCGGCAAAGTGCTCAACATTCCCAACGAGCGCTGCACCTTCCTGGAGGCCTTGGCCCTCGCGGGTGGCCTGGACAACTACACGCGCCGCGACCGCATCGCCGTGATGCGTGAGATCAACGGCAAGATGGTGATGCGCTACCTCGACCCGCGCTCGAGCGACGTCTTCAACGACCCCTTCTTCATGCTGCAGCAGAACGACTTTATCATCATGCCCAACTACAACAGCGGCACCGTGCGGTCGGAGTTCGGCTACTGGTACGGCCTGGTCTCGACCTTTGTTTCGCTGGCGTCGCTGGTGACTTCAATAGCGCTCTACCGTTCACTCAACCAATAACCTCCTGACCCATGGCTGACGAAAGAAATAGCACCGACACCTCGTTCCTGGAAGGCAACAAAGGGCCGAAACTGCATGTGAAAGACGTGCTCTTCATCGTGCTGCGCAACCTGCACTGGCTGCTGATCTGCGGCGTGCTGGGTGCGGGCATCGCCGGCTACAAGGTGCGCCACCAGGATCGCGTCTACGAGAGCAACGCACGCATCCTCATCAAGGGCAGTTCGACCGGCAACAACAACGCAGAGACCACCATGCGCGAAGCCTCGGTGCGCAACATGTTCAACACCCGCGCACTCTACAACAGCAACGTGAACAACGAGATGATGATATTCACCTCGAAGAGCGCGCTGCTGGAGGTGGCCCGGAACCTGAACCTCAACGTCTTCTACACTTCCAAGACACGCCTCATCGGTCGCACGAAAGACCTCTACGGCGAGGCACCTATCGCCGTCCACTTCATCGACGTCAGCGAAGAGGACTACGCCTCGCTGGAGATCACCATCATCGACAGCAACTACTACAGCATCGACATGGGCGAGGACGCCCGCCCATTGCGCGCCCGGTTCAACGACACGATCGCCATGCCCTTCGGCCGCATCATGGTGGAGAAGACCTGGTTCTACAACAGCAGCGCCGACAAGTCGGTCATCACCGCGACGCACTACAGCATGACAGCCACGGCCGAACGCTACCGCGCGGCCCTGAGCGTCACACGCAACGACGACTTTAACACCATCGTCAACATATCGCTCCACGACCCGTCGCCCATCCGCGCGGCCGAGGTCATCAACGAAGCCATCAAGGTCTACAACGAGGACGCCATCAAGGACAAGCAGCGCATCATTGCCGAGACCTACGACTACATCAACGAACGTCTGAAGATGCTGCAGACCGACCTGGGCATACAAGAGAACGCCCTGGCAGGCTTCAAGCGCGAGCACCAACTGCTCGACATCTCGTCGTTCGGCCAGACCTACCTGACCACCAGCATCGAGTCGTCGGAAGAGATTGCCCGCCTGCGCCGGCAACTCAACATGGCGCGCTACCTCATCCAGAGCAACGAGAGCAGCGACGACCTGCAACTCATCCCGCCCAGCAACGTCTTCGACGACGAGAACATCATGCGCCTCATCTCGCAGTACAACAAGTTGGTACTGGAACTGCAGGACAGCGAAGGCGCCCACAACAACCCGACCGTCCGCGCCAAGCGTAGCGAACTGCTGACCCTGCGCAACCAGATGAACCGCCTGCTGGACGCCTACGTCGGCATGCTGCAGGAACGCATCGCCGAGACCCAGATCGTCGAGTCGGCCGCCAGCCACAAGATGAGCCAGGTGCCTCAGCAACAGCTCTACCTGGAGAACATCGAGCGCCTGCAGAAGATCAAAGAGGAGCTCTACCTGCACCTGCTCAGCCGCCGCGAGGAGCTGATGATCAGCCGTCCCTCCATCGAACCCAACGGCAAGATACTCGATCCGGCCCGCATCAACCGCACCCCCATTGCTCCCAACGAGCGAAAGAGCACCCTCTATGGGTTGCTCATCGGACTGCTCATCCCGGTGGCAGTCTTCTTCCTGCGCCGTCTGATGGACACCAAGGTGAAGTTCTACAACGACGTGATGCAGAACACGTCGGTTCCCTTCCTGTGTGAGATTCCGACCCGTCCGAAAGACGATGTACGCGACCTGGTGGTCGAGAACGGCGACCACGACACCATGACCGAGTCGTTCCGCCTGCTACGCACCAAGGTCGACTTTATGAACACCAACCACCAGCAGGATGGAGGAGCCGTCATCATGGTCACCTCGCTCCAGGCCGGTATGGGTAAGACCTTCATCTCCACCAACCTGGCTGCCAGTTTCGCCATCGCCGGCAAGCGGGTGGTGGTGCTCGACCTCGACCTGCGCCGCGGCATCATGACGCGCAGTTTCTTCTCGCGCAAGCACCACGGCCTCAGCAGTTACCTGGCTGGCAAGACCGACGACTGGCAGTCGCTCGTCAAACACGACATCATGTGCGCCGGCGTCGACAGCCTCTTCACCGGCCACATCCCGCCCAACCCCACCGAGTTGCTCGGCAACGGGCGCCTCGACAATCTGGTGGCTGAGTTGCGCAAGAACTACGACTACATCGTTCTCGACACCGCCCCCACAGGCCTGGTGGTCGACACCGATATCATCAAGCATCTGGTCGACACGACCGTCTTTGTCGTCCGCGCCGGACATACCGACAAACGACTGATGGCCAACATCGACGAACTCTACACCAACCAGACCTTCCCCAACATGTCAATCGTGCTCAACGACGTACACTACAAGAAGCTCATGTCCATCGAACGTAAGTATGGCTATGGCTACGGCTACGGTTATGGCTACGGTTACGGCTATGGCTACGGCTACGGTTATGGCTATGGCTACGGTTATGGCTATGGCGATTCGGACGAGAAGATGGGCAAGAACGAAGAAGATAAAGACAAATACGACAACGAAGAAACAGAAGAAACTAATAACTAAATGATAAATAAACCTAATTTTACCCCCCCCAACAACAATATGGAAGTCGTCTTTAACACCACACACCACTCCAAGCGCAACAAAATGGCATGGATCAAGGGTGCACTCTTAGTACTTTTCGCACTTGCGCTACCGTCCAACCATCTGTCTGCGCAGCATTTCACCAGCCGTGGCTTCACCTTCGGTGCCGACCACGACACATTGCTCTACATCATCATGTCCCCCTTCGACAACTGGTACCTCACCGTCGGTGGTGGCGTGCAGACCTTCCACGGTAACGAACTCGTGGCTTCGGCTCGACAGAACAAGCTCAACTACAACCTCAAGGCTGAGATCGGTAAGTGGATCATCCCGGATCTCTCTGTCTCGTTGCGTCTCTCTTACTTCAACGTCGACGGACAGACCCAGTATGGTCTACAGCCCTTTGTCGACTTCACTCAGGACACACCCAACGAGAACGGCTACTACCACTTCTACGCCCACTCCCTTTCGCTGGTAGGCTATGTCACCCTCGACTGGACCAACTTCTTCAACGGCTACGAGATTGGTAAGCGCACTCGCCTTCACATCTTCACGCCCATCGGCCTAGGATTCTCGATGCTCCATGGCAACCAACGCAACCCGCGGGCAGCAGGCGAGCACCCCATAGGCGAGTTTCGCAAGAACTTCGAGCTCTCCTACTCCGGCGGTATCGGTGCCGAGTACATGGTGAGCGAGAAGCTGGCCTTCAACGTCATTGCCGAGATCGACGGTTCCGAGTCCACTTGGGACTGGTCACCCTACAACAACAGCTACTCGCGCTTCGACGTCATGCCCACCATCACCTTCGGAGCACGCTTCAACCTGCTGAAACAGGTCCACAAACGCGACCCCATCACCCGCGAAGTGGGCCGTCAGAAGGTCTACCACGAGTTCCTCGCCTTCGGCACTCGCAACACCGTCAGCAACCTCGAAGGCCGCATCGAGCGCCTCAACGGCGTCATCGACTCGCTCGAGAACGTCCCGACGGTCGACTCGGTCCTCTACCGCGACATCCTCGACTCGCTCAACCGTCTGCAGGATCAGCTCGACTCCATGCCCACCGCAGGCCCGGTCAACGTCATGGATGCACTCATCCAGAGCGACCTCGCCCTGACCGTCGTCTATTTCGACCTCGACAAGTACAACCTCGACCGCAACGCACGCTACCGCCTGCGCAAGTTCGCCCAGTCGATGAATCGCGTACCCGACACCATCGAGTACTACATCATCGGTGCGGCCGACTCGCTCACCGGCTCCAAGCGTCACAACGACTGGCTCTCCGAGAAGCGCTGCAAGGCCGCCTTCGACGCCTTGGTCAACGACTACGGTGCCGACCGCAACCGCCTCACCATGGTACCCGTGGGCGGCATCACAGCCTACGAGCCCAAGGAGGAGAACCGTATGGCCATGATCGTCTTCCGCACCAAGGAGGCCGACGAGATCATCGCCAAGTGGTCACGCTATAAGAAATAAGTAATATATAATAAACAGCAAAGGGTGCCCTAAGCCACGGCTTGGGGCACCCTTTTTTTATTCCTCAAAACCGGCACCTCAGCTGCACCATCCAGCTCTGTCGCAGGGGGCCCTCGGTCCGGGCCGCACCGGTGCCGATACCCTCCTCGCCCGGCATGGCGGTGAGGGCATATTTCGCCGCGATCGTCAAGCCCTGCCCGACGGCATAACGCACCACCACATGGCCACGCAACCCCTGCCCGTTCAGGGCAGGCATCGACCAAGCATACTGCAGATTACTCTCGCTGAAGTAGATACGCGCATAATACCCCTCCACGTCGAACCACGCCAGCGCCGCCGTCGCCTGCCATTGCCGCCGGCTGTAGCGGGCAGCAAGACTGGCCAGCGTGCCCCGCTGCGGCTCTCCGTTCTCACTGTCGAAGCGCGTCGACACCACCTTCCCCGTCCATGTCCAACTGCCCCACACGGTCCTCACCTCGCCTTGCAGCTGGCGACGCACCGTCTGCTCGCCCAGGTAGAGCGTCGTGTCCAGGTTCGGGATATTGCGCTCTTTGAGACGATAGACGTAGCGCAACGTGGCGTTGAAGCGACTGCCCCGCTCCTTGCGCAGCTGCAGGCGCAGCCATTCGCCCGTCGACGGGCTGTAGTCGGTATAGCGCAGCACCTCGAACCGGTGCACATCGAGACTCGCCACCAGCGTCATGCCCAGCGGCAGGGCCGTCTGAGCGTCGAGCGTCACTCCCCGCTCGCCTTGGCCATTGCCGAGGGTGTAGGGCTGCGAGTGGAGGTTCTGATAGTGAGGGTGATAGTAACGGCCAGTGACATTCAGGCGGTTAGCCCCGCCCGTCAGCAGGCTGAGGCCGCCGATGGCCGCCGGAGCCCCCTGGCCGTCGAGCGACACCTCGCCGAAGAGGGTCAGGTTGCCGTACCGCCACATGGCATCCACGCCCAGGTTGAGCAGCCGCTTCCCGCGGAAGGCGTGCTGGTTGTAGACATAGTCGCGCGGCATCAACAGACTGTCCGCGACGGTCTGCGCCACCGTCGCTCCGGCCACCAGGTTGCCCCGCCGCAGGTCGGCGTGTGCGCCATAAAGCAAAATACCCCCCCCATGCGCACCGAAGGCCGAGAGGCTGACGCCGCGTCCCAGCCCGACACGCGCGGCCAGGCCCTCCTGATAGCCCTCCTCGTAGAAGGTCACTGCCGGGCGGATGCCGTGGCCGAAGCGCATCGGCGCCGTGCCCAGCAGGCCGAACGGCCGCAGGCCCGTCCAGAGCGTGAGGCCCTGGCCGAACTGCAGGTTGTAGCGTCCCACGATGGCGCGCTCCAGCGGCCCCACGTTGTTGAGCATCAGGTGGTAGCCCACGAAGTTGCCATGCCCCCACTGCTCGCCCGGATCCTTGTCGGCCACCAGCCGGAGGTCCACCTTTCCGGCGAGCGAATAGTTGTAGCAGAGCAGGGCATGCAGGCGGTCGCCGGCGTAGGTGCTGTCGCGATAGCCGGCCGCTTCCTCGACAGCGCCGCCCACAGCCGTCACCAGCTGGTGGTGCCCGTCGGCCAGCCGCAACCGCCTGGGCGGCGTGTAGGGCCGGGCCACAGCCACTTCATGCATCCACCCCACCGTCAGGCTGTCGAAGCCCGGCACGTAGCGCAACTCCTTGAGACTTAGCATCTGACCGTAGAGGATCAGGTAATTGCACAACGCTTGCCGCTGGAACGGCGAGAGGAAGAAGAGGCGCTCGTGGCTGTGCGTGTCGTTGATGTTGACCGGATGCTGGCGGAGCTCAAGCCACTGGTCGCTCATCTCGGCGGCGGCCCAGGTGTCGTCGGTCTCCTCTACCCACTGTTCGATCGCCGTTTCCACCTGGGCAACAGCTAGTTGCGGAAGCAGCAAAAGCACCGTTATGAGCCAGCGTCTCAGAACCATAGGGCGAGCGATATTTGGGGTGTGACGCCGAGGGCGGCATGCATTCGGGCGGCGAGGTCGAGCTCGAACTGCGCCCAGCGGAAGCCCACGCCCAGGGTGAGCAGGGTGGGCCGCGTGGCCAGGCCGGCGCGCAGGCGTATATACTCGGCGGCGGCATACTCCATGCCCATGCGCCAGCGGACCACCTCCTCGCGCTCCAGCTCGACCACGGTCAACCATCGGTCGGAGGGGCGATAGGCCGCCTGGAGGTGCAGGCGCCAGGTGGCCACCTCGTCCCAGGGGCGCGAGCCGGCCAGGAGCGTCAGCGTGGTGCGACCGGCCGAGGCCTGCAGCAGGGCCGCCGCCGCCAGCCAGCGGTGGGGCGCGTAGTGGGCGTCGGAGGTGCCGAGGTGGAGCCCGCGGGCCGACACGCCGACGCGGAGCCACTCGCTGACTCTCAGCGCGTAGGCTGCCGCCAGCTGCTGCTCGTGGTAGTCGACGGTGCCGCGGTGTTCGTAGGCCAGACGCAGGGTGCCGCCGTCGCCGACGGGCAGCTGCAGCCGCAGGCTCTTGGCGGCCTGCTCGGCCTGCATCCAGGCGCGTCCCCAGTCGAGGGCCACGCAGCGCCCGGCGGGTTCGAAAAGAACGACACCGCCCAGGGCACCCTCGCGGGCACTCTGGGCGGTGGTCTCGTACTGCGCCGTGGCGACCGACGCGCAAGCGCACGCCGCCCACAGCAGCAGAATCCGTTTACTTGCTGTTCTCATTCAGGGCATCCACAATGGCGTCGATGTTGGCACGCATGGTGGAGATACTGCCGTTGAAGGTGATTTTGGGCAGGTAGGCCGCCAGGTCGAAGCTGGCACGCTGCTCCGGGCTGAGGCCGGCCAGGTACTCGAGCTGCTCGAGAGTGACGTAGACGGCCTGCACGTTGTTCAGCGTACCCTCCACCCGATGGAAGTCCTGACCGTAGGCGCTGATGCTGACGGTGCCGCTGAAGCCCAGGTAGAAGGCCTCCTCGCTGACGGCCACGGCAAAGACGTTGCCCACGTTGCCGCCAAGGGACAGACCACTGGTGATCAAGCTGTTGACATTGGTGGTGTCGAGCATGTCGATGAACGAGAAGTCGTCGATCGGCAGGCTGATCGGGTAGTTGCCCACCACGGTGTCGCGCAGGTTGATGCCGCAGAGCGGGAAGGTCAGCTGGGCGATGTCGTTGACGAGGATGTCCTGCCGGGTACCCACAAAGACGGTACCGGCATTGATCTCGTAGCTGCCGGCGTACTCGCCAGCCTCGATGTAGACGCTGTCGACACTGACGTTGCACATGGCCGACTTGAAATTCAGCACCGTGCTGTCTTCATAGGCCTGCGTCAGGCCCGGCAAACCCTGCACCGGGTTGGTTGCCGTCAAGTTGATATGACCTACAAGGTCGAGGTCGCCAAATTCTTCGCATGCACCGAAAGTGAATGCACAAGCCACCACGGCGGCCAAAGCTACTAGTTTCTTTTTCATGATAATATATTTTAAATGATTAAAAATTAATTATTTGCAGCAGTTTTCATAGTACTATACCTTTTGCAAAGATACAACTTTTTCGAATTCTTAACAAATCATTATGTTAAAAAACATTAATTTTCACACGTCTTCCGCCCGATGCGCCCGGGAGTCCGTCCGGAGGGTGGCCAGGAGAGCGTCCGAAGCAAATTAGATCGTGCACGATCTAATTTCTACCATCGCCGCAGCACCTCCGCAGCACACCCGCAGCAACACCGCAGCAAGTCCGCCCGCAGTCGGACCATCCTCGGACCATCCTCGGACTTACCTCGGACTTGACGCGGACTTGATACTGACTTTGAGGGAGTTAGATGTTTTGGATACATATATACAACTGGTATTCAGTGTATTACGGTGCCATACGAGGGGGATTGGAGGGGTGGCGAGGGGTTGGAAGCATGGGGGTCAAGGGAGGCGGAGCGGGGGGAGAAAGGGGGCAAAAAGGGGGTCGGAGAGGGAGGGAAAAATCAAATTAGATCGTGCACGATCTATTTTTCACCCCATCGAAACCGGGTCGGCAAGGGGCCGAAAGGGGGGAAGAATGGCGGGGCGGACACAATAATATATGGCGAACGGCGTTATGAAGGGTAATGAGAGTACTGCTACTTGGCGCTACGGGCTTGCTGGGGCACAACGTGTTGCAGCACCTGATGGCCACCGGACACGACGCCGTCGTGCTGGTGCGCCGTCGGGAGGGGCTGCACATCCAAGTGCCTGACTCGATGGTGGTTGAGGGCCAGCTGACCGACCGCTCGACGCTGGAGCGTGCGGCGGAGGGCTGCGACGCCATCATCAACTGCGCCGGCGTGACGGACATGCGGCTGCGACGCCTGAGCGACTACGTGGCGGTGAACAGCCGCCTGGGGAGAACCCTCGTGGAGGTGATGGAAGGGCTGGGGATCAGACGGTTGGTGTACACATCGACGGTGAACACCATCGGCTACGGCACGGCCGGCCGGCCGGCCGACGAGTCGGCCCCGATGCAGGCCCCGTTCACGCAGAGCCTCTACGCCACAAGCAAGCGCGCGGGCGAGGAGGCGGTGCTGGAGGCGGCGGCGCGGCACGCGGACTGGCACGTGGTGGTGGTCAATCCCGGCTTCATGCTGGGGCCGATGGACGCCAAGCCGTCGTCGGGCCGCCTGCTGCTGACGGGCTACCGGCGGCGTCTGATGGCCGCCCCCTCGGGGGGCAAGGCCTTCGTGGACGTGCGCGACGTGGCGACGGCCGTGGTCAACGCCCTGACGATGGGGCACCACGGGGCGCGCTACGTGGCCACCAACCAGGAGGGTTGCCTGAGCATCAAGGAGTTGTACGAGCTGCAGGCGTCGGCCATGGGCTACCGTCAGCGGGTGCTGACGCTGCCGGACTGGCTGCTGCGGGCGGCCGGAGCGGCGGGCGACGGGCTGCGAGCCCTGGGGCTGAGCACCGAGGTGTCGTCGAACAACGTGCGCCAGCTGATGGTGCACGAGCACTACGACTGCCGCCGCGCCATCGACGAACTGCAGATGCCCCAACGGCCACTGGCGGAAGCCATACGCGACTTCCACCGCTGGCGCACGGAAGAAGAGAGAAAAGTCAAAAAACAATGAATATGAAACAGATACTGATCATCGCGTCGGCAGCGGCGCTGTTGCTGGCCTCGTGCCACTCGAGGCAGAACGAGGCCATCGTGAAGAAGTCGTCGTCGGGCAAGACATGCGAGGTGCTGCTGGCGGCCGACAAGAACGTGTACTACGGTGAGACCCAAGCGCTTCTGGACTCGATCCTGCGCGAAGTGCAGCCAGGCCTGCCGCAAGCGGAGCCGCGCTTCGACGTGGTGAACATACCGGTGAGCTCGCTGAAGAACACACAGATGTTCCAGATGCACCGGAACATCATTCTGTGCGACGTGGCCGAGGGGAACCCCGACAAGGTGTACATCAGCCACGACCGGTGGGCGGCACCGCAGGTGATGGTGGACATTGCGGCCAGCAGCGACAGCTCGCTGCGGAGCCTCCTGCGCCGCTACGAGAAAATCATCAAGGAGAACATCTACGCCGCCGAGCATCAGCGCATGATCAACGCCTTCCACAACGTGAGGAACGTGGACCTGATGAAGCGTGTGAAGGACAAATTCGGCTTCACGATGACCTTCAGCGACGAGTTCCGCTGGGCCGCCGAGGACGGCGACTTCGCATGGATACGCAAGGAAACCAAGGACTTCAGCCTGGGCATCCTGATCCACACCATGCCCTACCGCGACGAGAAACTGTTTGCCCCCGAGAAGATCGACAACCGGCTGGACACGCTGATGCGGCGCCACGTGCCGGGACCGGCCGACAGCAGCTACATGGGCACCGAGCGGCGGGTGGAGATCGGCCACCGGAAGGTGGACTACACGGGCAGCCCCTACTGCATCGAGACGCGCGGCTTGTGGCGTGTGTTCGGCGACTTCATGGGAGGGCCGTTTGTGAACTACACGGTGCTCTCGCCGGACAGCACGCAGATCGTGGAGGTGACGGGCTACGTGTACTGCCCGCGGTTCGAGAAACGCGACTACCTGATGCAGGTGGAAGGTATCTGTAACTCAATACGATGGGACGAGTAAAAGGGGGCTGGTGGCTGCTGTGGGCGCTGCTGCTGGCGGCCGGACCGCTGACGGCCCAGGAGGGTGACCTGCTGAGCCGGAGCGAGGTGGTGCTGCAAGGCGGCGGCATGAACTACCTGGGCGACCTGAACGACCAGAGCATCGCCGGCGAGGTGCACGCGGCCTTCGGGGCCGGGGTGCGCTGCCGGATCGACAAGCGGTGGTCGGTGCGCCTGGCGGGTGCCTACGGCTCGGTGTCGGCAAGCGAGGACTGGCTGCCGGCACGCAACCTGAGCTTCCGGTCGAAGGTGTACGAAGGGGCCTTGATGGCGGAGTTCGACTTCCGCCCCTACGGGCTCGGGGCCACCGACCACCGGTGGACGCCCTACATCTTCGGAGGCGTGGCGGTGTTCCACTTCGGACCCGAGGCCGAGTACGTCGACCCGCAAGGGCAGCGGCAATGGGTGCCGCTACAGCCGCTACACACTGAGGGCCAAGGCACTACAGCCCACCAAGACCGGCGGCCGTACCCGCTGACGCAGCTCGCCATGCCGTTCGGAGTGGGCGTGCGCTGCCGGCTGAACAAGAACTTCTCCCTCGCGGCGGAATACGGATTCCGAAAGACGTGGACCGACTACCTGGACGACGTCAGCACCACCTATGTGGGCGCCGAGTTGCTGCAGGCCGAGGTGGCCGACGGGGCCCTGGCGGCGACCATGGCCGACCGCAGCGCCACGCCCAACGCCATCGGCATCAAGCGAGGCGACGACTCGCTGGACGACTGGTACAGCTACTTCTGCGTGTCGGTCGGGATCAACATGAACACCCTCTTCGGATGGATGCGATCGAAACGTTGTAGAAACTAGAAACACAACAAGATATGACAGCACTGGAACAGATTGACCGTAGCCGCGTGCCGGAACACGTGGCGATCATCATGGACGGCAACGGCCGATGGGCCATGAAACAGAAGCACGAACGCCTGTTCGGGCACCGGAGCGCCCTGACGGCGGTGCACCAGGCCGTGGAGGCAGCGGTAAGGATAGGGGTGAAATACCTGACACTCTATACCTTCAGCACCGAGAACTGGAACCGGCCACAGGCCGAGGTCGACGGACTGATGGAGCTGCTGATCACGGCGGTGCGCGACGAAACCAAGACCCTGATGGACAACAATGTGCGCCTGCAGACCATCGGCGACATGGACCGCATACCGGAACGCTCGCGCAAGAAGCTACAGGAGTGCATCGACCAGACGGCCGGCAACACGTCGCTGACGCTGGTGCTGGCGCTGAGTTACAGCTCGCGGTGGGAGATTGCCCAGGCGTTGAAGCAGATATGCCGCGAGGAACTGCGCCCCGAGGAGATCGACGAGGAGACCCTGCGGCGCTACCTGACCACGCGCGACTACCCGGATCCCGACTTGTTGATACGCACGGGGGGCGAGCTGAGGGTGAGCAACTTCCTGTTGTGGCAGATGGCATATACGGAGTTCTACTTCAGCGATTTGCTGTGGCCCGACTTCCGTCAGGAGCACTTCTACGAGGCAGTGTTCGACTACCAGCAGCGCCAACGCCGCTTCGGCAAGACCGAAGCGCAGGTGGAAAACGGGAAATAGGCGAGAAAAAATTTGGGACTAAAAGTCAAAAAAAAGCGAGATCAGTATACTAAAATATAAAAAGGTGAGTTAATATAGGGTTGTTGACTAATCGACACCTTAACAATAGAGCTACGCAAATGAAAGGAATCAAACACATACTGACCCTCGCTATACTGATATGCCTAGGTGCCTCGAGCGCTGTTGCCCAGACTGTTGTGGGCGGCAGCGGGTACGATCTGGACTACCTCACCCCCAAGACCTACGAGATCGGCGGCATCAGCTTTGAAGGAGCCGAGAACTTCGACAGCCGCGTGGTGCAGCTGGTGGCGGGCCTGCAGGTCGGCGACAAGATCGTGCTGCCGGGCGACAAGGTGTCGGCCGCCATCGAGAACCTGTGGAAACAGGGCATGTTCGAGGACGTACAGATCCGCGTGACCCGCATTCAAGGCAACATCGTCTTCCTCAAGATAGTGCTGAAAGAGCGCCCGCGCCTGGAAGGATTCCGCTTCACTGGCGTCAAAAAGGGCGAGGCTGACAAGCTGAGAGAGGAGATGAACATCGTGACGGGCGACGTGGTGACCGAGAACTTGCTGCGCACAAGCTCGAACAAAATCAAAGGATTCTACTACGACAAAGGCTTCACCCGGGTGGAAGTGACGCCCGAAACCACAGCCGACAGCAACGGTCGCATCACGATCACCTTCAACGTCAAGCGCGGCAAGAAGGTGAAGATCGACTCGCTGATCTTCGAAGGCAACGAGCAGATGAGCGACTTCAAGCTGGAGAACAAGATGGAGACGACCCACGACGTGCACTATGGCAAATACTGGTACAAACCGTGGCGCATCTTCACCAAGGGCTTCTGGAAGAAGAGCCGCTACATTGAGAACGACTTCCGCGACGACCTTGAGAAGGTCATCGCCTACTACAACGAGGAGGGCTTCCGCGACGCCAGAATCGTGAACGACACGGTGTGGGATGTACCTCAGGACGAACTGAAGATCAGTGACAAGAAGAAATCCCAGCAAGAGCGTGTCAAAGTGAAAGTACAGATCTACGAAGGCAAGAAATACTACTTCCGCAACATCACCTTCAGCGGCAACACCGTCTACGACGACGAGACCCTGCGGCGATCGCTTCGCATCAACAAGGGCGACCCCTACAACCGCAGCACGCTGGAGCAGAACCTGACCTACAACCCCTCGGGCACCGACATCACCTCGCTGTACATGGACAACGGCTACGTCTTCTTCCGGGTGAACCCGGTGGAAGTGGCCGTGGTGAACGACTCGATCGACATCGAGATCCGCATCGAAGAGGGCAAGCAGGCCCGCATACGCAACGTGTGGGTGGAGGGTAACACCATCACCAACGACAAGATCATCATGCGCGAACTGCACACACGCCCCGGCGACCTCTTCAGCCGCGACGCCCTGCTGCGCAGCCACCGCGAGCTGGTCACCCTAGGATACTTCAAAGAGGAGAGCATCAAACCCGAACCCCGGCCTGACGAGAAGGACGGATCGGTGGACATCGTCTACAAGGTGGAGGAAGGCCCCACCAGCCAGCTGAACCTGCAGGGCGGCTACGGCGGCGGCATGTTCATCGGCCAGGTGGGCATAAACCTCAACAACTTCAGCGTACGCAACATCTTCAACAAGGATGCCTGGGTGCCGCTGCCGGCCGGCGATGGCCAGAAACTGAGCTTCCAGGCCGCCGCCAACACCTACTACTACACGTTGAACGCTTCGTTCACCGAGCCTTGGCTCGGCGGCCGTCGGGCGCAGTCGCTCACCGGAACGGTGTACTACAACCACCTGAGCGCCCCCAACATCCGCCGCACCAGCGAGAACTATTACAGCATGGCCATCACGGGTGCAGGCCTGAGTTTCACCCGCCGACTGAAGTGGCCGGACGACTACTTCATCGCCTCGGCTGGCATCTCCTACAAGCACTACAACCTTAACAACTACACGGTCTACCAGTCGTCGCTGTTCAAGGACGGCATCGCCAACGACATCAGCCTGGCCCTGACCCTGTCGCGCAACTCGTTCGACTCGCCCATCTACACCCGCAGCGGCTCGGAGATCAGCGTCAGCAGCTACATCACGCCCCCCTTCTCGAAGATCAACGGGCGCGACTACAGCAACGCCACCGACCAGGAGAAGTACCGCTGGATCGAGTACTACAAGTTCAACGTGCGCGGTTCGTGGATGCTCAACCTGGTGGGCGATGTGGTGCTCAGCACCCGCTTCCGCTTCGGCTTCATGGGCTACTACAACAAGGACATCGGTCTCTCGCCCTTCGGCCGCTATGTGCTGGGCGGCGACGGCCTGACCAGCTGGAACTTCGACGGCCGCGAGATCGTACCCCTGCGCGGCTACGAAAACAACTCGGTCGGTGCCAGCACCACGGGCGGCGGCTCGGTCTTCGACCGCTTCACCCTCGAGCTGCGCCAACCCATCATCGAGAGCGCCAGCGCCACCATCTGGGTGCAGGCCTTCCTAGAAGGAGGCAACTGCTGGAGCGACCTCAGCGAATTCCAGCCCTTCAAACTCTACAATTCGGCCGGTCTGGGCGTGCGTGTCTACCTGCCCATGCTGGGCATGATAGGCATCGACTGGGGCTACGGCTTCGACGGCGCCAACGGCGGCAGCCATTTCCACTTCTCCATTGGACAAAGCATCGACTAACACCATGCGAAAAGGAATCCTCACCCTGCTGCTTCTCGTGTCCCTGACCCCCATGGCCATGGCACAGAAGTACGCCTGCGTCAACACCGACTACATCCTGAAGTCGATCCCCGACTATGCGGCCGCCCAACGCCGGCTGGACAAGTATGTCGCCGACTGGCAGAAGGAGCTGCAGGACAAACAAAGCGAGCTGGATGCCATGCGTGCCAGCTACGAACAAGAGAGCTACCTGCTGCCCGACAACCTCAAACGCCGCCGCCAGGAGGAGCTGAAGGAGAAGGAACAGGAGCTGAAGGCCCTGCAACGCCAGCGCTTCGGGGCCGAGGGCGACCTGGACAAGAAGCGGGCCGAGCTGCTGAAGCCGGTGCAGGATCGCGTCTACAACGCCATAGAGCGCATGGCCCACGAGAAGAACTACGCCTTCGTGTTCGACAAGTCGGCCAGCGCCACGCTACTCTTCTCGAACAAGAAGTACGACATCAGCGACGACGTGCTGGAACTGCTGGGCTACAAACCCGGCGCCACCGCCGAACCGCCCAAGGGCAGCGAGGAGAAAGCCTCGAAACGCCCCACCAACCCCGAGATGCGGCAGGACCGCGATAAAAACCGCGACAATCCCCTACCTCTCGGACGATGACACGACAAAATAAACAATACAAAATAGAGACAATGAAAAAGACACTTATCGCAATCGCCATCTGCCTGGTCGCCCTCGGCGGCAATGCTATGGCCCAGAAGAACGTCAAACTCGGACACATCAACTCGCAGGAACTGATGCAGATCATGCCCGGCCGCGACTCCGTGCAGACCGTGCTGCAGAAAGAGGTCGCCGACCTCGAGGAGCAGCTCAAGATGATGCAGGCCGAGGCCGAGAAACGCTACAACGACTACGTGGCCAACCAGGCCGGTTGGACCGACCTCATCCGCCAGACCAAGCAGCGCGAGATCCAAGACATGAGCACCCGCATCCAGGAGTTCCAGGAGAACGCCCAGAAGCAGCTCCAGGAGCGCGAGGCCGAGCTGACCAAGCCCATCATCGACCGCGCCAAGAAAGCCATCGAGGATGTGGCCCGCGAAGGCAACTACACCTACATCTTCGACGGTGCGGCCCTGCTCTACTCGCAGGACAGCGAGGACGTGATGCCGCTGGTGAAGAAGAAACTCGGCATCTAACCCTCCCACACAAGATTGACCCACGAGGGGCGCTGCCGGATGGCAGCGCCCCTCTCTTTTGCCCTCCCCGCCCCTATCATCCAGGCATCATCTAGGCATCAACTAGGCATCAACTAGGCATCAACTAGGCATCAACTAGGCATCCCCTCTGCATCATGTCTGCTTGTTTGCGGTCGGGAGGCAGGGTTGATCACTGCCAAAAAGGAAGGAGCCCCGTGCCTGGGCACGGGGCTCCTGAATGGTGGATCGCCTGTGGGAGACTAGTTCTCCTTGGCGGCGCTCATGGCGGGGGCGTTGCCGACCACCAGATCCTGGTACTCGCGCATACCGGTACCGGCGGGGATGAGGTGTCCGACGATGACGTTCTCCTTCATGCCGACCAGCGTGTCGCGTTTGGCGTTGATGGCGGCTTCGGTGAGCACCTTGGTGGTCTCCTGGAAGGAGGCGGCGCTGATGAACGACTTGGTCTGCAACGAGGCGCGGGTGATGCCCTGGAGCACCTGGCGGCAGGTGGCGGGGTGCGCGTCGCGGGCGGTGACGAGACGCTTGTCCTGGCGGCGCAGGGCGGAGTTCTCGTCGCGCAGCTCGCGGGCGGTGACGATCTGTCCCACGCTGATGGTCTCGCTGTCGCCGGCGTCCTCGACGACCTTCATGCCGAAGATCTGGTCGTTGACATCGTTGAAGTCGAGCTTGTTGACGAGGTCGCCCTCGAGGAAGCGGGTGTCGCCCGGATCGAGGATCTCGACCTTGCGCATCATCTGGCGCACGATGACCTCGAAGTGCTTGTCGTTGATCTTCACCCCCTGCAGGCGGTAGACCTCCTGGACCTCGTTGACGATGTATTCCTGCACCTTCGTGGGTCCCTTGATGGCGAGGATGTCGGCCGGGGTGATGGCACCGTCGGAGAGCGGGGTGCCGGCCTTGACGTAGTCGCTGTCCTGCGCCAGGATCTGCTTGGAGGTGGGGATGAGGTAGGAGCGCTGCTCGCCGGTCTTGGAGGTGATGGTGACCTCGCGGTTGCCGCGCTTGAGTTTCTTGGCGATGCTGACGATACCGTCGATCTCGGCCACGATGGCGGGATCGCTGGGGTTGCGGGCTTCGAAGAGCTCGGTGACGCGGGGCAGACCGCCCGTGATGTCGCCGGCCTTGCCGAACGAACGCGGGATCTTCACCATGATGTCGCCGGCACGGAGATCCTGCCCCTGCTCGACGCCGATATGGGCACCGACGGGGAGGTCGTAGACTTTGAGGATGTTGCCCTCGGAGTCGACGATGTTGAGGGTGGGGTTCTTGGTGCGCTGGCGGCTCTCTATGACGACCTTGTCCTGCAGGCCTGTCTGGGCGTCGCTTTCGACACGGTAGGTGATATTCTCGATGACATTCTCGAACGAGACCTTACCGGCCACGTCGGAGATGATGACGGCATTGTAGGGATCCCACTCGGCGATGAGGTCGCCCTTCTTGAGCATGTCGCCCGAGGCTTTGTAGAGCTTGGCACCGTAGGGCAGCAGCGACGAGAAGAGGGTGATGTCGGTGTTGGGATCGACGATGCGCATCTCGGCCGAGCGGCCCATGACGATGTGGTACTGGTCGCCTTCGGCGTCGGTGTAGGGGATGGAGCGGAGCTCGTCGATGACGAGGCGTCCTTCGTACTTGGCCTGGAGGCTGGAGGCGGTACCGATGTTGCCACCGGCGACACCACCCACGTGGAAGGTACGCAGGGTGAGCTGTGTACCGGGTTCACCGATAGCCTGGGCGGCGATGACGCCGACGGCTTCGCCCTTCTGGACCATCTTGCCGGTGGCCAGGTTGCGGCCGTAGCACTTGGCGCAGACGCCATGCTTCGACTCGCAGGTGAGGACGGAACGGATCTCGACCTCTTCGATGGGCGACTCCTCGATCTTCTTGCAGATCTCTTCGGTCAGCTCCTCGCCGGCACGGGCAATGAGCTCGCCGGTCTGGGGGTGATAGATGTCGTGGACCGAGGTGCGGCCGAGGATCTTCTCGCCGAGGCTCTGCACGATATCCTCGCCTTTCTTGAGGGCCGTGGTGGGCAGGCCGCGGAGGGTGCCGCAGTCTTCCTCGTTGATGATCACGTCGTGGGCCACGTCGACCAGACGACGGGTCAGGTAACCGGCGTCAGCCGTCTTCAGGGCAGTATCGGCCAGACCCTTACGGGCACCGTGGGTAGAGATGAAGTACTCGAGCACCGACAGGCCCTCCTTGAAGTTGGAGATGATGGGGTTCTCGATAATCTCGTTGCCGGAAGCACCAGCCTTCTGGGGCTTGGCCATCAGGCCGCGCATGCCGGAAAGCTGACGGATCTGCTCCTTGCTACCACGAGCACCCGAGTCGTACATCATGAAGATGGGGTTGAAGCCCTGGTTGTCGGCCTTGAGCTGCTTCATGAGGGTCTCGGTGAGCTGGTTGTTGGTGTTGGTCCAGATGTCGATGACGTGGTTGTAACGTTCGTTGTTGGTGATCAGACCCATGGCGTACTGTGCCATGACCTCTTCGACCTCCTCGTTGGCTTTCTCGATGAGGGCTTCCTTCTCGACGGGGATGATAACGTCGCCCAGGTTGAACGAGAGGCCGCCACGGAATGCCTGACGGTAGCCCATGTTCTTGATGTCGTCGAGGAAGGTGGCCGTGACGGCGTTGCCGCACTCGGTGAAGATGTCGCCGATGATGTCGCGGAGGCTCTTCTTGCCCATCACCTGGTTGATGTAGCCGTACTGGGCGGGGACGACCTGGTTGAAGATGACGCGACCGACGGTGGTACGGAGGCGGTTGGTCTTGATGTAATGGCCGTTGGCGTCGACGATGACGTTGCCTTCCTTGTCACGCTTCACCTCGTATTCGGTGCGGCTGTGGAGTGCCGTCTCGGCAGGCGTGGCGCAGTCGATATCGGTGAGCACCTTGCCGTCTTTGTCCTTGACGACCTCCATGAAGGTCTTGTCGGTCTTGATATAGGAGTACTCGGTCTGGCCTTCAGGCAGCGGCATCTGCACGCTGATGCAGGCGTTGAGGTCGACACGCTTCTCGTTGTAGGCGATGATGACCTCTTCGGGCGAGTAGAAACGCTGACCCTCGCCATGGACAGTCTCGGTGGCGGTGGTGCGGCGCGGTTTGGTCATATAGTACAGACCCAGCACCATATCCTGCGAGGGGACGGTGATAGGGGCACCGTTGGCAGGGTTGAGGATGTTGTGGGTGGAGAGCATCAGCAGCTGAGCCTCGAGGATGGCGGCGTTGCCCATGGGCACATGGACGGCCATCTGGTCGCCGTCGAAGTCAGCGTTGAAGCCGGTACACACCAGGGGGTGGAGGCGAATGGCCTTACCCTCAACGAGCTTGGGCTGGAAGGCCTGGATACCCAGACGGTGCAGCGTAGGAGCACGGTTGAGCAGGATGGGATGGCCCTTGAGGATGTTCTCGAGGATTTCCCACACGACGGGTTCCTTACGGTCGACAATCTTCTTGGCGCTCTTGACGGTTTTCACCAGTCCACGCTCAAGGAGTTTGCGGATGACATAGGGTTTGAAGAGCTCGGCGGCCATATCTTTAGGCAGACCGCACTCGTGCATTTTCAGTTCGGGACCGACGACGATGACCGAACGGCCGGAGTAGTCAACACGCTTACCGAGCAGGTTCTGGCGGAAACGGCCCTGCTTGCCCTTGAGGGCATCGGAAAGCGACTTGAGGGCGCGGTTGCTTTCGGACTTGACACTGGAGACCTTGCGGCTGTTGTCGAAGAGCGAATCAACGGCTTCCTGGAGCATGCGCTTCTCGTTGCGCATGATGACTTCGGGGGCCTTGATCTCGACCAGACGTTTCAGTCGGTTGTTACGAATGATGACCCGGCGGTAGAGTTCGTTGATGTCGGATGTGGCAAAACGGCCACCATCCAGCGGCACGAGGGGGCGCAGGTCGGGCGGAATGACGGGGATGATGTTCATGATCATCCACTCGGGACGGTTGTCCATGCCGCGGGCACGCATAGAACGCTGGGACTCGCGGAAGGACTCGATGACATTCAGGCGCTTCAAGGCTTCCTGCTTGCGGGCCACGGCGGTCTCACGCGAGGCTTTGGCGCGGAGCTCGTAGCTGAGCTTGTCGAGATCGAGCTCGGCGAGCAAAGTGTAGAGCGCCTCGGCACCCATGCCGGCGATGAACTTGTTGGGATCGCTGTCGGGCAGCTGAGCATTGTCCTCGGGCAGCGAATCCTGGATGTAGTAGTATTCCTCCTCGGTCAGCAGGTCGAGCTTCTGGACAGGCATCTCGTTGAGCATTGCCTTGCCAGGCTGCAGGACGATGTACTTCTCGTAGTAGATGACCTGGTCGAGTTTCTTGGAGGGTATGTTGAGTAGTGTTCCGATCTTGTTGGGAAGCGAGCGGAAGAACCAAATGTGTGCAATGGGCACCACGAGTTCGATGTGGCCCATACGCTCACGACGAACCTTTTTCTCTGTTACCTCGACACCGCAACGGTCGCAGACGATGCCTTTGTAGCGGATGCGTTTATACTTGCCGCAATGGCACTCCCAGTCGCGGGTGGGGCCAAAGATACGCTCGCAGAACAAACCGTCGCGTTCGGGTTTGTAGGTGCGGTAGTTGACGGTCTCGGGCTTAGTCACCTCACCATAGGAACGCCGCTTGATGGACTCGGGCGATGCCAAGCTGATGGTGATGGCGTTGAAATCGGTCTTTAACTGAGATTCTTGTTTGAAAGCCATGTTCTTTTTCTACTTATGCAACCAAATTAATCAAATGTTACCTCAAGGCCGAGGCCGCGAAGTTCGTGAACCAGGACGTTGAACGACTCGGGGATACCGGGCACGGGCATGTTGTCACCCTTGACAATAGCCTCGTAGGCCTTGGCACGACCCATGACATCGTCCGACTTAACGGTGAGCACTTCCTGCAAAACATGCGACGCACCATAGGCTTCCAGTGCCCATACCTCCATCTCACCGAAACGCTGACCACCGAAATTGGCTTTACCGCCAAGGGGCTGCTGGGTAATAAGGGAGTAAGGACCGATGGAACGAGCGTGCATCTTGTCGTCAATCATGTGATGCAACTTGAGGTAGTATATGTAACCCACGGTGGCAGGCTGGTCGAAACGCTCGCCCGTTTCACCATCGTACAGATATGTACGGCCATTCTCCGGCAAACCAGCCTCACGCATGTAACCGTTGATCTGCTCGAGGGTGGCACCATCGAAAATGGGGGTCTTGAATCGCTTGTTGAGCTTCTTGCCAGCCCATCCCAGGACAGTTTCATAGATCTGTCCAAGATTCATACGCGAAGGCACACCCAGCGGGTTCAACACAATATCAACGGGGGTACCATCGGCCAAGAATGGCATGTCCTCAGCACGGACGATCTTCGAGACAATACCCTTGTTACCGTGACGACCGGCCATCTTGTCACCAATACGAAGTTTGCGCTTCATAGCCACATAGACCTTGGCCATCTGGACGATGCCGCTGGGGAGGTCGTCACCAACAGTGAGGGCAAACTTGTTGCGAGTGAATCGACCAGAGATCTCGCGGAACTTGATATTGTAGTTGTTCAGCAACTCCTTGATAAGAGCGTTGGTCTCTTTGTCGTTCGTCCACTTGTTCGGGCTTACCTCCGTATAGTCGATAGTCTTCAGCGTCTTAGCCGAGAACTTGACCTTCTTGGGGATCACCTCTTCACGATGGTTAGTATATACTCCATTGGAAAGTTTGCCGTTAAGGAGGATGAGCAAGCGGGAAATCAGCTTGTCTTTCAGTTCCTCACACTCGAAACGGTACTCTTCCTCAGGCTTGGCCAAAAGCTCTTTTTCGCGAGCACGCGCTTTGCGATCGCGGATGACACGCGCAAAGAGTTTCTTGTCGATAACAACACCATGTAACGATGGCGGCACCTTCAAAGAAGCATCCTTCACATCACCAGCTTTGTCACCAAAAATGGCACGGAGCAGTTTCTCCTCGGGGGTAGGATCAGACTCGCCCTTAGGCGTAATCTTACCGATCAGGATATCGCCCTCTTTGACTTCAGCACCAATACGAATGATACCGTTCTCATCAAGATCCTTGGTAGCATCATTACCCACATTGGGAATGTCGCGCGTCAATTCCTCGTTTCCACGTTTAGTTTCGCGAACCTCGAGAGTAAACTCCTCGACGTGTACCGAAGTAAAGATATCCTCACGAACTACACGTTCTGAGATAACAACGGCATCCTCAAAGTTGTAACCCTTCCAGGGCATGAAGGCGACCATCATGTTGCGACCTAAGGCAAGCTCGCCTCCCTGAGTGGCATAACCCTCGCACAAGACCTGGCCTTTCTTAACCTTATCGCCCTTCTTCACGATGGGACGCAAGTTGATAGCAGTAGAGTGGTTTGTACGCTGGTACTTGGTCAGTTTGTATTCCTTCACATCGTCGTCGAAGGACACAAGACGTTCCTTCTCGGTACGGTTGTGGCGGATGACCACCTTAGTGGAGTCAACGTATTCGACCACGCCATCGGCCTCTGCATTGAGCAGAACCCGACTATCGTGAGCCACAGCCTCCTCAATACCGGTTCCGACGATAGGAATCTCCGGATTGAGCAGAGGCACAGCCTGACGCATCATGTTCGAACCCATCAAGGCTCGGTTAGCGTCATCATGCTCCAGGAACGGAATCAACGAAGCCGCTATCGAGGCAATCTGATTGGAGGCAATATCAATCAGATCAATCTCTTCTGGTGAAACAATGGGGAAGTCAGCCTGGCGGCGAGCCTTCACTCGAGAGACCGTGATATGGCCTTCTTCGTCTTGCGGCGTCGTGGCTTGTGCTACCGTTTTATTCTCCTCTGCCTCGGCCGAGAGATAGATCGGAGCCTCATTAAGCTGGATCTGACCATTTACAACACGCTGATAAGGGGTCTCGATAAAGCCAAGATCATTGATCTTAGCATACACGCACAACGATGAAATAAGACCAATATTCGGACCTTCAGGGGTCTCGATAGTACAGAGTCGGCCGTAATGGGTATAGTGGACATCACGAACTTCGAAACCAGCACGTTCACGCGACAAACCACCAGGACCAAGGGCCGAGATACGACGTTTGTGAGTAAGCTCAGCCAGCGGGTTAGTCTGATCCATGAACTGGCTCAACTGGTTTGTTCCAAAGAACGAGTTGATTACCGAGGAGAGGGTTTTAGCATTGATAAGCTCAGTCGGTGTAAAGACCTCATTGTCTCGAACATTCATACGTTCACGAATAGTGCGAGACATACGAGCGAGACCCACACCAAACTGATTCGAGAGCTGCTCGCCGACAGTACGAATACGGCGATTC
The DNA here is from genome assembly GCA_946183915.1 of uncultured Bacteroidales bacterium. GTDB lineage: Bacteria > Bacteroidota > Bacteroidia > Bacteroidales > P3 > Colimorpha. Next base: position 5,709 of record CAMHDJ010000023.1, on the reverse strand, counting down.
GACAAGTGGTCTATATCATCAACCTCAGCCTTTTGGTTGATTAATTCAACCAAGTATTTGATAATGGATGTGATGTCCTCTTTGGTCAACACTCGGACATTATCAGCCACATCCAAATTAAGTTTCGTATTAATTCTGTAACGACCAACATCACCTAGGTCGTAACGTTTCTCAGAGAAGAAGAGTTTTTCAATAATACTGCGAGCCGTTTCTTCATCTGGCGGTTCCGCATTGCGTAGCTGACGATAGATGTACTCACATGCCTCTTTGGCATTATTTGCAGTATCTTTCTTAAGAGTATTATAGATGACAGAATAATCGATGCCATCCTTATCTTCCGTTTTGATTAAGATCGACTTAATGTCGAGATCGAGAATCTTGCTGACATGCTCTTCCGTAAGTTCGACATCACGCTCAATCACGACTTCCGTACGCTCCATCGACACAACTTCACCCGTGTCCTCATCCACGAAATCTTCGGTCCACGATTCAACAACACGAGCTGCAAGTTGTTTACCGATTACCTTCTTGAGGCTGTTGCGCGTCACCTTCACCTCTTCTGCCAAACCGAAGATATCGAGAATCTCTTTATCGGTCTCGTAACCGATAGCACGAAGCAGGGTTGTGATGGGGAGTTTCTTCTTACGATCGATATAAGCATACATTACGTTGTTTATATCGGTTGTGAACTCCATCCAAGAGCCCTTGAAAGGAATGATACGTGCAGAATAAAGCTGGGTGCCATTCGAGTGGAACTGGGTACCAAAAAACACACCCGGCGAACGATGCAACTGAGACACCACAACACGCTCGGCACCATTGATGACGAACGTTCCTTTCGGAGTCATGTATGGGATCATTCCCAGATAAACATGCTGCTCAAGGGTCTGGAAATCCTCATTTTCAGGATCCTTACAACTCAACTTCATCTTGGCCTTCAATGGCACACTATAAGTGAGGCCACGTTCGATACACTCCTCAATAGAGTAACGAGGAGGATCGATGTAATAATCCAAGAATTCTAGCTCAAAGTTGTTTCTCGCATCCGTTATCGGAAAGTTCTCTTTAAATACTTTATACAACCCCTCATCCAATCGGTTGTCAGGGTTTGTTTCAATTTGGAAAAAGTCGCGGAACGACTTTACCTGAATATCGAGAAAGTCCGGGTAATCAAATTTTCGTACAGACGCGAAATTTACTACTGTGGGGTCTTTTTTTGCCAAGGGAAAAAATTTTATCTTTTATAAAACATTACCAGTAAAGACAGTGTAGCCATGAAGCTTAGGAAGAGAATCTGAACAAACCATATTCCACAGCAACAAGGAATAGGCACTCCGGATGAAACCGGAGGCCTTATTCCTCGTAGGTGAAAGCAAGCGGATAACCTTACTTAACCTCGACCTCGGCACCAGCCTCTTCGAGGGCTTTCTTCAGGCTCTCAGCCTCATCCTTGGACACGCCTTCCTTGACGGTCTTGGGGGCATTGTCAACGAGCTCTTTCGACTCCTTCAGACCCAGAGAAGCCATATCCTTAACGGCCTTCACAACGGCCAGCTTCTTGGTCATATCGGGAACACCCTTCAGGATCACGTCGAAGGAGGTCTTCTCCTCAGCGGCGGCGGCGGCACCACCAGCGGCGGGGGCGGCGACTGCAACAGCAGCGGCGGCGGGTTCAATGCCGTACTCCTCTTTCAGGACGTCAGCGAGTTCTTTAACTTCCTTAACGGTAAGGTTAACCAGTTCTTCAGCGATAGCTTTAATGTCTGCCATGACTTTATTGATTTTAATTGTTTTTTACTTTAATTAATTAATTGTTTTGGTCTATTCAATTGGGTTGACCGAACCCTGTTTTGATTTGCTTTGCGTTTGGCGCTTAAGCCTCGCGCTCCTCCAAAGTTTTCAGCACACCAGTAATGGTATTGCCAGCCGACTGGATCTGAGACAGCACGTTCTTGACGGGCGACTGCAGCAGAGCCACGACATCGGCGATGAGCTCGTTCTTGGACTTGATGTTGACCAGTTCGTCCAGATGCTCATGACCGATATAGAAGCACTCCTCAACATAAGCACCTTTGAGAATAGGCTTGGCAGCGTTCTTCTCAGCAGCGCGATAGTCCTTAATGAGCTTAGCCGGAGCATTGTTGGTGTTCGAAAGCATTATGGCGGTCTCACCCTTGATCACAGGGAAAAGCTCACTATAGTCGAAGCCCGACTTCTCGAGAGCCTTAATGAGAAGGGTGTTCTTGACGACTTCCAACTTAACCTCTTTGCGGAAAGCGGCACGACGCAGCTTGCTGGTCTGCACCGAATTCAGACCTCCGATGTCAGCGATATAAAGACTCGGATAGGCCTTGATCTCCTCGCACAGAGAGTCGATGTGTTGGTCTTTCAGTTCTTTTCTCATAATGTTTCTTTACGTTTTAAAGTTTACAGAGTGGCCGCTTTGGTGTCCACCTTGACGCCAGGGCTCATGGTGCTGCTGATGGCGATGCTCTTCACATAGGTACCTTTGGCGGCACTGGGTTTGAGCTTCATGATCATCTGGAGCACCTCGCGAGCGTTCTCCACGATCTTCTGATCGTCGAAGGAACACTTGGCGACAGCGGTGTGAATGATACCAAACTTGTCGACCTTGAAGTCGATCTTACCGGCCTTGGCTTCCTGGACGGCCTTGCCAACTTCCATCGTGACCGTACCGGTCTTGGGGTTGGGCATCAAGCCACGGGGACCGAGGATACGACCCAGAGCACCGATCTTGGGCATGCAGCTGGGCATGGTGATGATAACATCAACATCCGTCCAGCCACCTTTGATCTTGGTGATGTACTCATCCAAGCCGTAGTAGTCGGCGCCAGCGGCTTTGGCTTCTTCCTCCTTGTCGGGGGTGCAAAGTACGAGGACGCGGACGGTCTTACCCGTGCCGTGAGGCAGGGTGACGCTGCCACGCACCATCTGGTTGGCCTTGCGGGGGTCGACACCCAGACGCACGTCGATGTCAACCGAAGCATCGAACTTGGTGAAGGTGATCTTCTTGACGATACTCACGGCCTCTTCGAGCGAGTAGACTTTGCTGCCGTCAAACTTGGCGATAGCCTCTTTCTGTTTCTTTGTAAGTTTTGCCATGTTGGTCTTTTTTTGTGGTCAACGCATAGCTCGAAGCCATGCTACCACTGTTCATAATTCTTTTACTTCTTCAGGGGATTCTCACCCGTAACAGTGATACCCATGCTGCGTGCAGTACCGGCCACCATGCTCATAGCGCTCTCCACCGTGAAGCAGTTGAGGTCGGGCATTTTGGCTTCGGCAATCTGGCGCACCTGCTCCCAGGTGACCGAGGCAACCTTGACACGGTTAGGCTCGCCGGAGCCCTTCTGTGCCTTGGACATCTCTTTCAGCTGGACAGCAACAGGAGGAGTTTTCAGTACAAAGTCAAAGGACTTGTCCGTATACACAGTGATGATGACAGGGACAATCTTGCCTGCCTGATCCTGCGTACGGGCGTTGAACTGCTTGCAGAACTCCATGATGTTCACACCCTTGGCACCGAGAGCCGGTCCGACGGGAGGAGCGGGGTTAGCAGCACCGCCTTTGATTTGCAGCTTGATCAATCCTGCAACTTCTTTTGCCATTGATTAGATTTTTAAAAGTGTTAATTAAAACGGTTACTGTTCTTTCTCCACCTGCGAGTAGCTCAGTTCCAGCGGTGTGCGGCGTCCGAAGATCTTGACAGTTACCTTCAGTTTCTTCTTCTCGTCGTTCACCTCCTCGACCGTGCCCGAGAAGCTGTTGAACGGGCCGTCGATAACCTTCACCGACTCGCCGACAATGAAACGTTCCATGGCATCCACGCCATCGATCTGCTCATCCATCTTACCAAGGATGCGGTTGATCTCGGCCTGACGCATAGGAATGGGCTTGCCTTCACGCTCGCGCAAAAAGTCGAGCACATTGGGCAGGTTCTGGATAACCGGGATGATCTCGTCGCGCAGATCAGCCTCGATGATCACATATCCGGGAAAGTAATTGCGGTCCTTGACGACCTTCTTACCGTTGCGGATAGAGACCACCTGCTCGGTAGGGATGAGAACCGTCGGCACATCGTTGCTCCAGCCACGCTTGGCCATTTCGCTTTCGATGTACTCCTTGGCTTTCTTCTCCTTGCCGCTGATTGCTCTGACGACATACCACTTTTTCTCCTGCTGTTCCATTGCTTAAGGTTAAAAAAGGACAGTGATTATACTTTGATCCGATCTCCAAACGGATAGCTGGCGGGCACGAGTCTCAAAAGAATTTGGGAAGCAAGACCCCGTCCGACAACACCGCTTATGCGAAAATCTGATAGAAGTATCCCAACAATCCCTTCCAGCCCCATCCCTGGACACCGAAGACGACGTCCATGACGAAGACCACAAGGGCGATAACGATAGCAGCCACAGCCACCACGATGGCGCTGCTCTGCAGTTCTTTGAACGTAGGCCACGACACTTTGTGCACCAGTTCGTCGTAGCTCGACTTCACATATTCACCAAACTTTGACATTTCTCTAAACTAGTTTTTTGCAGGGGCAGAGAGAATCGAACTCCCAACCACGGTTTTGGAGACCGCCATTATACCATTTAACTATGCCCCTGTAAGGGCCGCGGTGTACACGGCCCTATCGGATTGTCTCGATCGATTATTCGAGGATCTTGGTCACCTGACCGGAACCGACCGTGCGGCCACCCTCGCGGATAGCGAAACGCAGGTTCTCGTTCAGAGCGATGTCGGCGATCAGCTCCACAGTGATCGTCAGGTTGTCGCCAGGCATGACCATCTCGCGGCCCTCGGGCAGGCTGATGGTACCGGTGACGTCAGTCGTACGGAAGTAGAACTGAGGACGATAGTTGTTGTGGAACGGAGTGTGACGACCACCCTCTTCCTTCTTCAGGATATAGACAGCAGCCTCGAATTTGTGGTGGGGTTTCACCGAGCCGGGCTTGGCGATAACCATACCGCGACGGATCTCGTTCTTGTCGATACCGCGGAGGAGCAGACCCACGTTGTCGCCGGCCTCACCCTCGTCGAGGATCTTGCGGAACATCTCGACGCCGGTGACGGTGCTCTTCAGCTTCTCGGCACCCATACCGATGATGTCGACGGGGTCGCCGGTGTGGATGACACCGGTCTCGATACGACCCGTGGCGACGGTGCCGCGGCCGGTGATCGAGAAGACGTCCTCGATGGGCATCAGGAAGTCTTTATCTTTCTGGCGGACGGGCTCGGGGATCCAGTTGTCGACGGCATCCATCAGCTCTTCAACAGCCTTGACACCGCTGGCTTCGCCGTTCAGGGCGGCGAGGGCGGAACCACGGATGATGGGGATGTTGTCGCCATCGAAATCGTAGGAGCTCAGGAGCTCGCGGATCTCCATCTCGACGAGGTCGAGCAGCTCGGGATCGTCAACAAGGTCGCACTTGTTGAGGAAGACGACGAGCTGGGGCACACCCACCTGACGGGCGAGCAGGATGTGCTCACGGGTCTGGGGCATGGGACCATCGGTGGCGGCCACCACGAGGATGGCACCGTCCATCTGGGCGGCACCGGTAACCATGTTCTTCACATAGTCGGCGTGGCCCGGGCAGTCGACGTGAGCATAGTGACGCTTCTCGGTCTGGTACTCAACGTGAGCGGTGTTGATGGTGATACCGCGCTCTTTCTCTTCGGGAGCGG
>CAMHDJ010000022.1 GCA_946183915.1 uncultured Bacteroidales bacterium | reverse complement strand
AGTTTTCCAGCATGGTTGACACACTTCCGGAAGGCTAGATGGCTCGTTTAGAATGTTTTAAAGGTGAAAATTAGATCGTGCACGATCTAATTTTTTAACCTAAATTTACTTAATTTTTATAAAACGGCGAATTGCTCGAATTCTTACTCTTGGCGTATCTTGCCGTCGGGGGTGCGATGGTAGAGGGTGAAGTGGGATCGCACGCGGTCGAGGAAGGGGCTGAGGGCGTGGGTTGAGCGGCCATAGTAGCTGTCGGTGATGACGCATAGGTGTTTGCGCGAGCGCGAGAGGGCCACGAAGAGGCGTCGGGCATCCTCCTGGATCTGGCGTTCGGTCCAGCTGTGGCTACCTGGGTAGGAACCGTCGATGGCGCGGTAGACGATGACGGTGTCGAACTCGAGTCCTTTGGCCTTGTGGACGGTGGAGATGATGTAGCGCTCCTGGAGCGAACTGCCGCAGAGGTCGGCCTCCTTGCTGGTGCAGAGGTCGGTGACGTAGCGGTCGAGCTGTGTGCGGAGGGTGGGGTAGAGGTCGGGCCGCACCATGTCGGTGGCGACGTAGTGGATCAGGTGGTCCCACTTGTCGAGCGGGTGGCTGAGGGAGTGGTAGAAGTGTTGCATCTCGTCGACGAGTCCGGAGCCCTCGATGTGGAGGTGCTGCAGGCCGTGGCGGTAGGCGTCGGCGTAGCGCTGGCGGAAGCGGTCGGCAAGGCTGCGGTTGGCGTCGAGGAATTGGCGCTGGGTGTCGGTGAGCTGCAAGGCGCAGGAGTGGCAGAAGCGAAGCAGCGAGAGGGTGGCCAGGATGTCGTCGTCGGCCTGGTGGCTGTTCTGTCCTTCGAGGTGGAGGGCGTCGAGCAGGTGGCCGAGCTTGTAGTGGCGCAGGCGAGGCCGCACGAGTCGGATGTACTTCAGCGTGTCGAAGTAGTGCGGGCAGAGGCTTGCGAGGTCGAGGTCGGGGCAGGATCGGCGCAGGTTGTGGGAGAGGATCTGGTAGTCGTAGTCCACGTTGTGGCCTACGAGCGGGAGACCGCGGCAGTAGTCGATGAAGCGGCGGAGGCCTTCGGCGCGTGGCTGTCGGGGGCCGCGGCGGTAGACGTCGAGCATGGGGTTGGGGTGTCCGCCGACGGTGGCGGGCAGCTCGCGGTCGGTCTCGAGCAGGATGTTGAACGGCTCGCCCACCAGGCGGCCCTGGCGCACCCGGATGGCGGCGATCTGTATGATGTCGTCGGTGCGCGGGTCGAGGCCTGTGGTCTCGGTGTCGAAGATGACGAGTTCCTGGTTGTCGTAGGCGTGCACAAAGCGCTGCAGGTAGGAGCTGTCGGGGTGGAGCAGGAGGTCGGTGGGCAGGAGGGCTACGCGACGCATCTCGCGCATGAGGGTCCGTGCGGCGGTGTAGGAGGGCAGAATGTTCAGTCCCCAGAGCAGGCGGGCCCAGGCGATGAAGACCATCTCGTCGGTGAGCACGCTGAGGTGGGCCAGGACGAGGCGCACGGTGGGCTGCGAGAAGAGGTCGGTGCCGCTGATCTTGAAGTGGGGGATGCCGAGTGCGGTCATGGTGTCGCCCACGTCGTCGGCCTCGCGGTTGGTGCTGACGAGGATGGCCACCTTGCTGTCGGCGTCGGCGGCGGTGAGGTCGCCGTAGCGTTTGGCGAAGCGTGCGGCATAGTAGGCTTCGAGGGTGGCGTCGCCCACGTCGAGCAGGCAGAGGTTTTCGGGGTTGGCGGGCGTATTGTCGTCGGTGGTGGGCAGCAGGTCGCGCCGGATGCCGAGGTTGCGCACGGCGTAGTCGTTCTGCAGGTCGAGCAGATACTTGGGCGAGCGGTAGTTGGTGTGGAGGTAGTGTATCTTTCCGCGGCAGCGGCGCTTGAGGGCTTCGAGGGTCTCGAGCTTGGCGCCGATGAAGGAGAAGATGGCCTGCTGTTCGTCGCCGAGGTAGACGATGGTGGCGTCGGGCGTGGCGAAGAGGTCGACCAGGGCGAACTGAAGGGCGTTGAGATCCTGCACCTCGTCGATCTCGATCCAGCGGTATCTTTTAGTGGGTGGCGCTTGATCGGGAGTGCTACCCACTACCCACTCCTCACTACCCACTAGATGCTTGTAGGCCAGCACCAGCAGGTCGTCGTAGTCGAGCAGGTCGTTGTCCTCCTTGTACTGCTGGTAGGCGCGAGCCAGGCGCATGGTGTTGGCGGCTGGCAGTTCGTGGAGGGTGCTGTAGCGCTCCATGAGGTGGTCGATGTCGGCGTAGATGCGGCCCAGGCTCTCTTCGTCGGCGCTCATGCCGAGGACGTCGCAGAGCTTGGTCATGGCGCCGGTGTGGAGCAGTTCGCCGTGCAGCACCACCTCGGGCGGCATGCCCAGCTGGGCCTGCCAAAGGGCGTGCTGGTAGCGCATGAGCTCGGTGGTGCGGCTCTGTATGTTCAGGCGCTTGCAGAGCTCCTCCTGGATGATATTCTCCACGTCGCCCTCGTCGATGATGGCGCTGTTGTGGTTCACCAGGCCCTGGTTGAAGAGCATCTGGGAGCAGAAGCGGTGTATGTTGCCCACGAAGAGGTCGTCCGGAACGGGGTTGCCGGTGCGGTCGGCGATGCGCTGGGCCATGCCCTTGGCGGCGCGGTTGGTGAAGGTGAGGCAGAGCATGTCGCCGTAGTCCACGCCGCTGGCATGGGCGTGGATTACCCGCTCGGTCAGTATGTCGGTCTTGCCGCAGCCCGGCGGCGCCAGCACCAGGTGCCGTCCGCCGCTGATCTCGATCGCCGCCCGCTGCCACGGGTCGAAGGTGCGCTGTTGCATGGTGTTCTGTAATTTAACGACAACTCGTGTGTTTAGTCCTCCGTGCGGAGCGGTGCGCCGTTGAGGGTGGCGCTGACCATCATGTCCTGGCGGTAGACCAGCTTCAGCGAGAAGAAGGGCTGCGCCGGGTCCATCAGCAGGCGCAGGAAGATCTTGTCGCCTTCCCAGAGGTTGATCGCGGGGTTGCCGATGCCGTCGGCCACGGGCAGGTCGGCCTTGGGCAGCCATGCCAGCGTGCCCTCGTCGTCGATGCTCATGTCGGGCTCGCCGGTCCATTCGGTGGCGGTGAAGAGGTGCATGTACTCGTTGGGCCACGTGTCGGAGATGAAGGTGACGATGCCGCGGTAGTGCCAGCGGGTGATCGCTAATCCGGTCTCCTCGCGCACCTCGCGCAGCATGCACTCATCGGGACTCTCGTCGGCCTCGCATTTGCCGCCCACGCCGATCCACTTGCCGTGGCTGGCGTCGTGGGCTTTCTTGACGCGGTGCAGCATCAGGTAGCGCTCCCCGTCGTCGATGTAGCAGAGGGTGGTCTGTTTCATGTGTGAATAATAAAAAAAGGCCGCACTGCTGCGGCCTTAACGGTTGGCGGAAGGGTTAGTCCTCGGCGTTGATGATGGCTTTGTGCACAGCATTCCAGCCGGCGGCGGTGATACCCCAGTTGTTGGTGGAGTTCTTGTTGCCGTTGATGCGGACCTTTCTTCTCTTCACTTTTTTGTTAGCATTGATACCCATGGTGTATACTTTTTTATTGTTTATATTCTTGACAATCAGTTATTCAAGTCAAAAATGACTTGCGAAAACGTGCTGCAAAGATACTAACATTTTTTGAACCGTACAAATATTTTTTCGTTTTTAGAAGCGTCCGGAGGCACCACCGCCGCCGAAGCTGCCCCCGCCGAAGCCACCGAAACCGCCTCCGCCGAAGCCGCTGCCGCCGCCCCACGAGTGGCCCGAGCCGCCTCCGAAGAAGAAGCCGCCAGTGCCGCCGGAGCCGCCCCCGTGCCAGTGTTCGGGGTGCTTCTTGGCCGAGACGATGACCAGCACCAGGATGACGGCCATGATGAGCACAAAGACGCCCAGCGCCACGAGGCCGGCCGTGCGCTCGTCCTTGCGGTACTGCGCGTAGCTGTATTCGCCGGCCAGGACGGGCTCGATGATCTCGAGCGCCGCCACCAGGGCGCCGTAGTAGTCGCCTTCGCTCAGCTGGTCGAGCATCCGCTCGTCGATGATGTGCTTGCAGAAGACGTCGGGCAGCGCCCCTTCGGCCCCGTAGCCGGTGGCGATGGCCACCGCGCCCCAGTTCTCGTCGGCGGTCTTGCTCTTGATGAGGATGACCACGCCGTTGTCGAACCGGGACTGTCCCACGCCCCACCGCTCGCCGATGCGCTGGGCTGCGGCGTTTTCGTCGTCGCCCTCGAGGGTGGGGGTGATGACGATGGTAATCTGGTTCGACGTCGAGTCGTTGAAGGCTACCAGTCGCTGTTCCAGTGTGTTGACCTGCTCGGCGCTGAGTATGCCCGAGTAGTCGTTCACCAAGCGGTCGCTCTTCTCAGGTAGCCACTCGGCCCGCACCGCCATCGGCACGAACAGCAGCAGCCACACCACGTATTTGCTCCAACGGAACATTTGTCTTAACTACTTAACTACAAAATACTTGTCGACTAGAAGTCGAACTCCACCTTGACCGGTTCGGCCGCCTCTTCGGGGGCGGTGAAGTAGCCCTTCTTCTCGAAACCGAGCATGCCGGCGATCATACTGGCCGGGAAGCGGCGCAGCATGGTGTTGTACTTCTGCACGGCTTCGTTGAACTTGCCGCGTTCCACGGTGATGCGGTTCTCGGTGCCCTCCAGCTGCGTCTGTAGGTCGCGGAAGCCCTGGGTGGCAGTCAGTTCCGGGTAGCGCTCGACGGTCACCTTGATCGTGTTGGCCACGGCCTTGCTCAGGTTGTCCTGGGCCTTTTGGTAGGCTTTGATCTGCTCTTCGTTCAGCTGCGAGGGGTCCACCTGGGTCTGCTCCACGCCGGCGCGGGCGTTGGTCACCTCGGTCAGCACGCTCTTCTCGTAGTCGGCTGCTCCCTGCACCGTAGCCACCAGTTGCGGGATGAGGTCCATGCGGCGCTTGTAGACGTTTTCTACCTGGCTCCAGGCCTGTTGCACGTTCTCGTCGGCGGTGACGAGGCGGTTGTTGACGTTCACACCCCAAATGAAAGCGATGGCCACCACGGCCAACAGGGCGACAATGATTCCGGTTTTTTTCATCTTATTATAGTATTTATTCTGTTTTATAATGCACCTATAACGCAGAAGGGTAGCCTCGTAGTATGTCGGCCGTCTGCTTTTTTTGTCCAATCCCCCCTTGTCGACGCCCGCCCCGGGGTGCACGTTCTTACCATCCCCTAGGCATCCACCAAGCATCCCCTAGGCATCATCTAGGCATGTAAGCAACGAAAATGCTTAGTATCACCCTTTTATGTCCATACCTTCTAGATCGAAAAAAGGGCGGGTTACAATAATTATTCATAAATAATGTTAAAAAACGTGCGGAAAGAGGCGTCTCCAGTCGTATACAACCGTTGGCTGTCAGTATTTTTCGTATTTTTGCACGTTCGTTTTTACTTTCGGCCCCGCCGAGCGTATAACAAGCAAATGAACGCCACAAACGACATAGAACTGATGCTCCAGGTGCGGCAAGGCAGCCAAGCGGCCCTGCGCGAACTCATCGAACGCTACCGCGTGCGTCTCTACCGTCTGGCCTACAATCTGTTGGACGACCGCGCCGCGGCCGACGATGCCGTGCAGGAGACCTTCATCCGTCTCTGGCAGCAGGCGCGGCGTTTCCGGACCGAGAGCAACGTAAGTGCTTGGTTGTGTACGATCTGTGCCCGGCGATGCTACGACGAGCTGCGGCGTCGCCGTCGCCATCGCGAGGCCGTCGCGCAGCTTGTGGTCGACGACGTCCGCTCCGACACCCTCGAGGTCGCAGAACTCCGTGCCCTCCTGCAGCGGGTGGTGGCCACCCTTCCGGCGAAGCAACGGGTTGTCTATCAGCTACGTGAGATTGAGCAGATGAGCGCCGACGAGGTGGCCGCCGCCACCCGCCTCAGCGTCGACCAGGTGAAGGCCAACCTCTATCTGGCCCGCAATACGGTACGTGAAAAGTTAAAGCAATATGGAATATAACGACCTGATAACAAGAGTACAGCAGGTGCCGGTCGATGTGCCCGACGCCGATGCCATCCTGGGTTCGATGCGCCGCACCGTGCGTCGCCGGGAGCTCCGTCGGCGCACCCTCCTCTCGTCGGCCTTCGTCCTCGCGGTGGGGGTGGCGATGGCCCTGCCGTTGGCTACATCGCATGGAACCAGCGAGTTGACCCTCGCCGAGCGCGTCAGCCGTTCGCTCGACGTGCGCCCCAACGACATACCGGCCCCGCTGCTCGGATACCAACATTCAATGCATAACCGTCAAATACTTACCTTGATATGAAACGCAACATTTTCCTCGCCGCCTTTGCGGCCGTCATCTTCTTCTCGTGTGGAAGCGAGTATGTGATCACCGACTCGGTCAGCCGTAACCTCAGCGGTACCCGCACCGTGCTCAGCAAGGACACCACCTCGCTGGCCGGCACGGTCTACGGCTCGTGGGAGCGTCGGCCGTTGGAGACGCCGCAAGCCTATGATTTTCGCGTGCTTACGGACACGATGCGCTACCGTTATGCCGCCCCGATGGCTCGCGACGGCTGGACCCTCGCCGACGACAGTCTCTCGCGCATGCTCCGTCCGCAAGTGTCTGTTTCCAAGAGTTTTCGCTGGTTTACCACCCGCTATTGCTACACGGCTCGCTTCCCGAAACTCGACAGCCTGCCGGTGCCCATCACCGACTACCTCTCGCCCGACGAGGCCCAGCTCCTGCTCGGTCAGCACGAATGGCCGGCCGACTGGAACGGCGCCGACATGTACTCCCTGCTGGATAAGCTGAATACCAAGTATGTACGTTGGTTCAGCCATTGCTTCTTCGAGGCGCAGTACAATGAGTATATGCGTGTGCTCGACAGTGCGCAGCGTTCGCTTCTGGCGCAGCGGCACGACACACTTCTTGCCATGGTTCTCGCCGACCTGGACGACGATGCCCAGTCGTCGTTGGCCTCCAAGGCTAAACTCTTTCCGGAGCTCGACTTTGTGAGCGACTACTACAAGTCGATCGAGATACAAGGCGCCGTTTCAGAATGGATGGATGAGCTTGGTTTCGAGAAGCATATCCTCTGGAATGTCGAACTGCCCGGCGGCCGTACCAACGAGCATAAGGTCAGCGTGGACCGCCTGCTGCTGGACGACTATATTATAATGGAAACAGGCCGCACCATCAACTGGTGGGCCTGTGGGGTGACATTGCTGCTGGTGATGGCGGCTGCCGCGTTGTTTATCCTTCGCGGTGCTCCTTGCGCAGCAGGTCGTTCACTGTCTTGACGGGGTTGAAGGTGGCCACCGGCACCTCGACGAAGAGGGTGATCCAGTCGGCCATGGCTCCGTTCCAGAGTCCGGGGAGCTCTTGCGACTTCAGCGTCAGGGCTCCCTTGCTCTTTTTGCTGATGAAGCCTGTCTGCGGGTCGACGTACTGTCGCAGGTCGAAGTAGCGGCCGCGGTAGTTCTTGGTGCTGCACACGAGGTCGACCGGGTTGAAGTGGGTCGAGGCCTGGAAAATCTCCTCCTGCTGCGGATCCTTGTGGTTCACCTGGGCCGACTCTACGATCTGTAGGCTTCTACGGCCCTTGGAATCAATGGTGTAGAAGGGACCGCCGCCGGGCTCGCCCAGGTTCTTCACCATACCGCAGATGCGCATCGGTCGGTTCAGTAGGCCGTGGAGGGTCTTGGCGTCGCAACCTTCTGGTACCATGATGTTCAGCTCCTCTTTGGCGAACCGTATCGCCTTGCGCAGCGTCTTCTCGTCGGGCTGGTGGTCAAGGGCGCGGAGTGTCTCGAAGGTCTTTTCCTTCAGCTCAAGCAGCATGCCGGCCAGTACCTGCTTGTATATCACGGTGGTATGCTTCATCCAGTCCGGAACCACGTTGTCGATGTTCTTGATGAAGATGAGGTCGGCGCGTTGTTCGTTCAGGTTCTCGATCAAGGCCCCGTGTCCGCCCGGCCGGAAGACGAGGCGACCCTCGTCGTCGCGTAGCGGCTGGTTCTGCTCGTCGACGGCAATGATGTCGGTGTAATGCTTTTGTTCCGAGAAGGTTATCTTCAGTTTGATGTGGAAAGTGCTCTCGTAGTACTGTTTCACCTCGGCCAGTTTGCGACGGAAGGCGGCGCGGTGTTCGGGCGAGATGGTGAAGTGCAGGTGGACCGTCCCGTCGCTGCATTGTGCGTACAGGGCTCCCTCCACGATGTGCTCCTCGAAAGGTGTGCGTTGCATCTCGCCGTAGCGATGGAATTTCAGGAGCGCTTTGGGTAGGCTGCCGTAGCCCAGATATTGCACTTTGAGCAAGAAGTTGATGACCGTCGAGTAGTCGCCCCGTTGCAGATAATCCTCGATGTCGAGCTCAGCCGATGCCATGCTGGCTTTCAGGTCGTTGAAGAATGCAAAGGTGTGGATGTTCTCCAGGAATTCTTTGACCTCGGGAAACTCTTTGCTGAAGTTGTTTGCCACGCCGAAGTAGGTTGAGGCGAAGGAATAGAGGTCTTTGAACATACGGGTCGCCGCACCCGAAGCGGGGACGAATTTGAGTATCTTCTTCCCCTTGCCCAGTGTGCGATACAGCTTCTCATAGCGCGTTATCTCTTTGTCGTCCAGTACGATGATGCCTCCGTTGGCAGGTGTTGCGGCCTGGTCTAGGTTGGTTCTAGGGAAGCCTTGTTTGAAGTGGTCTATCTGTTGTTGTACTTTATCAACAGAAAGGCCCAGCTCTTGGAGTTGGGCCAGGTCTTTGTCTGTGGGTTTAAAAGTCATATCATGTGTGTCTTTCAGAATCGTATCTCGTTGGTCAACACCACTTGAGTGGTCTTAGTGTCGCCTTCGATGAGTCGAACGGTGCCCGTTCCCATGCGGTAGCCTCCGTTCTCAAGGTTGAGGCGCACCTGAATGGATATGATGGCAGGGTTCAGGAAATAGGTGGAAAAGATGCCTTCTGCATTGGTGCTGCCGGCGCGATAGTTGTAGTCGCTCGAGTTGCAGTTGAACTGGTAAGTCTCCACATATGCACCGGAAACGGGTGCTTTGGTGGCCTCATCGACCACTAAAACGTCCAAATAGCTGTTGGTGTCGCTATCGCACGAGCTGAAGAACGCCATTGGTAAGAGGCTGAAAAACAGCAGCAGGGAAAAACTGTGGATTTTTTTCTTCATAAATGTATGATTTTTTGTCTTGTTATGTCTTTTTTTCTTCTTATTTTTGCAATGCAAAATTAGTAAAATAATTTAATATAAGATGAAAAAAATCTCGTTTGTCGCATTTTTTTTGTGCTTTTTTTCTTTAGGATCGCTGCAATCTGTTTCAGCACAGTCGGTTAAGAAAGATAGACAGGTGCATGTTGAAATGGTTACTTCCGAGGGTAGAATGGTCATTGTACTCTTCAATGAGACCCCATTGCACCGTGACAACTTCCTGAAATTGGTCGGTACGCATGCCTATGACAGCCTATTGTTCCATCGGGTCATCAAGAATTTCATGATACAGGCGGGCGACCCCAACTCGCGTCACGCCACGCCCAATCAGATGCTCGGTGACGGCACGTTGGGATATACCATTCCGGCCGAATTCCGCAAAGAACTATTCCATCGAAAGGGCGCTCTGTGCGCTGCACGCCAGGGAGATAACGTCAATCCTCGCAAGGAGTCGTCAGCTTCGCAGTTCTACATTGTCCAGGGGCAGGTGTGGGATGAATCCACACTCGACATGATGGAGAAGCGCTTCGGAAAGGTCTTTACGCCGGATCAGCGTAAAGTATATATGACCGAAGGCGGTACGCCTCATCTGGACGGCGATTATACTGTGTTCGGCCAGGTGGTGGAGGGAATGGATGTCGTCGACAAGATTGCTGCCGCCCAGACCGGCAGGGCTGATCGTCCGGTGAAGGACATCCGTATTGTTCGTATCAACGTGATCAAGTAACATACTATCAGATAGATGAAAAGTGTAATTTCTCAGTACATTGAGGAGATACGGGCTACCCGTATCGAGGATTTTAAGGACAAGGCCGCCGAGGTGGAGCAGTTCCGTGTGCGATTCTTGGGCCGTAAAGGTATTATGAACGAGTTGTTCGAGCAGTTCAAAGCGCTGCCCAATGAACAAAAAAAGGAGATCGGTGCCGCTCTCAATCAGTTGAAGAACGCCGCTCAAGCCAAGGTGGAAGAGTGGAAAAACTATGTCGAGCAGGCTCCGGAACTGAATGACTACCATGATCTTACCATGCCGGCAGACTTCCTGCAGCAAGGAAGCCGCCATGTGCTCTCGGTCGTGATGAACGAGATTGTGGATATCTTTGCCCGCATTGGTTTCACGGTCGAGGAGTCGGTGGAGATTGAGGACGACTGGCACCTCTTTTCGGCTCTCAACTTCCCCCACGACCATCCGGCGCGCGACATGCAAGACACCTTCTTCGTTGAGAAAGAGGAAGGTAAGCAGGAGGTGGCTCTGCGCACCCATACCTCGTCGGTGCAGGTGCGTGTGATGGAGACTCACAAGCCTCCCATCCGGATCATTGCCCCAGGACGAGTGTTTCGCAATGAGGCTATTAGCGCCCGTGCCCACTGTATCTTCCATCAGGTCGAGGCTCTGTATGTTGACAAGAAGGTGACTTTCGCCGACTTGAAGCAGACGTTGCTGTATTTCGCCAAGGAGATGTTCGGCGAACAGACTCAGATCCGCCTGCGTCCCAGTTACTTTCCCTTCACTGAACCGAGCGCCGAGATGGACATCTCGTGCAACATTTGTGGCGGTAAGGGATGCAACATCTGCAAGGGAACCGGCTGGCTGGAGATACTTGGCTGCGGCATGGTCGACCCCAATGTGCTCGATGCCTGCGGCATTGATAGCAAGGAATATACGGGCTTCGCCCTGGGTATGGGAGTGGAGCGTATGGCCATGCTGAAGTATCAGGTGCGCGACCTGCGACTCTACTTCGAGAACGATCTGCGATTCCTTCACCAGTTCGACAACATCATCTAATGGCACGTATTGCAATCAACGGCATGCGCTTCTATGCGCATCATGGTTGTTTTGACCAAGAGCGCGTCATCGGTACGCATTTTCAGGTTGACTTGGCGTTCGATACCGATACATCGCGGGCCGAAGTGTCTGATAACATAGCCGATACGATCAGTTATCTAGACGTGTACCAGGTGGTCAAGCGCGAGATGTCGCAACCCTCGAACCTTTTGGAGCATGTGGCTCGAAGGGTGGGGGAGGCTGTGTTGCGAGAGTTCCCTGATTCCATGAGTGTTACGGTGAAAGTATACAAGCTTAACCCTCCGTTGGGAGGACAGATGGACTCAGTCAGTGTCGAGTTGACGATGGAACGGGACCGGTAGCCTTCGGTTGCCACTCAAGGAAGGATAAAAAAAGCGCCGATGTGCCATTAAGGGTGCATCGGCGTTGCTTTTATGCAGAGATGATGCAGAGGGGATGCCTGGATGATGCCTAGATGATGCCTGGATGATGCCTAGTTGATGCCTGGAGGATAGGGGGCGCGGAATGGGGTGAGAGGCGTGGGTGTGGTAAATGATGTTCAGAAGGGGCTAGATATCATAGAATGAGGTGGATGGGTTATATGAGCCCATTGTCCTGAAAGCTGTAGTAGTCGGCCTGCCCATTGGGAGTTACGGATATGATTATGTGATCGATAATGTTGATTTGTAGCAGCTTACCGGCTTCGACAAGCTGGCGTGTCAGTTGTCGGTCGCTGGTGCTGGGGCGCGTGCTGCCCGACGGATGGTTGTGCAGGATGGCGATTTTCAATGCTTTACACTCGAGCGCGCTTCGGAAAACGATCCGTGGATCGACCGTCGTCTCGGTCTGTCCTCCCATGGCGATGCGTTGGCGTGAGATGACTCGGTTGTGGAGACTGAGGAAGACGGCCCAGAACTCCTCGTGAGGCAGGTCGACGAGCAGGGGCTTCATGTAGTTGAACAGACCTGTACTGTCTTTGATTACCAGCTCTTTATCGTCCGATAACTCCCCCTGCATACGCCAGCCCAGTTCGAGCGCGGCCAGCAGTGTGGTGGCCTTGGCGGTGCCGAGCCCTTTGACGGAGGCTAACTGGCTGTATTCGAGACGTGAAAGTGTTGTCAGTCGGTTGCCGGCCATGTAGAGGATGTCTTTGGCCACGTCGACGGCCGATTTGCCCGTCACACCGCTTCGCAAGAGTATTGCAATCAGTTCAGCATTAGTGAGTTCCTTCTTTCCGTGCAGGATCATCTTTTCGCGAGGTTTGTCCTCGTTGGCCCATTCCTTGACAGTGAGGTGTTTTTTTTCTTCCATATCTCGTTGTATATCTATAATTTCGGTGCAAAGATACATCTTTTTTTTCAAATTTGTTTGTCATGTCAATATTTTTTGGTATTTTTGCACATTCAAAGGTGAATAAAGGAAAAATATAAATTTATACATAAACTATGCAGAATAAAGGACTTATCAGATTTTTGGCATGGGCATTCGCATTGGTTTGTTTGTTCCAATTGTCGTTTACATTTGTGACAGGCAATGTTGAGCGCAAAGCCAAGAAAGCAGCTGAAAACTACATCAAGAGTGAGCAGGCACAGAAGTTGGTGGCTAGCCGTACCGACAATGCTGTCGACGCTCAAATCCTTGTGGACTCCCTCCGTAACGACCGTGAAGCCCGCTACCTGGACTCCATGGCTTCGCAGAAAGTCTATCTGGGTTACACCTACCGTCAGTGCCAGAGCCGTGAGATCAATCTCGGCCTCGACCTGAAGGGCGGTATGAACGTGATGCTCGAAGTTTCGACCGTCGACGTGGTTCGCGCCTTGGCCGACCACACGGAGGATCCCCTCTTCAACCAGGCTATCGACAATGCCCTGGCCACTCAGAAGAAGAGCACCAATCGTGACTTCGTTTCGATTTTCTATGATGAGATCCTGAAGCTTGACGCCAATGTGCAACTGGCTTCCTATTTCAGCGGTCAGCTCCGCGACAAGATCAAACTCGGCGACAAGAACGACGATGTGATCAAGGTTGTCAAGGAAGAGGCCGCCGGTGCATACGACCGTACCTACCAGATCCTCAGCCAGCGTATCGACAAGTTCGGTGTGGCGCAGCCCACCATCCAGAAGCTTTCGGCTTCGGAGCGCATCTTGGTTGAGCTTCCGGGTGTAAAGGAACCCGAGCGCGTGCGTAAACTTTTACAAGGAACTGCTCAGTTGGAGTTCTGGCAGACCTACGACAACACCGAGGCCATAAACTATCTGGCCGCTTCCAATACTTATCTGGCTTCCATCAACAGCACCGCCGAAACCGACACCAACACAGTGGCCGCGGAGGAGACGGCTGTGAAGGATAGCGCGGAGGCTATGCTGGATCAGCTGACGACCGACAATGCCGCCAACGCCTCGCAGGCTTCCAACCTCGAGGAGTTTGCCAAGACCAACCCGCTGTTCTCGAAACTGCAGCTCTATGTGGACCAGAACGGCAGCCCGCTGCAGGGTCCGATTGTGGGTCTTGCTGCCAGCAAGGATCGTGCCGACATCAGCGCCATGCTTCAGAAAGCTGCCGAGAAGAAGGTCTACGATCCTCGTACGGTGAAGTTCCTCTGGTCGGCCAAGGCCGACGAGCACTTCGGCCCCGATGTGTATGTTCTGTATGCTATCAAGATCACGACCCGCGACGGTTCGGCTCTGCTCGATGGCGGTTGCATCAGCGACGCCCGTCAGGACTTCTCGACCGTGGGTGGCAATGAGATCTCGATGACCATGAATAGCGAGGGTGCTCGCGAGTGGAAACGCATCACGGGTGAGAATGTGGGCAACTGCATCGCCATCGTTCTCGACGATCAGGTCTACTCGGCTCCCCGCGTCAATGGCGAGATTGCCGGTGGCCGCTCCTCGATCACGGGTGACTTCACCCTGGAAGAGGCCAAGGATTTGGCAAATATCCTGAAGAGCGGTAAGCTGCCCGCCCCGGCTGTGATTGTGCAGGAGGCCGTGGTTGGCCCGTCGCTGGGTCAGGAGTCCATCCGCAACGGTCTTATCTCGTTCATTCTGGCCTTCGTGGTGGTGCTTATCTACATGGTGGTCTTCTACAACCGCGCCGGTTGGGTGTCGGTGGCCGCCCTTATTACTAATGTATTCCTTCTTATAGGTATTCTCGCCTCCATCGGCGCTGTGCTTACACTGCCCGGCATCGCTGGTATCGTGCTGACCATGGCTATGGCTGTGGATGGTAACGTGATTATCTACGAGCGTGTCAAGGAAGAGCTTCGTGCAGGCTCCAGCCTTGCCAATGCAGTAGAAAATGGTTTCAAGAACGCCTATTCGGCCATTATCGATGGTCAGGTGACCACCTTCCTGCTGGGTCTGGTGCTGATCATGTTCGGTTCGGGTGCTGTCCAGGGCTTTGCCGTTACCCTCTGTATCGGTATCGTCACTTCGCTGTTCACTTCGATCTTCATCACGCGCTTGATTATTGACGGCAGCTTGCAGCGCAAGCGCAACGTCACCTTCTCCTTCCCCTTCTCGGAGAACTTCCTGCGCAATGCCCATGTCGACTTCATCGGCAAGCGCAAGGTATTCTACATCATCGCTGGTGTGGCCATTGTGGTCTGTATCGCCAGCTTCTGCTTCCGTGGATTGAACTTCGGTATCGATTTCTCGGGCGGTCGTACCTATGTGGTGCGTTTCGATCAGCCGGTCAACGCTGTCGATGTGCGTTCCGACTTGGCCAAGCAGTTCGATGAGGCTCCCGAGGTGAAGACCTATGGTCCGAGCAATCAGTTGAAGATTACGACCAAGTATAAGATCACGGAGGACGGCGATGCTGTCAAGAATGAGATTGTCGAGAAACTGTATGCTGGTGCGAGCAAGTACTTCTCGTCGCCGATCAGTGTCGATGAATTCAAGAGCACCGAGACCAATCCGCTCGGTATTATCCAGGCCGATCAGGTGGGTGGTACCATTGCTCATGACAACCTGGTGCATTCCATCTGGGCTGTGATTGGCGGTCTGCTGGTTATGTTTGTCTACATCGGCCTGCGTTTCCGCAGCTGGCGCTTCGGTATCGGATCGGTGGCCGCTCTGGCTCACGATACCATTTTGGTCATCGGTATCTTCTCGCTCCTCTATGGCCTTCTGCCCTTCAATCTCGAGGTGGACCAGTACTTCATCTCGGCAGTGCTGACGGTTATCGGTTACTCCATCAATGCCACGGTGGTTATCTTCGACCGTGTGCGTGAGTACCGCAAACTCTACCCGAAGCGCGACCTTACGACCCATATGAACGATGCCATCAACTCCACGTTGGCTCGTACCGTGAATACGTCGGGTACCACCTTCGTGACGCTGCTGATGATGTTCATCTTCGGCGGTGAGGTGATCCGTGGCTTTATTTTCGCCCTCTTGGTGGGTGTTCTTGTCGGTGTGTTCTCGTCGCTGTGCATTGCTTGCTCGGTGGTGTATGAGATATCCGGCAAACAGAAAACCAAGGAGTTGGCCCAATAACGATAGAAAGAAACAATAATCAATAATCTCTTACATGTAAACGCAATGAGAATGTTTAGAAAAGTACTATTGACATTCGGACTCTTGCTGATGGCTGAAATGGCCGCCCTCGCTCAGGGAACGCTGAAGGGAACCATTACTGATGCTAAAACGAAAGAAGCACTGCCTTTCGTGAACATCGTAGTAAAGCAAGATGGTAAACAAGTACACGGTGGCCAGACCGACTTTGATGGTATCTACACCATCAAACCCCTTTCGGTCGGTAAGTATGACATCGAGGTGTCGTACGTGGGCTACAACCGCTATGTGCAGACAGGTATCAACGTGAAGGCCTCGGGTTTCACGGTAGTCGACGTGGCACTGAATCCCACTGCCACCACCTTGGAGGTGGTCGACATTGTTGCCGACAAGGTCCCTGTTATCGAGATTGGCTCGGCTGAGCAGGGTGCTCGTCTGTCGAGCGATGATATCGCTCGCATGCCCGGTAACTCGGTAGAAAGCATTGTGGCTTCGGTCGGTGGTATTGGCTATAGCGATGGTGGTACGGGTACGGCACGTGGTGAGAGTGGCATGGTGACTCAGCAGGGTAATGTTCGCAAGCGTACAGGTATTGCTGCTCCTAAGGAGGCTATCGCTGAGATTCAGGTCATCTTGGGTGGTACGCCGGCCAGCATCGGTGAGGCTATCGGTGGTACCCAGATCATCACCCTCAAACCGCCAACGAGCCAGTTCAAGGGTTTGGTGCGTTGGGAGACGTATCTTGACTACCGTCTGTACAATGCATTGGTCCTTTACCTGACCGGTCCTGTGATCAAGAAGAACTTTGTTCAGCCCGATGGCTCGTCGATTGAGCGTACTCTTGTGGGTTTCCGTCTGACGGGACAGGCTTCTTACGAGAAATCGCCTTTCTATCGTGTCAAAGGATATCGTTATCAGATTGTGAACGACGAGTTGGTAAAACATTTCGAAGAGCATCCGTTGTCGTACAATCCCATCACAGGAGGTGTGAACTATACGGCTGAAACGGATCTGCGCAAGGAGGACTTTTATGAGATCACTCGCCTTCGCAAAAAGAATTTTGTGGATCCTTCCCGTGTCCCCAACCTGCAGTATTATAGTGCTGGCATGGAAGGAGCTCTCGACTTCCGCTTCTCGGACTATGCCACTCTTACCCTGACTGGTGAGTTCAGTTATAGCCATTCGCCCTCGGCGGGTATTTCGCCGCTGACCATGCCTCTGATGGGTCAGATGGTGGGCGAGTCTATGAATATGGCTCTTACGGTCGACTTCACTCAGCGTTTTCCTGACGCCGAGTCTTCGAATGAGGATGAAGCCAAGGCCTCTTCTCCGATCAAAAACGTGATGTACAATGTCACGGGTATGATCAACCGCTACACTTCCAAGTCGTATGACGAGACTTTCGGTAGTAATATTAATGATGTGTTCAAGTATGGTTATATTGGTAAGTTTATCACGGAAAAAGTCCCGACCTACGAGTTGCGCCAAATCAACTATAATGGTATTCAGCAGTGGGCCAATGTTCAGAACAACTGGAGAGATCAGGTGACGTATGTGTCGCCCAACGACCCTGTTAACGGTTACACTACGTATAACCCGATACTGGCTAACTATAATGAGCAGCTCTTCTTCTCTCCCGAATTTCAGGATATTCAGCCCTACCTTACTACACGTGATTACATCAACTTGTACAAGGGTCTTTACAATGGTGACTCCCCGTCGAGCATCTACAATCTGATCAACAATGTGGGTGTCAAGGGCTCTGGATTCTCCAAAGGACAGAACGACTATCTTTACTTACAGGCCAAGGCTTCGGCCGATATCAAGGGCCATGAAATCGAGGTTGGTTTCCAGTATGATCAGATGTGGCAGTCTTCCTACTCGTTAGGAGCCTATAGCTTGTGGACGATTATGCGCCAGAATGCCAACCGTCACATTCTTCAGATGAATACGGCTGACTCTGCAGCTATCTATGAACAGCGTGGATCGCAGCTTTATGTGAGTTATCCTCGTCTGCTTGACCGTGACCAGCAGTCTCCCTTCGACGCCGCGTTCCGTAAGTATTTGATGGATCACGGCTATAGAAACACTGACGGTAGTCTTATTGATGATTATACCTGGATTGATGTTGATCGTTATTCTCCCGAGGACTATGTGAATGCTGGTGGTATTGAGATGTTCTCTGCCGACGAACTTTTCAATAGTGGTAATCAAGTCGTGAGTTACCTCGGTTACGATCATACCGGTAAGAAATATAATGGACGTGACTGGAGTTTCGATCGCTTCTTCAATTCCGAGGAACGAATGCTCCCTGCGTTCTCCCCGATCTATATGGCTGGGTACATTCAGGATAAGTTCTACTTCCAGGATCTTATTTTCAATGTTGGTGTCCGTGTGGACTACTTCAACGGAAACCAGTGGGTCATGAAGGATCCGTATCTGCTGTATCAATCGTATACGGTGGCCGATATCCGTAAGACTCCTACTCTTATTAGTGGCGGTGACCAGTATCTGTATACTGAAGGTATTGAAGACTGGGTTCCCTATGTGAGTTATGTCCCTGACGAGACAAATACTAGCATGCCGACTATCGTCGGTTATCGTTCACCGGAAGGTAAGTGGTATGATGCTTCTGGTACTGAGGTTGCCTCACCGAGCGAGGTGAATGGTGTCTCCGGTAAGCCGACCCCCTATCGTACGGGTGGTGAAACTGGTGGTCAGGCTGCATTTAAGAACAATACTGTCTATCGTAGTGCTTTTGAACGTTATACCCCCCAGATTGTAGCAATGCCTCGTATTGCCTTCTCGTTCCCCATCGGTGAGAAATCTCAGTTCAAGGCCAGTTATGACATTATTGCCCGTCGTCCCTCTTCCGGATGGGAGGCAAATTATTTGAGCTACCTGTATATGGCACAGAATTCCTTGATCTCCAATCCTAATCTGAAGCCTGAGCGTATCACTAACTATGAGCTTGGTTTTCAGCAGGCTCTCAATCAGTCGTCGGCCATCAGTGCTTCTGCTTACTATAAGGAGACTCGTGACCTGATTCAACTTGTTCAGTACGCAGGTGCAGATCCTAACCCCAACTACTATAGCTACGATAATAAGGACTTCCGTACCATTAAGGGTGTAACTTTGGCTTACGATCTTCGTCAGACTAAAAACGTTCGCATCAATGCCAACTATACCCTTCAGTATGCTGAAGGTACTGGTCTGTCGCAGAATACTATGACTGAGCTTATCAAGGAAGGTTATACCACCTTGAAGATGCTCAATCCTATCAGCGATGACCGTCGCCATGAGTTCAAAGCCAACGTCGATTTCCGTTATCGTTCTGGTGCTAAGTATAATGGTCCTGTCATCACGCGTGTTGTCACTGATAAAGAAACTGGTGAGAAGCGTAAGAAAGAGATCAAACTCCTTGAGAATTTTGGTATCGACTTCCTCGCTGTTGCCCAGTCTGGTCGTCCTTACACCAAACAGTTGTCCAATTCGCAGGCAACAATCGTTGGTGGTTACCGCGGTGCCCGTTTGCCTTGGGGATTCTACTTCAATGTCGTCGCCGACAAAGTTTGGTTCCTGAACGTTGGAAAACGTGAGACCTATCTTAAGGTTGACCTCACAATCAACAACCTCTTTGACATTCGCAACGTTGTCGGTGTCTTCTCTGTCACGGGCAACCCCGAGGATAATGGTTACCTTACCGACCCCGAGTCGCAGCAGGTCATTAATGCCTATCTTGATCCTCAGGCCTATCGTGACATCTACACTATTATTCTGCGCAACAATACCTGGAATTACTCCAGCCCGCGCACTATCAAGTTGTCAGTGTCCTATAACTTCTAATCTGTCAGCGAAAAAAACAAATCAAGATGAAAAGAAAATATAGCAATTTGGTTTTGATTTCATTGCTGCTCATCACAGCCTCTGCACCTGTTTCGGCTCGCGAGTATGTGGGAAGCAAGAGAATCAGCGCAAAAAAAGCTGCTGTACAATCAAAAGCCGCTGTTTGTAAAAGAGCTCAGAGTACCGCCGAGCTTAATATCAACAATGTGCGTGCTCTGATTAACGGCTATGGCAACATGTGGTATGATGGTAGTGTCGCAAAATATCATCTGCCCAAGAATAGTAACACGTGTCCGCTGTTCTGCGCAGCACTCTGGATTGGTGGTACTGATGTCAATGATCAGTTACGTATTGCCGCCCTTCGTTTTGGTAGTGATGGTGATGATTATTGGCCGGGTCCGCTGAAGATCAATGGTACCGCATCCGTTGACTTGCCGGTGTGTAATGAATATGACAAACATTTCATTATTACCAAAGCAGAAGTTCTTGCTCATAAGGCTCACTTTGAGTATGATGAGAATGGTGCAACGGGCGACAATCCTGACATCCCGGACATCATCCGCAAGTGGCCTGCTCATGGTGTCGGCGATGATCTGAGTCCTTATCTGGCGCCCTTCTTTGACGCCAACCACAACAATGTCTATGAACCAGAGTTGGGTGATTATCCTTACTACGACTTTGACAATGTTCTTTGTCCGCGTACCCTTAAGGCCGAATGGGGTAATAAGTATACAGAGCATGTCACGCCGACGCTTGAGACCTCTGAAAATTATGTTGAAGGTGGTCTTCTCTCCGACCAGGTTCTTAAGGGTGACCAAACTATTTGGTGGGTGTTCAACGACAAGGGTAATACCCATACCGAGTCGAAAGG
Organism: uncultured Bacteroidales bacterium; assembly: GCA_946183915.1. GTDB lineage: Bacteria > Bacteroidota > Bacteroidia > Bacteroidales > P3 > Colimorpha. Next base: position 25,552 of record CAMHDJ010000022.1, on the reverse strand, counting down.
TGAAGCCATCGGTCTTGAAATTCGCGCTCAGGCCTTTGCCTTCTCCACCAATGATGAGATTAATAACATGACCTTCTACTCGTATGAAATCATCAACCGTTCTTCTTACGAGTTGAGAGAGACCTACTTTAGCCAGTGGGTTGATCCGGATCTGGGTTATGCCTGGGATGACTTTGTTGGTTGTGATGTCCGTCGTGGTCTGGGTTATTGCTACAATGGTAGAAGTCAGGATACCCCTGGTTCGGGTAGCTACTCTGGCGTTCCCCCTGCAGTTGGTATTGACTTCTTCCAGGGCCCCTACATGGATCCCGATGGCCTTGACAATCCCAAGATTGATATCCCCAAGATTCTGAGTGATAGTTATACTAATCTTGCCGTCAAGAACCTTCTCCAGAACTATCGTCGTACTGATAATATGGGTAATGTGTATTATGACACGATTGCTATAACCGACGATGCCGATCTCTTCTTTGCCATTGATCCTGCCAGCTGGTATTTCGTACCTGGTGATGCTGTTGGAAACTGCGCCATCAATGGTGTTAACTTTGGTAACAATATTAAGGATGATGAGCGATTCGGTATGCGTCGATTCGTTTATTACGATAACTCTACGGACGCCATCTATGGTGAGCCCACCAAGGCTAGTGACTATTACAACTACCTGCGTGGTTTCTGGAAAAACGGTCAGCGTATGAAGTATGGTGGAAACGCTGTGTCGAACGGTATTGATCCTGCCAATATTGACTGCGACTTCATGTTCCCCGACGATAGTGATCCGTGGCACTGGGGTACCGATGGTGTCATTCCTACGACCAACCCCAATGACTGGCGTGAGATCACCGCTGGTAACAGCCCGGGAGACCGTCGTTTCATGCAGTCGGCTGGTCCTTTCACCCTGAAACCTGGCGCTCTGAACTACATCACTGTGGGTATCCCCTTTGCTCAGGCCTCCTCGGGTGATGGTCAGTGGGCCTCTGTTACCGCCCTCCGTGCTATCGATGATGTCTGCCAGGCTCTCTTCGAGAACTGCTTCAAGGTGCTTGATGGCCCCGATGCTCCTACGATGACTTGCCAGGAACTCAACAATGAGATTATTCTCTACCTCTCTTACGAAGATCGTAGTTCCAACAACTATAATGAGAAATATCGCGAGATCGATCCCGCTATTGTCCGTAGTTATACCGATGAGCGTGGTATGACCCACCTTTACGACTCGGTTTCTCGTAGCTATATCTTCGAAGGCTATCAGATTTTCCAGTTGAAGGATGCCAACACTTCCATCGCTGATATCTACGATCCTAATAAAGCTCAGTTGGTTGCCCAGTGCGATATTAGAAACTTCTATGACACTTTGATTGTTACTTCTCACCTCGCACTGAATGAGAACCGTGACACGATCACCATTTATGACACCGCAGTCAACGGCAATCCGAGCCTCCCGATAGCAAAACTTACTAATTACACTACCAACACCGAGACTGGTCTTATCACGGGTCAGGTTATGGTCAATGGTGCTAATGAGGGTATTCAGCACGTCTTCCGTATCACCACTGACGCTTTTGCAACCAGTTCTAACAACAAACTCGTTAACAATAAAGAGTACTATTTCATAGCAGTTGCTTATGCACAAAACCGCTTCAAAGAGTATTCTCAGACCGATCCTGCCTTCCTCGATGGTCAGAAAGAGCCCTACCTTGCCGGTCGAAAGAATGAAAGGGGAGGTAGCATCACTGCCATTACTGCCATTCCTCACGATCCCTCTGTTGAGAACGGTGGTAAAATCGCCCAGTCCGAATTTGGCATGAGCCCCAACATTATTCGTATCGAAGGTTATGGCAATGGTACTAGCACTGGTCTTCGCATGACCGAGGCTTCCATTGCAGAGTTGATGGGCGCTCCTGGTGTCGAGGGTAAAGGCCCCGGTACCTATGTGTGGAACTACACTCAGTCTGCTGGTGCTGCTGCTATTGACAACTCTTACATGACCAACCCCTGCATTGTGGCTCATCCTGAGTATGAAGAGAACTATGGCCCGGTCAACGTCCGCGTCATCGATCCTTTCAAACTCAAAGAGGGTAGCTTCAACATCCTGTTCTGGAACATGGCTACCAACGCTAACGGCGATACTATCAATGATGACGCTCTCGGTGTCAATAACAAGACCCGTTGGTGCATCGTCAACGCCGATCCGACCAAGCCGGTCTATATCTCCGGCACGGACACCGTCTACAAGGTATGGTCACATTTCGCTATTTCGCGTTACAACGAACAGATCTTCCCCGAACTCGGTATTGCAGTCTCCCTGCTCAATCCGCAGGTGGCCGCTACGAGCATTGACATCTCGGGATACAAGACGTCCACCGGTACCACGCAGTCCAACTATTTCGCTGCCGGCTACTATCAGGGCTTTGTCAACGAAGGCGCCCTCCTTGGCTCCTCGATGACCTTCGCCGACGAGACCAAGCAGTGGCTCTCCGGTGTGCCCGACAATGATTCGTACCTTATCTACAACTGGATCCGTTCCGGTAGTCAGTTCTCCCCCAACGCTTATAAGTCGTTTATCTCGCCCGCCACTCAGTATGATGTCAACGAGTCGTACCTCGATGAGGACTACTTCAAAGCCTTTGTTACCACCCAGGGTAGCATGAGCACCCAGGTTGACTCGAGTGAGGGTATCGATAAGACGCAGATCTACGAGAGCGTTGTCGGCGGTCAGTGGGCCCCCTACGGCCTGGTCTCCACCATGCCGTTCCACCCGGGCTTCAGCTTCGCTCCCTTCATCAGCGACGAAGACCACATCCGCGATAGTATCGGCTCCATCAGCGGTATCTCAAGCCGTTACCAGTTGGAGCGCCTGTTGCTCGCCAATGTCTTCAACAAGGCCCTCAACTACAATGAACTTGCTAAACTGCCCAGCGTCCGCATCGTCCTGACGGCCGACAAGACCAAGTGGACCCGTTGCCCGGTCATTGAGATGTGCGACGACCACACGCAGTCCGAAGGCAATGTGCGCCGCTTCATGCGCCGTGCCCATGCTTCGGTCGACAAAGACGGCAAGACCTGCGCTGACCTCGGTATCAGTGTCGATGCCAACGATCCCAACAACCCCGCCTACATCGACTCCATCGGTATGGGCTGGTTCCCGGGCTATGCCATCAACACCGTCACCGGTGAGCGTCTGAACATCATGTTCGGTGAGGACTCGCGCTATGTGCAGTTCAACGGCCGCGACATGAAGTGGAACCCCGTCAGCACCACCATGGAAGGCACGCAGAACTACGTTATGGGCGGTCGCCACTTCATCTATGTGATGAACGCTACCCGCCAGACCTTCTACGACCTCCAGGATGCCAACAACGTCAACCTCAACAAGTACAAGACCTACGTCACTCCTAGCTATGACGGTGGTCGCTGGGCAATCAAGATGTTGAAGTCGGCCGAACACATGATGAAGTTCACGACCCGTGGCAACCGTATGATCCACAAGGGTGTCGTCAACCGCGCCGATAACTACAACGCCATCCGCGACTCCATCGCCCTGCTCTACGCCTCGACGGCTTGGGTCAACATGCCGCTCGTTGCTCCGCGCTACCAGTTCGATGATCCTAAGGACATCCCCTGCGACGTGACCATCGACATCGACATCCGCACTCCGTACAATAAGTACATGACCTTCAACGGTGCCACCGCCGTCCAGGCTGGCAACCCGGCTATCAACAAGAACATGCCTGTCTACCAGTTCATCATCAACGCCTCCGACGCTGTGCTGGAGAACCAGGCCACTGCCGAGGATGCCCGCAAGACCTATGTGGACTCGCTGCTCGGTCTGATCAACGTGGTGCCCAACCCCTACTACAGCTACTCGAACTACGAGACCGCCAGCCAGCTGGAGACCAAGGTGCGCATTATCAACCTGCCCACGGGTGTCAACAAGAATGGCAAACCTGAAGGCTGCTACATCCGCATCTACACTGCCGACGGTACGCTGGTGCGCACCCTCGGTCCGACGGCTATCAGCCGCAACACCGACGTCCACGGCTCCGGCGTGGCCGAGAATACATATGTCGACTGGGATCTCCACAACCAGACGGGTATCCCCATCGCTGGCGGTATGTATCTCATCCACGTTACGGTTCCCGGCATCGGCGAGCGTGTCATCAAGTGGTTCGGTACCATGCGTCCTGTCGACCTCAACTCTTTCGGCTTCTAACCTGAGTAACACCTAACGAACGACAAAAAATTACAGAAGATGAAAAATATATTTAGAATATTTGCTGTAGTTGTGGTCCTCTCGGCCCTCACGTCGCAGTCGGCCATGGCTGGTAACGATGAACGCCGTGGTACGACTGGTGCCAGCGAGTTACTCATCAACCCGTGGGCTCGCAACACCGGTTGGGGTGGCGTCAACGTAGCCAATGTGCGTGGTCTGAGCTCCATGTTCTCCAACGTGGCAGGTCTCGCCTTTGTCAACAATATCGAGGTGGGCTACACCAACACCATGCTCTATGGTGGCAAGAGCGGCCTCACCAGCGGTGCCTCAATCAACAGCTTCGGTGTCGGCATCCGCATCTTTGAGCGCGGTGTGGCCGGTGTCTACGTGATGGCGATGAGCTTCGGCGACATCGACGTGACGCGCTATGACAGCCCCGAAGGCGGTGCCAACGGTACCTTCTCGCCCTCCTACATGAACATCAACGTGGCCTATGCCCACAGCTTCACCAACACCATCCATGGTGCCGTCACCTTCAAGGTGGTCACCGAGAGCACCGACAACGTCTCCGCTTCGGGCCTCGGCATCGACGCTGGCATCCAGTATGTCACCGGTGAGGACGACGAACTCAAGTTCGGTATCGCCCTCAAGAACTGGGGTCCCTCGATGAAGTTCTCCGGCACGGGCCTCTCGCTGCAGATGATCAACACCGCCGGCAACAACTTCACCGTCGAGACGCGCGCCGCCGAGATGGAGCTTCCCACCTGCCTCAACATCGGTCTGTCCTACGACTTCCTCTTCGAGAAGTGGGATCAGCGCCTCACCCTGGCAGCGGCCTTCACCTCCAACGCCTTCCTGCGCGACAACTACACCGTCGGTTTCGAGTACAGCCTGCTCAACATGTTCCAGCTGCGCGCCGGCTACATCATGCAGCCCGGCCTCTGGAGCGGCAGCCCTGCCACCGCCAACAACGGCATCTGCGCCGGTGCTTCGGTCGACGTGCCCTTCGGCAAAGAGGACAGCAATATGGGTCTTACCATCGACTACTCCTACCAGTCGGCTTCGCCCATGCGTGGCACGCACTCCATCGGTGCTAGCTTCCGCTTCTAGTTCCGCCGCCTGAAACACAGCAGATACAACACTCTGGGAAAGGCTTTTCAACGAGCCTTTCCCACTTTTTAAACGTCCATCGACAAGGGAGTCCGCTCCCGATCGAAATAACCCAAACCCCAACAACGATACAAAAAGACATGTCAGAAATCAAATACTACAGCGAAGAGGGTCTTCAGAAACTGAAAGACGAACTTCATCACCTGATCGTCGTCGAGCGTCCGGCCGCGTCGGCCGCCATCGCCGAAGCCCGCGACAAGGGCGACCTGAGCGAGAACGCCGAGTACGACGCCGCTAAAGAGGCCCAGGGTCACCTCGAGGCACGCATCAGCAAGCTGCAGGACCTCGTGGCCAACGCCCGCCTGCTCGACGAGAGCAAGATCGACACCTCGAAGGTGCTCCTCCTCTCGATCATCACCATCCGCAACACGCGCAACAACCAGGTGCAACGCTACACCATCGTGCCCGAGAGTGAGGCCAACCTCAAGCAGGCCAAGATCAGCATCACGTCGCCCTTTGCCTCGGCCTTCCTGGGCCACAAGGTGGGCGACATGGTCGAGGTGAACGTCCCCGCCGGCAAGATGACCTTCGAACTCGTCAAAATAGAACGTTAACCATGGCAAGCATTTTCAGCAAGATCGTGGCGGGCGAAATCCCCTGCCACAAGGTTTTTGAGACCGACCACTGCCTGGCCTTCCTCGACATCAACCCCGTCGTGCGCGGCCATGTGCTCTGCATCCCCAAGCAGGAAGTCGACAACATCTTCGACCTCGACGACGAACTCTTCACCGAGCTGCACCTCTTCAGCCGCCGCGTGGCCCGCGGGCTCAAGCGGGTGTGCCCCTGCATCAAGGTGGGCGTCGCCGTGGTGGGCATCGACGTGCCCCACGCCCACATCCACCTCATGCCGCTCAACAAGCCGGGCGACCTCAACTTCGCCCACCACGTGGAGATGAGCGCCGACGAGCTGAAGGCCCTGGCGGCCCAGATCGCTGCCGCCATCGAGTAGCCCTCGCGCCGCCCCTCGCGGCCCAACCCCATCGGGACAGCCCCGTGCCCTGCCGCACGTTGCCGCCCCGATGGGGTTTGTTATTTATATATGTAATGGTGTCCTATCGGTACGGTGGATGCGCTCCTCCCACCGCTGATCCCTCCCCCGGGAGTGGTCGGCTGACGCAGCCCAAAATAGTCGAATTAAGTAAATTTAGGTTAAATAAATAGATCGTGCACGTGAAGGGAGCCTCCAGTGGAGGCTTCCGATAGCGAAGCGGAGAACGACCCACCCCGCACAAGGATTTTAACGGCGAATTACTCGAAGAACTCTAAGCTACGCAGGCTACCATATTATCAGTTTGTTGTGCGAATTACTCGAAGGGTCTGCGCAAGCATTCGAGTAATTCGCCAAAAATCGACCTGCGTAGCTTCGAGTAATTCGAGTAATTCGCCGTTAACAAAAAAAGACCCATGTGCTACCCACTGTCCACTACCCACTACCCACTAAATTAAGTTAATTTATGTCAAAAAATTAGATCGTGCACGATCTAATTTGCACCTTTAAACCGTTCTAAACGAGTTATCTAGCACCTCGGATGTGTGCTAACCATGCTGGAAAACTCGCAAAACGCTGACAGGGCAAGGATTTCACCCTGGTTTTAAGAGAGTCATCAGGGAGTCATCAGGGAGCCATCAGGGAGCAGACAGGGTTTTAAGGGCGTTTGAAGGGGTCGAATTGCCGTTTGAGATCCGAGTGTAATTTTTTGAAACGGGAAAAATAAATTTGTTAAATTTTGGAAGATTTAACATTTTGATTAAAAAAATGGTGTATATTTGCACCGAAAATGGTGAATGAATTTTCATGTTTAATTTAAAATAAGTTGTTATGAGAAAAGTGTTTACAACCTGTTGTGCTATACTCTTGCTGTCGGCTGGAGCGTGGGCACAGAACATCACGGTGCAGGATGCCGTGGGCCAATCGCCTGAGGCCTTCATCCAAAACAACCTGCTGGGTGGTGGTGTGTACATTTTCAACGCCAAGTTCAACAACACCACGGGCAACATCACCACCCCCAACATCGGTACGTTCCAGAGCAACGGATTTACCGGATTGCAGATGGCGGGGGGGGTAATTATGACAACGGGCAACATCGACGTGGCGCCCGGCCCGAACCAAGGCTCCGGCACAGCCAATGCCATCACGGCCTACTACAGTGATCCCGAGATGGCGCCTGTGGCGACGAATACCATCAATGGTTGTTCGACGCTGGACTTCGACTTCGTTACCCTCTCCGGGTCGATCTCGATGAACTACAGCTTCGCGTCGGAGGAGTACCCGGAGTATGTGTGCTCGAACTTCAACGACGTGTTCGCATTCTACGTGACGGGTCCCGACCCGGTGACGGGCGAGGAGGTGACGCGCAACATCGCCATCATCCCTAACACGATCGACGACGCTCATCCGGATGGCATCGCGGTGGCCATCAACTCGGTCAACCCCGGCCTGTTCGGATCGAGCGGCGGCAGCGGCTCGGGTTGCTACTACAACTACTCGGGCAACTATGTCAACAACAGCACGATCGATACCAGCAGCTACAATGGAGGCCTGACGGGAACGCCCAACTATGCCGACGGTGTGGAGTATGATGGCTACACGGCCAAGCTGGCGGCAGTGACCGATTTGGTGCCGTGTGCGGTGTACCACATGCACATCTCGGTGTGCAACGTGGGCGACAATGCCTTCGACAGCGGTGTGTTCCTGGAGGGCGGTAGCTTCTCGGCTCCGACGGCCGCCATTGGCTTGAGCCGTCCGGGCGTCACGCCGGTGCACGGCAGCTGCCCCACCGAGATCCCGCTCACCCTCAGCTCTACCATGTTCGATGAGGGCACGGTGCGCTTCAGCTTTGGCGGTACGGCCGTGCTGGGCACCGACTTCGAGATTGTGGACGAGAACGATCAGCCCATCGACAGCACGGGCATGTACATCAGCAACGAGCCGCATAGCTTCATTCTGCGCGGTCTGCCCGATGCCGACCTGAGCCAGGAGAAGACCATCGAGGTCTATCTGGCCACGTCGCTCTGCCCGAACTTCCCGCAGCTGGTGTCGTACGACACGATGCGCTTCTCGCTCGACCACGGCAGCGACGTGCGCGTCAAGGACAGCACGATCACCTGCACCCACGCCTGCTTCGAAGTGGGTACCGAGCTGGTATACGGCGAGAATGTCAGCTATCGCTGGGAGCCCACCACGGGCCTCGACGACCCCTACAGCCTGCACACCACGGCCTCGATCTTCGAGAGTTGCGAGTATAGACTCATCGCTCGCGGCGGCACGGGTTGCAACAGCGACACGGCTGTCGTGCAGGTGGTCATCAGCGACGACAATCCCAACATACCGGTGGCTATCGACGAGGCCGAAGGCGAGACCTTCCGCGTCTACCCGAACCCCGCCAGCGATGTGATCCACATCGGTGCCGTGCAGGTGCAGCGGGTCGAGGTGTTCAGCCGCGAGGGCCGCAAGGTCTACGAGAACACCTACGACAACTACACCGGTACGATCGATATTCCGACCGACGGCATGGACAACGGAGTCTACGGTGTCCGCATCAGTACCGCTCAGGGCATGAGTGGAGCCAAAATTGTGGTCAATAAATAAAGAAAGGGACTTGTTATGAAGAAGATATCCATTATATTCGCAGCACTGTTCGTGCTGGCGACCTTGGGCCACCGCGCCCAGGCGCAGTGTGCCGGTGGCGCCGATTGTTCCATCACCATCACCGGCCACGATGCCTACAGCGATGGTTGGAATGGCAACACCATCACCATCATCCAGGCTGACTCCACGCTGGGCACCTTCACACTCAGCAGTGGCTCCGACTACACCCAGACCTTCCCCGTATGCACCGACGATGGCCCGGTCACCCTCTCGTGGACGACAGGGTCGTACCCCGAAGAGGTGTCGTTCACCGTGGTCGATGCTATGGGTGTGATGCTCTACAACTGCACCGACGGGTCCACGCTCTACTATGGCACCTTCGCCATCGTGAACCCCTGCCCGACCTGCCCGGGTGTGACAGGTCTGTCGGTCGTACCCGGTCCGACGACGGCCACTGCCAGTTGGTCGGAGATCGGTTTGGCCACCCAGTGGTACTACAGCTACAACACCGAGCCGGTGCCCAGCGACACGTGGACCTACACCAGCGACACGACGGCCACCGTCAGCGGCCTGACCCCCAACACGGACTACTACTTCTTTGTGCGCTCCTACTGCGGCGGCACCGACACCTCGGTGGCCCTCATGTCTTCGTTCCGGACGGAATGCGCTGGCATCACGCTCCCCTACACGGAGGGCTTCGAGGGTTACAGCTACGGCACCCTGGCGCCCGACTGCTGGAAGATATGGGAGTCGGTCTCGTCGTATGGCTCCAACTACCCGTCGGTCTATACCTATGATGGCTACAACGGAAACAATAGTTACTACTTCTATCCCGTCTATGGCAACCAGTCGGTCGTGAGTCCGAAGATACCCATCCCGGCCAACACCCTCGAGGTGCAGATGTGGATACAGGCTAGCGATCAGGTCGAAGTGGGCTACATCACCACCAGCGACTTCAACAATGCGGTGTTCCATCAGGTGGGCACTGCCGGTCCCACGGCTGTGGGGGCCGACGGCTACTCCAACCTCTGGGAGCAGGTGTCGATTCCGTTCGACACGGTATCTACCACCGACAGCATCTGGGTGGTGTTCCGCACGGCCGCTACGTTCGAGTACAATACTGTCTATATCGACGACGTTGTCTTCCGCGAGATCAACAACTGCCCTGTGCCGACCGCGCTGACGGCCACGAGCACCGAGTCGCACCAGGTGACCCTCAACTGGACATGCCCTGATGGCACCCAGTGGGAGGTCTACCACGGCCCGCAAGGCTTCGATCCCGACACGGTCACGCCGGTGGTGGTCAACACCCCGACCTACACCTTCACCGACCTGGACAACAGTGTGATCTACGACTTCTACGTCCGCACCCTCTGCGGCACGCAGGCCAGCTATTGGCCCCTGCCTGTCACTGCGATGCCTTACGCCTACGTGGTGACTGCCGCCGTGGACAGCACCTCCTTCTGCGACCGCACCATCGTCGACAACGGTGGCGCTACCGGTGACTTCAGCGCCAATACCGAGCAGCTGATCGTGCTGCGCGCTCCCGATGCCGATCAGACTGTCCGCATCTATGGTAAGGCGATCCTTGGCAACGGAGCTACCTATTCGGGCGACGAGAATAAGCTGCGCATCTTCGACGGCGCCGACACCAACGGCCAGCTGCTCGTCAGCGTTTACAATTCGGATGTATACGACATCAATGTCATGGGCGAGACGGGTGCCCTTACCATTTGGTTCAAAGGTGCCGATTATAGTTACTATCTCGACGAGGGCTTCCAGTTCTATGTGACCTGCGTCGACCGTCCCGACTGCCTGTCGCCCTACGGGTTGACGGTTAGCAACGTGGCAGGTTCGACTGCCCAGGTCAACTGGGAGTACAACACCGTCATGGGTGAGGCCGAAGGCTTCTCCTTGATCCTGACCGACGAAGAGGGTGTGGAGCAGGTCATCGACCTGAGTGGATCCGCCCGTAGCTATCTGCTCACCGGCCTCAATCAGCGTACGCTCTACACAGTGGGCGTGGCTGTCGACTGCGCCGGTACCGACACAGTGCGAGCCTCGTTCCTAACCTTGTGCAACAACGGCGGCGAGCTGCAGATCGGTGAAGGGACCAATACAATCAACACAATCCCCACCAATATCTACTATGGCAACTCCCTCACCCAGCAGATATTCACTGCTGCCGAGCTGAGCGGCAACCCCGCCATCTATGGTGTGCAGTTCAACCAGCTCGGTGCCACCATGACCGACCGTAGCATCGCGGTCTACATGGACACCACCTCGCTGTCGTCCTACTCGGCTTCGAGTGACTATGTCGTCCCGTCGCATCGTTACTTCAACGGCACGGTGCACTTCGAGAACGGTTGGGTCAATATCAACTTCGACAGTGCCTTCGCCGTACCGGCCGACAAGAACGTTGTGATGACCATCAGCGACTACACCAACTCCTACGTTTCTACCACCAATTTCGAGGCGACAGAAGATACGGTTGTCAGGGCTTTGTACGCCTATATAGACGGCACTCCTTATGATCCGACCAGTACTAACTACTCCCTCACGATGAGCTCTCTCCGCAGCAACGTCCGTTTCCTGGTGGCATGCTCCGAGAGCAACTGTGTACCTCCTGTCCTGGATCAGATGGTGATTGGTCAGACCGAGGTCGACCTCAGCTGGCTCCCCGGCGGCGACGAGGCTTCGTGGCGCGTGGAGTATCGCCATGCAGACAGCACCAACTGGATCGTGGCCAATGCTAATATCACCACCACCAACTACACGCTGACAGGTTTGACGGGTGCCACCAGCTACCGTATCCGTATCATCAGCCAGTGCTCTGCCGACGACGAGTCGATCCTCAACCTCAGCGTCACCACCAAGTGCGCTCCCGAGACAGTGCCTTTCTCGGAGAACTTCGAGGCCTTTAACGCTGGCATGGCGCTCGGCGACCCGATTCAGATGTGCTGGAATCGCGGCAGTATCTATACCTACTCGTCCTACCCGTACCAATACCAGTGGTTGGGCTTCAATAGCGCCAGCAGTATGTACTTCGCTGGTTACAACTCCTACCTGGTGCTTCCCGAGTTCGACGTCAGCGTGGACAGCCTGAATGTAGCCTTCTACGCCACGATGGACAACGCCTCGTACTACGAAAGCGAGACTATTGAGGTGGGTGTCTGCACTGATCCCAACAACCCCAGCACCTTCGTTGTCATAGCCAGCCAGACCATCCCGAGCAACAGCTCCGACTGGCAATTGGTGGATGTCGACCTGGAGAACTACACAGGCCCCAACGGTCGCATCTTCATCCGCAACACTACGTCGAGTTACACCGTGGTTTATGTCGACAGCCTCTCGGTGTCACTCCTGCCCGACTGCCGTCGTGTCAACAACGTGACGCTCGCAAGCGTCGCCTCCGACTCGGCAGTGCTCGCCATCACCGACAACCACAACTACGGCAGCTATGAGGTGCTCTACAACACGATCAACGATCAGTCCACCGCCACCGCCATGACTGTCAGCGGCACGACGGTGACCCTCAGCGGCCTCGTCGACAACACGCCCTACTACGTCTGGGTGCGTTCCAACTGCTCGGTCAGCCATCAGAGCAAGCCCTTCTTCCTGACGTTCCGCACGGAGTGCAACAGCCCCTACGTCATCTCGGAGGACAATATCTACAGCCAGGAGTTCGAGAGCGGCATGCTCGACTGCATGATGCAGCCCGATGACAACACCGCTATGTGGACCAACGAGGTCAGCAACTACAACGTACACGCCTTCAGCGGCGGACGTATGGCTGCCATCAACTCCGGCGATGCCACTGCCGAGGGCCTGCTTGTGCTGCCTACATACGATTTCTCGCAGCTCAGCGAGAACGCCCACATGAACTTCTACCGTTTCCTCTACACCAACACCTATGGCACCTATCCGGCCGACAAGCTGGCCGTGCTCTACCGTGTGGGTACCACCGGCGCCTGGAACACCCTGATGGTGGTCGACTCGACCAAGAACACCTGGCAGAACATCCGCTGCGTACTCCCCTCGTCGGCTGGCGCACCCCTCTATCAGGTGGCCCTGAAGGCCTACGATATGAATATCGAAGCGGCTGTCTACATCGACAATGTCGTGGTGAAACCCGCCCCCACCTGCGCCATGCCTGAGAATGTGGCCGTCAGCAACGTGACGGAGCGCAGAGCCACTATCTCCTGGACGGGCAACTCCTCGACCTACAAGGTGCAGTATCGCCCGGTGGGTACCATCTCGTGGAATGCCCGCACCGTCGAGGGTGTCGACTCTGTCGTCATCACACCACTCGCCATGGCCAAGGACTACCAGGTACGCGTCACGGGTGTCTGCTCGCCCTACAACCAGAGCGACCCCAGCGACATCCTCACCTTCACCACCGACTTCTGTGAGGATCGTACCGAGAACAGCAACTATGCCGCCGCCGACCCGACCGCTGTCAGCGCCGTGGCCCCCTTCAATGCTGTCAAGTATTGCAGCTATGCCGAGGTGCTGATCGACAGCGCCGCATTGGCCGGTATGGACAACCTCGAGGGTCTCACCTTCAGCGTCAACACCGTGGGTGCAGGCGCCCAGATGACCAATGGCGAGATTTTCATAGCTCACACGAACGCCACCTCGATGAGCGGCTTCCTGTATGACACCAGTTTCGTGAGCGTATTCTCCGGCGACATCAGCTTCAACACCACCGGCTCCCGCCGTGTGCTGTTCAACGAGCCCTTCGTGTGGGACGGCCATCGCAACCTTGTGGTCGGCTTCTACTACTCCGCATCGAACGGAACGCCCTCCGACAGCGTCAAGTACAACGCCCACCAGGCCGGTAGCAACAAGCTCTACTACGGTGGCTCTACCACTCACTTCACCCCCGACCAGGCCAATATGCTCTCCGCAGCCAACCGCGCTGCCAGCAGCATAGTGCCCGACATCACCTTCATCGCCTGTAACCCGGTCTGCTACGAGCCCGTGGTCAGCAGGGTCAACACGACCGACCACTCGGTCGAGGTGACGTGGTACAACGAGGGTGCCGACGTGCAGATCGCTATCAAGGCCGCCTCCGAGACCAACTGGGAGACTGCCGTGCTGGTGGAGGACACCAATAGCTACACCTTCGACCTCCTGCCCAGCATGACCGACTTCGACATCCGTCTGCGCCGCGACTGCAGCAACGCCGGCCTCGACTACTCGGATTGGGTCTACCTCACTGCCACTACCGACACCGCCTGCTCCATCCCCGAAGGCCTTGTGGTGACCGATGTGACGGCCAACACTGCCACCTTCAGCTGGAACGACGGCCCGATGGTCGGCGGCAAGTGGGAGCTCCACGTCTGGAACAACAACATCAACCGCTACTACACCGTCACCACCAATCCGGCCACCGTCAGCAATCTCGATCCCAGCAGCAGCTACCACGCTGCGGTGCGGGCCTACTGCGGCACGAGCGACCACGTGGTCGGCGAGTGGAGCGACGAGATGACCTTCGACAATGTCTGTTACCCGGTCACCGGTCTGCAGGCCCAGGTCAACGGCACCGACGTCGTCCTCACCTGGAATGCCGGCAACCGCAACCAGCGCTGGATGGTCGTCTACGGCTATCAGGGCTTCGAACTCAACGACCAGTTGGGCTACATGATCGTCAACACTCCCACGGCCACCATCAGCGGCCTGGCCTCCATCAGCATGTTCAAGGGCACCACGGCCGGCACCTTCGGCTTCCGCGTGCGCGCCATCTGCGACGAAGGCTGGAATAGCACCTGGTCCAACGAGAGCCAGATCCGCTTCCAGAGCATCGACGACGTGGAGGGCACCGACGCCCAGGTGGCCCTGCGTCCCAACCCCGCCACCGACCTCGTCAGCCTGCACATCACGGGTCTCGAGGGCTCGGCCATGGTCACCGTCCTCAGCGTCGACGGCCGTCAGCTGCGCCAGGCCGAGACTGCCGAGAGCGACCTCGATATCGACGTCAGCACGCTGGCCTCCGGCACCTACTTCGTGCGGGTGCAGACCGCCGGCTGGACGGCAGTCCGCAAGCTCATCGTCCGCTAGTTCTTCGCCAGCGGACCCACCCAGGGGCCTCCTGCATGCCGCAGGAGGCCCCCTTTTTTGTCCCATCCCCCAGGCCATTCGTCCGCCGATATGCCTAGTTCATGCCTAGATGATGCCTGGATGATGCCTAGATGATGCCTAGATGATGCCTGGATGATGCCTGCATAAGGCAGAGGTGATGCAGAGATGATGCAGAGGTGATGCAGAGATGATGCAGAGATGATGCAGAGGGAGTGGCGCGTGCCGAGGGACAAAAACGGAACCGAAAGGGTGGGGAATAGGGGTCTGAACTTTCTTAATAAGTGTTAAAATGTGTAAAAATCGAGAAAATATTTTGCCAGTTTAGGAAATAGTCGTAATTTTGCAGCCGAAAACAAGAACGAAACAAGAGAATAAAATAAACGTAACACGTTATGTATCTGACTAAAGAAAAGAAAGAAGAGATTTTTGCCCAGTATGGCAAATCGGCCAAAAATACCGGCAGCACCGAAGGACAGATCGCCCTGTTCACCTATCGCATCCAGCACCTCACCGAGCTGATGAAGCAGCACAAGAAGGATCAGGTCAGCGAGCGCGCCCTGGTGGGTCTCGTCGGCAAGCGTCGCAAGATGCTCGACTACCTGAAGGAAACCGACATCGAGCGCTACCGCGCCATCGTCAAAGAGCTCGGCCTGCGTAAATAATCGCTCCCGAGGCTGCACACAACCAAGGAAAAGAATAGTTTTTCATATTTATTTGGTTATGGTTGGGATACCTGGCGTTCTGCTGGGTATCCTTTTTTAACCCCGGACCCGTAAAACAGAAAATCTTATGAGAAAGAACCTTTTAGCCGTTTTCGCCGCGGTGCTGCTGCTCCTGGCCGGCTGCGGCACGGAAGAACTGCCGAGGCAGAAACAGTATTTTGCTTCGTGGAACGAGTGCGAGGCGCTGACGGCGTTGCAGGCGTATGTCGAGGATGTCACCAATCCCTCGTCGGCCAACTATATCGAGCCCAAGGATCGCATCGCCACCTTCGACATGGACGGCACCTTCGTCGGCGAACTCTACCCCACCTATTTTGAGTACAACTTGCTGGAGTACCGTGTGCTGGAAGATACCGCCTACGGCAACCATGCCCCCGACAGCGTGCGCCTGGCGGCACAGCAGATCCGCGACTTTGTGCGCAACGGCGTGCCGCTGCCCGACCACTTCGACATGATACACGCCCGTGCGGCCGCCAAGGCCTATGCCGGCATGACCCTGGCTGAGTTCGACGCCTACGTCAAGGCCTACGCCGCCCTGCCCGCCAACGGCTTCAGCGGCATGACCTATGGGCAGAGCTTCTACCAGCCGATGCTCGAGGTGTTTGAGTATCTGGAGGACAACGGCTTCACCTATTATGTCGTCTCCGGCTCCGACCGCTTCATCTGCCGTGCGCTGGTCGAGCCGTTGGGCATCGAGCCCAACCGTGTCATCGGCATGGATGTGAGGCTTGTGTCCAGCAGCCAGGGCAGCGAGGAGGGCGTCAACTACACCATGGGGCGCGAGGAAGAGATTGTCCGCACCGACGAGCTCATCATCAAGAACCTCAAGACAAACAAGGTGCTTCAGATCAACCAGGAGATCGGCAAGGTGCCGGTGCTCTCGTTCGGCAACAGCGGCGGCGACGCAGCCATGCACAACTACTGCCTGAGCAACTCCAAGAAGTCTGCCGCCTTCATGCTCATCGCCGACGACGAGGAGCGCGACCACGCCAACCGCGAGAAGGCCCTCGCCCTCGGCGAGCGCTGGCTCGAGGCCGGCTACCACGTCGTCTCCATGCGCGACGACTTCCGCACCATCTACGGCCCCGGCGTCCAGAAGGTCGACTTCACCTTCTGAAACGCGCTGCATCCATGCAGACAAAGAGAATAGTCCGACCCGGCAGAAAAAAGATTTTGCCGGGTCGGACTTTTATTGTATCTTTGCACTTTCTTTTAGCCGGTCTATAGATGCCCGCCGAAGGAGATAGTAACTTGAATATTAACACTTTTATGTGTCGTGGGGATGGCCCTCACGGCTGCGGTAAAGTAATAGAAAACAATAAAAAACAACAATGAACGAACACATCATTACGAAACGTTTCGACCTCGGCGACGGCCGCATGATCGAAATCGAGACCGGCAAGCTGGCCAAACAGGCCGACGGCGCTGCCGTGGTGCGCATGAACAACACGATGCTTCTGGCCACCGTCTGCTCCAAGCGCGAGGTGGGCGAGAACGTCGACTTCATGCCCCTCACCGTTGACTACCAGGAAAAATACGCCGCCATGGGTCGCTTCCCCGGCGGTTTCTTCAAGCGCGAGGCACGCCCCTCGGAGCATGAGATCCTCATCGCCCGCTTGGTGGACCGCGCCCTGCGTCCCCTCTTCCCCGACAACTTCCACGCCGAGGTGCAGGTGAACATCACCCTCATCAGCGGTGACCACGACACCATGCCCGACCAGCTGGCCGCCCTGGCCGCTGCCTCGGCCCTCGCCGTGAGCGACATCCCCTTCAACGGCCCCGTCAGCGAGGTGCGCGTGAGCTACCTCGACGGCCAGTACGTCATCAACACCCCCATGCAGGACATCGAGCGCGCCGACCTCGACCTGATCGTGGCCGCCACCGAGGACAACATCATGATGGTGGAAGGCGAGATGAAGGAGGTCAGCGAGGACGTGATGCTCAACGCCCTCAAGGCCGCCCACGAGGCCATCAAGATCCAGTGCCGCGTGCTGAACGAGCTCACCATCGAGACCGGCAAGCAGGAGAAGCGCGAGTACTGCCACGAGGTGAACGACGAGGAGCTGCGCGAGCGCATCCGCCAGGCCGTCTACCAGAAGTGCTACGACTTCAGCAAGCAGGGCATCGCAAATAAACATCAACGTGAAGATGGATTTGCGGCAATCAAACAGGAGTTTATTGACGCAAATTACACTGAGGAGACCCTCACGGATGAAATAAAATTCATGATCGACCGCTACTATCACGACACCGAGCGCGAGGCCATGCGCGACATGGTGCTCAACGAACGCACCCGCCTCGACGGCCGTCAGCTCGACGAGATCCGCCCCATCTGGTGCGAGACCGACTACCTGCCTTCGGCCCACGGTAGCGCCATCTTCACCCGCGGCGAGACGCAGTCCCTCAGCACCTGCACGCTGGGCACCAAGCTCGACGAGCAGAAGATCGACGGTGCCGTCATCGAGGGCACCCGCCGCTTCCTGCTGCACTACAACTTCCCCGGCTTCGCCACCGGCGAGGTGAAACGCTCCGGCAGCACCAGCCGCCGCGAGGTGGGCCACGGCCACCTGGCCTGGCGCGCCCTCAAGGAGGTTCTGCCCACCGAGGAGGAATGCCCCTACACCATCCGCGTGGTCTCCGACATCCTCGAGAGCAACGGTTCCAGCTCGATGGCCACCGTCTGCGCCGGCTGCATGGCGCTGATGGATGCCGGCGTCAAGCTGCGCAAGCCCGTGGCCGGTATCGCCATGGGTCTCATCTCGAAGGGTGACAAGTGGGCCGTGCTGAGCGACATCCTCGGCGACGAGGACCACCTCGGCGACATGGACTTCAAGGTCTGCGGCACCCGCGACGGTATCACCGCCTGCCAGATGGATATCAAGGTCGACGGCCTCAGCTACGACGTGCTGGCCAAGGCCCTCGAGCAGGCCCGCCAGGGTCGTCTCTACATCCTCGACAAGATCCACGAGACCATCCCCGAGCCCCGCGAGGACTACAAGGACTTCGTGCCCCGCATCGAGCAGATCAAGATCCCGAAGGACTTCATCGGTGCCGTCATCGGCAAGGGTGGCGAGGTCATCCAGAAGATCCAGGCCGAGACCAACACCATCATCAATATCGAAGAGGAAGGCGAGTTCGGCATCGTCGACGTCGCCTCGCAGAACAAGGACGACATCGCCGCCGCCCTCAAGTGGATCAAGGACATCTGCACGGTGCCCGAGGTGGGCGATGTGTTCGACGCCAAGGTCGTCAGCATCGTCGAGTTCGGCGCCTTCATGGAGTTCCTGCCCGGCAAGGAAGGCCTGATGCACATCAGCGAGTACGAGTGGGGTCACCCCGAGACTCTCGAGGGCCTCATCCACGTGGGCGACGAGTTCCAGGTGAAGGTCATCGCCTTCGACGAGAAGAATGGCAAGATCAAGCTCAGCCGCAAGGCCCTCCTGCCCAAGCCCGAAGGCTATGTGGAGGAGAAGCCCGCCCGTGGCCCGCGCCGCGAAGGTGGCGACCGTGGTCCCCGTAAGGACGGTGACCGTGGTGGTCATGGCCGTCGCGAAGGTGGCAACGGTGGCGAGCGCCGCTCCAGCGGCAACGGCGAAGGCCGCCGTCGCTAAGCGATAATGCTTGATAATAGTAAAGACGTCCGGAAGGGCGTCTTTTTTTTTGATAATATGTTAAATTTTGAATTACATTTTGTGTATTTCAAAATTATTTGTATTTTTGCATTTGAATTTAGATGAGTCAGGTGTACTAATGCGGTTGATTATATGGAAATTATATTTAAAACAAGTAAATTTGAAAAGATTGCGAGTGACCCCCAAAAGTTCAAAAAGAAATATGGAGAACAGTTAATGGAGGTTTTCTACAGAAGAATAGATGACTTTGGAGCAGTATCAGAAATAGATGAGTTGTATAGGCTTCCTGGCAAGCATCATCCATTACATGGTGACATGAAAGGCATGTGGGCGTGCAGTCTTACCGCGAATTGGAGGTTGCTATATGAAACATCATCGGAGGTGATAGATAATGAAAAAGTGGATGCAATAAAAATAATTTTGGTTGAAATCGAAGATTACCATTAATAATAAAAAATAAAGAATTATTATGATACGCGATATGTTTGTTAATCCCATAGTTAGTCATCCAGGAAAGTCTCTCAAAGAAAAAATTGAAGAGGATGGTATGTCTATAAAAGAGTTTGCTGTGCGAACAGATAAACCTGAAAAAACCATCCATGCAGTTATAAAAGGAGAAAGTTCGATTACTTCAGATATGGCTATTGCATTTGAGAGTGTGACTGGAATCAAGGCGAGCTTCTGGATAAGAAGACAGGGCCAGTATGAGGAATTTATGGCGAGAGAACGTCGTGAAGAAGAACATCGAAAAGCCATTGACTGGGCAAGGAAGTTTGACTACTGCTCCATGTCCAGGATGGGTTGGGTTCCTGTTTGTAAAAATGTTCAGGACCGAGTTTCCAATTTGTTTTCATACTTTAAGATGGGCTCGACTAATGCATGGGAGAACTATTATCTGGCAGGGCAACTAAAGGTTTCCTTTAGGGCTTCCTTGAAGAATCTAAAGGATCCTTACAATACTTCTGCGTGGTTAAGGAGAGGTGTTATTCAAGCGGAACAGATTGACTGCCTTGAGTATAACCAAGAAATACTGAAATCGTTGATTGTGGAAATGAAGCAACTGATGGTAGATTGTCCGCAAGACTATCTTACCCAACTTCAATTTTTATGTAAGAAAGCGGGAGTTAAGTTGGTTTATACCCCTCGTTTAAAGAAGGTTCCGGTTAATGGAGCAATGCGTTGGGTTGGAGAAAATCCGGTTGTTCAATTATCGGATAAGCAAAAGTCATATGATGTTTTTTGGTTTTCGTTTTTCCACGAGATAGGGCATGTTTTGTTGAATAAAAAGAAATCCATATATATAGAATATGATGATAAAAAGAGTTATAGTGAAGATGTAATAACGGAAGAAAATAATGCAGATAATTTTGCTGCAAAAACATTGTTGTCAAAGGAAGCAGAAGATGAGATGGTTAATAATAGGGCTTTTAGTAAAGCAGATATTTATAAGTATGCGAAAAAATACCATACACATCCGTCAATTATTGTCGGCCGGTTACATCATATAGGGGCTCTTCCTTATTCGGCACTTAATGATTTGATACCTCATGTGGAAATCTGTAAATGACGAGTAAAACACAAAAAAAATAAATGGCGAATAAAATAAATAGATATATGTAGAAAACAGAAATAGTTAAAGCAATTATATTGAGCTAACCGCCCATTATTCTCGCTGTTAGAATCTGACCAATTCGAAATGTGATTTGAGAATAAGCTCCGCGGGGGTTCACGCTTGGGCGTGAATTATTCGCACCTTATTAAAATCACAGGCTGGTCAGAGCCTTAACAGCTAATAAGGAGCATCAAAAGAATAATTCCACGTCCTTTTTCTTTTGTCCTTATTTCAGAGAATTATCGACGGCACCGCTCACAACTAAAAAAGTGGATGCCGAAAACGTAATTAGAGTAGGCAAAAGTAAAACAAATTATTATGTTTGCAAAAGGAAGAACAAACTACCAAGCAATGGTAGAAGACAAAGCAGAGTCACTAAAACTACTGCTTTCCAACGTGCCAGATTACATTTCTGACATGAGGAACAAAGCCGAAGAATCGGCCAATTCTGTATCGGAAGAGTATATGGAATGGGACGAAGATGCACAAAAGGAAGTTGTCAGAACATGGCATCCATCAGTGGACACCACGGTTTTTGACGATATGTTATGCGATTTCTATGCATCAATGGAACAACGAATCTATTCGTATGCGGAAATCTGTATGCTGGAATTATGCAAGGACAAAAAGGCTGCACAAGAAGAGAGGTCGGCATATATGGATAATCCTGAAAACGAAAAAGTATCCAATCTCACATTCTATTACAGGAAAATACAGGCTGAGAATGCGATTACATTGCCGAGCTTTAAGCGAATCTGGACAAACTATTGGGAGTTCCATGATGTCAGAAACAAGATTACACACAATGAACTCTCGAAATCACTGACACGGGATATTATTGAAAAGAACATTGAAGAAGTACGCCAACTACTTCTCGATACAGAACAAGCAATATTAACAAACAATAAATAACAAATTATTATGAAAAAAATACACTTTATTATCATTACATTAATTGGAATGATAGGCTCATCAAATGCACAGACGAGCGTATTTTACACGATTGTTGACAGTGTAAAGTATAAATTGTCTGATGATGGTTACGGTACACGATATGTTAGCGCAGTCGATTGTCTCGCTTCTTCAGGGATTGTCACAATGCCAGACAGTATAACTTTCACAGAATGTCCACAATCCCTTAGAGGAACCTATCCTGTGGTTAGTATTGGGGAAGATTGTTTTTATGGTATAGGCAGTGAAAACATTACGAATATAATACTCCCCAATACGCTAAAAACAATTGAAAAATCCGCCTTTGAAGGCTGTAGTGGTATTTCAAACATAACATTGCCAAATTCACTAACGTCTATTGATCAATGGGCTTTTGCTGAAACTGGAATTACAGCGATCACAATACCAGACTCAATAACACTACTTAAAAATGACTGTTTCCGCGATTGTCATAATTTGGCCTCCATTACATTTCCTCCCAATCTTCGTTATATAGGGTTTAGATGTTTTTATAGATGCACAAGTTTGGTTAGTATTGATGCTCCTTCGGCTGGTGTAGTGGATGGTAATTTTGACAACGTACATTTTGATGGAGAGTCGGGGTATGTTGGAGATGGAGCATTTGAGGGTTGTACCAGCCTTCAAACTGTTCGATTGGGAGGATCTGTAGGTAGTTCGGCCTTTTACGGTTGTACAAATTTAACCACAGTGGAATGTAATACTCGTACAACAGATGTGGATGACTATTATTATGGGAGGATTGGAACCGAAGCGTTCAGGAAATGCATAAATCTAAGATACCTTAACATTGGAAGAACAACATATATTAGCTCTTTAGCTTTTTGGGGCGGAGGTATGAATCTTGATACATTAAAAGTATTGCAGGAAAATCCTAGCAACGAATTTTGTGGAACAGGAGATATAAATTTAGAACATACAGTTCTTGTTGTTCCTTGCAATTCTATGAATGCTTACGAAAATTGTTATCCGTGGAATAATTTTTGGACAATTGTTGAAGATTGTAGCGGAGATACTGGTGGAAATACTGAGGGAATAAATGACCCTATACCCCATACTACGATAGATGTACACTCTATTGATGGACGGATTTATATTAAAGGTGCGGATGCTGTGTTGTATGCCATTGACGGAAGAGCGATTGGAACCATTCGGGACAGTCAGGTTTCTCAAACACTTCCTCCAGGGGTCTATATGGTTATAGTTGGAACTTTGCCTGCCCAAAAAGTGGTTGTGATACGATAACGCAAAATCTCAAGCGCATGAGGTTATGGAATCATGCTCTTCTTTTCCCGAAATCATGCTCATGATTCATCCATAATCATGAGCATGATTTTTTGTAAAGATGCTCATGAACTTTGAACAAGATGAGCATGAGCTGCTTTGAAACCTATTTTGTCGAACCATCACCGAATCATCACCGAAGGAGCGAACTTACATCTAAGGCGACACATGGGAGAATCGCAGTATTTTATCAAAAGCTGAGTAAAAGGGGAGCAAAAGCAATAGGCACCGCCGACGGCATCACCGCCTGCCAGATGGATATCAAGGTCGACGGCCTCAGCTACGACGTGCTGGCCAAGGCCCTCGAGCAGGCCCGCCAGGGTCGTCTCTACATCCTCGACAAGATCCACGAGACCATCCCCGAGCCCCGCGAGGACTACAAGGACTTCGTGCCCCGCATCGAGCAGATCAAGATCCCGAAGGACTTCATCGGTGCCGTCATCGGCAAGGGTGGCGAGGTCATCCAGAAGATCCAGGCCGAGACCAACACCATCATCAATATCGAAGAGGAAGGCGAGTTCGGCATCGTCGACGTCGCCTCGCAGAACAAGGACGACATCGCCGCCGCCCTCAAGTGGATCAAGGACATCTGCACGGTGCCCGAGGTGGGCGACGTGTTCGATGCCAAGGTTGTCAGCATCGTCGAGTTCGGCGCCTTCATGGAGTTCCTGCCCGGCAAGGAGGGCCTGATGCACATCAGCGAGTACGAGTGGGGGCACCCCGAGACGCTGGAAGGCCTCATCCACGTGGGCGACGAGTTCCAGGTGAAGGTCATCGCCTTCGATGAGAAGAACGGCAAGATCAAGCTCAGCCGCAAGGCCCTTCTGCCCAAGCCCGAAGGCTATGTGGAGGAGAAGCCCAACCGTGGCCCGCGCCGCGAAGGTGGCGACCGTGGCCGCGACCGTGGTCCCCGCCGCGAAGGCAATGGCGGTGGCGAGCGCCGCAGCGGTGGCAACGGCAGTGGCCGCCGCAGATAATCCTGCGAACCAATAGCATACACATAGGCGAGGCCCGCGACGGAACGTCGCGGGCCTCGCTGTTTTTGTGTCGTGGTTGGTGTAGTTGCCGTGGGGCGGTTACTTCTTGACGAATTCGACGCGGCGGTTTTTGGCGCGGCCTTCGTCGGTAGTGTTGGGGGCGATGGGGGAGTGGGATCCTTTGCCCACGGCGGTGAGGCGCGAGGCGTCGATGCCCTGTTTCACGAGGGCCGCCACGATGGCGTCGGCACGCCGCTGGCTCAGCGGGTCGTTGACGGCGTCGGAGCCCGTGTTGTCGCAGTGCCCCTGCACCTCGAACTGCAGGTCGGCGTGTTCCTTCATCAGCTTGGCCACGCGGTTGATCTCGACCTCGGATTCCGGCTTGAGGTCGGCCTTGCCGGTCTCGAAGGTGATGGCATAGGTCACAATCTTGCCGTCGGTGGTCAGGCGGTCGTAGAGCGGCACGGCACCCTGGGCGATGCGCACGTTGCTTAAACCCGTGTAACGATAGAATGCTCCGCTGGTGAAGAAGAGATATCCGGGTGCCTTCATGGCCGGTACGTTGATCAAACGCACACCGTTCACGTAGCCCTTGAAGGCCCTCTTGTTGAACGAGAAGGCGAAGTGGTTCCACTGGCCTGCGACTACAGGGTTGTCCTTCTCCAGATAGTCGTTGTTGCCTGGATCCAACCCCAGCATCTTCTCACCGCTTGCCTGGGTGCTTCCGTCTGGTTTCAGCAGGCGCCAAGTCAAGTTGCACGAGCCGTCGTCGCGGTACCAGAACTTCACGTAACTCGATGCGTTATAATAGCTCTCGTCACCACGGTCCCCGAAAGAGATGCTCATATCGAGCGTAGTCTCCTCTTCGGTTTCACCAGGCTTGGCCACATAGAGGTCGAACTCCACGGTGAACACCTCTGGCAGCCAATCCCACTTCTGCTTCATCAGCGGCATCACTTGTCCCAGACCGTTGTCGGTGAATGCAATCACATTGCGCCCTTGCTGCTGTACAGTTTCCGCATAGCCGTCCAGCAGGTCCCATCGCAGCGGGAACTCGCCGAGTCTCTCGCGTTCGAAGTTGTCGTCGAAGATGATCTCGTCGCCGGGGACGAAATCGCTCTTGGAGTAGTTGGTCTCCTGCGCGCCGGCTGCCATTCCGAGCAGCAACAGCGCCGCAGCGAAAAACAGTTTCTTCATGATTGTGTGCTTTTAAGGAGTGTGCTAATTGAGGTTGTCTTCTTTCTCCAAGGTGATGATGTTCTCCACAATAGAGACGTAGGCGTTGCTGGTGCAGACGGCGGAG
>CAMHDJ010000021.1 GCA_946183915.1 uncultured Bacteroidales bacterium | reverse complement strand
GACTGCGACACCAACCGCATCGACACCTACCTGGCCCGCGTCACCCTGCTGGCCACGGGCGGCATGGGCAACGTCTACTCGACGACCACCACGCCGGTCATCTCGACGGGCGACGGCGTGGCCATGGTGCACCGCGCCCGCGGCGTGCTGAGCGACCTGGAGTTCATGCAGTTCCACCCCACCAGCCTCTACAATCCGGCCGAGAAACCGGCCTTCCTCATCACCGAGGCCATGCGCGGCGCCGGCGCCGTGCTGAAGGATCGCGAGGGGCGGGAGTTCATGCAGAAGTACGACGAACGCCTCTCGCTGGCGCCGCGCGACATTGTGGCCCGCGCCATCGACAACGAGATGAAGCTCAGCGGCAAGGAATACCTCTACCTCGACGCCCGCGGCATCGGCAAGAAGCACCTCATCGAGGGCTTCCCCACGATCTACGCCAAGTGCCTCTCGATCGGCATCGACATCACGCGCGACATGATCCCCATCCGGCCGGCGGCGCACTACCAGTGCGGCGGCATCAAGGTGGACCGCAACGGGCAGTCGTCGATCCTGCACCTCTACGCCGCGGGCGAGTGTTCGTGCACGGGCCTCCACGGCGGCAACCGCCTGGCTTCCAACTCGCTGCTCGAGGCGGTGGTCTACGCTCACAACGCCGCTCAGGCCGCCATCTCGGAAGTGGAAAGCGGTCGGGGGAAAGTGAAAACCGAGGTGCCCGACTGGAA
The DNA here is from genome assembly GCA_946183915.1 of uncultured Bacteroidales bacterium. Taxonomy (GTDB): domain Bacteria; phylum Bacteroidota; class Bacteroidia; order Bacteroidales; family P3; genus Colimorpha. Next base: position 45,047 of record CAMHDJ010000021.1, on the reverse strand, counting down.
CGCCGAGGGCATGGTGCTGAACGAGGAGATGGTGCTCATCACGCAGACCAAGAAGGAGCTGCAGGAGATCATGTGGAACTACGTGGGCATCGTGCGGAGCGACCTGCGCCTGCAGCGCGCCTTCGACCGCCTGAACCTCATCTTCCGCGAGACCGAGGAGCTCTACAACCGCTCGGTGCTCATCGAGCCCCTCTGCGAGCTGCGCAACCTCATCGCCTGCTCCTACCTGATCATCAAGATGGCGCGCGCCCGCCGCCAGAACGTCGGCCTCCACTACTCGCTCGACCTGCTGGAGAAGTAGGCGGTGAAATTTTTAAAAAATATTTTTGCTCAGTCGGATTTAATTTGTATATTTGCCGGACTGAATATAAATAATTAATTCATCTAAAGTATTCAATATTATGAAAGTAAACGAAATTATGGCCAACCTGGAGGCCAAACATCCGGGCGAAAACGAGTACTTGCAGGCTGTCCGTGAGGTCCTGGAGACCATCGAGGAAGAGTACAACAAACACCCCGAGTTCGAGGCTGCCAAGATCGTCGAGCGCATTGTGGAGCCCGATCGTATCTTCAAGTTCCGCGTGGTGTGGGTCGACGATAAGGGTCAGACCCAGGTGAACCTCGGCTACCGCGTGCAGTTCAACGCCGCCCTCGGTGCCTACAAGGGCGGTCTCCGCTTCCACCCGAAGGTGAACGAGAGCATGCTGAAGTTCCTCGGTTTCGAGCAGATCTTCAAGAACAGCCTGACCAACCTGCCTCTCGGCGGTGGTAAGGGTGGTGCCGACTTCGACCCGACCGGAAAGAGCGACGCTGAGATCATGCGCTTCTGCCAGGCCTTCGTGTACGAGCTCTGGCGCAACATCGGTCCCGACCAGGACAGCCCTGCCGGCGACGTGGGTGTTGGCGGCCGCGAGATTGGCTACATGTACGGTATGTACAAGAAACTGGCCCGCGAGCATTCGACCGGCGCTCTGACCGGCAAGAGCTACGGCTGGGGTGGTAGCCTGATGCGTCCCGAGGCCACTGGTTTCGGCGCTGTCTACTATGTGAAGCACATGGTCGAGGAGAAGGGTGACACCCTGCAGGGCAAGAAGATCGCCCTCTCCGGCTTCGGCAATGTGGCTTGGGGTGCTGCCCAGAAGGCTTGCGAGTTCGGTGCCAAGGTGGTCGCCATCAGCGGTCCCGACGGTGTCTGCGAGCTGCCCGACGGTATCAACAAGGAGATGATCGACTATATGCTCGAGATGCGCGCCAGCAACCGCAACCGCGTCCAGGATATGGCCGACAAGTTCCCCGGCAAGGCCAAATTCACTGCCGGCAAGAAGGCTTGGACCGTGAAGTGCGACATCGCTATGCCTTGCGCCTTCCAGAACGAGCTCGCCGAGGAGGATGCCAAGATGCTGCTCGCCAATGGCGTGAAGTATGTGGCTGAGGTCTCCAACATGGGCTGCCAGCCCGGCGCTATCGCCGCCATTCAGGCTGCCGGCGTGCCCTTCGGCCCCGGTAAGGCTGTCAACGCCGGTGGTGTTGCCACCAGCGGTCTCGAGATCTGCCAGAACGCCGGTCACATCAACTGGACCGCTCAGGAAGTCGACGAGAAGCTCAAGAAGATCATGAGCGACATCTACGACCAGTGCGTGAAGTATGGCAAGCAGGCCGACGGTAGCATCAACTACGTGAAGGGTGCTAACATCGCTGGCTTCATGCGCGTTGCCCACGCCATGATGGCTCAGGGTATCATCTAATCTTGGATTGGATCATTCCCAAATATGCGAGGGCTGCTCCAGCGGAGCAGCCCTCCTTTTTTAGGTGTTGATGCAATATATTATCTGTGGCGGCGTTATTTATAATATGAAACATATCGAAATCATCAATGGGCCCAACCTGAACCTCACCGGGGTGCGCGAGCCGGAGGTGTATGGCACCACCACGATGGAGGAGCTGGTGGACGGTCTGCGCTGCCGCTTCCCCGAGGTGGAGGTGGGCTACTACCAAAGCAATGTGGAGGGCGAGCTGATCGACCGCATCCAGCAGGTGGGCTTCACGGCCGACGGCTTGATAGTCAACCTGGGGGGCTATAGCCACACCAGTGTGGCCCTTCGCGATGCCTTGCTGGCGGTGCCGGCTCCCAAGGTGGAGGTGCACCTGAGCAATATCTTCGCCCGCGAAGACTACCGCCACCACTCGCTTGTCACCAGCGCTTGCCGTGGCATGGTCTGCGGCCTTGGCCTCCAGGGCTACGAGATGGCCCTGCGGGCGCTGCTCTAAAACTATTTTTCCTTCCCCCGTGTAAGATTTCGCCACCTGCTTCGACTACTAGGTATGAAACAGGAAACGGAACAGTTCAAACTCGACTATCTGCCCTTGCAGCCCGCCATGCAGCGCATGGCCGAGGCCCTGCTGGGCAACGAGGACGACGCTGCCGATGTGGTGCAGGACTGCTTCGTCACCCTGTGGAACGAGCGAGAGAAGCTCCGGCGGGTGGTCAACCGCGAGGCGTGGTGCATCACGCTGGTCAAGCGCCGCTGTGTGGACCTGCTGCGCAAGCGCAAGCCAACCGTTGAGATCAACGAGCGCACCATGGCCCTGGCCGAGGAGGAGGCTGACACCGGCGAGGAGCGCCTGCGGCTGGCCCTGCAGATGGTCGACCGACTGCCCGAGCGGCAGGCCCAGGCTGTCCGCCTCAAGCACTTCGAGGATGCCGATACCGACCGTATCGCCCATGAGCTGCACATCACTTCGGGCAACGTCTACACCCTCCTCTCGCGGGCCTATAGTACACTGAAACAAATGATACTGGAATATGAAAACCGATAAACATAGCATGGATCTGGAGCAGATGCTCGCCACCCTCGAGCACGCCGGCCGCGACGAGCGCCGCCAGCAGGAGCTGGGCGCCATGATCGACCGTATGGCGGGCGAGGAGAGTGCGGAGCAGAGGCATGGCTTCTGGTGGTGGAGTACCCGTGTGGCGGCCGCCGCCTGTGCCCTCTTCTTCATCAGCACCGCTGTACGCATCTGGTTCATCCCCACCGAAGAAGCGGTGCAGGTGGCGCAGGCCGAGGTTCCGGTGGCGCCGGAGGTGCGCCCTGTCGCCCCCGCGCCCGTTGAGGAGCCCGAGGTTACCGTCACTCCGGCACCCCGCATCAAGAGGTCTTCGACTGTGCATCCCGTCGTTGAGACGCCCGAGCAGCAGCCCGTTGAGGAACTGGTGGCCGAAGAAGTGGCGGTGCCCGAGGTGGTAGAACCGCTCGACACGGTCGAAGTGCCGGTGGTTATCATCGAGGACGACATCGCCCCCGACCCCGAGTTGGTGGCCGAAGCCGCAGTCGAGCAGCGGCCGGTCGTGGCCCTTCCCCAGGCAGAGCCTCAGGATGAGCCGGAGAAAGCGACGTTGGGCAGCTTCTTCAAGTCCCTCTTCCGCCTGGCCGAGCCCAGCGCGATGGACGGCACCACCCTGGCCTTGTTAGAATTCTGAAACACCCCAAATACATCTATATAGTATGAAACAGATCGTCTTCATCCTGACCCTTCTGCTGGCTGCGCCGGTGCTGCGTGCCCAGACCGACACGCTGCCCGGTCCTGTGGGCGATACAGCCGTCACCTGCGGCAACGGCGGTGGCCGCCAGTTGTCGTTGCATCTCGGCGTGCAGGCCGGGGCAAAGTTCAACCTCACCAGCCACACGCCCTACGATGCGCCCTACAGCTTGCTGCTGCAAATTCCTTTTGTGGGCAAGTTTCCGCTGCCCATCGAGCGCATGACGGCCATCGGAGGTCTGCGCTACGACTTCGAGTGGTCGCCCTTGCGCTACAGTGTCACGCCCGCCGACGGCGGTGGCCTTGCCTTCCAGACCACCCCCACCACGGGACGCCAGACGGCCATCATGTTCCACAGCTACCTGGGTCTCACGGGCGAGGTGCAATGGCAGGCCGTGCCCTCGAACCACCGCGTGCTGCGCCTGAGCCTGGACTACTACCTGGCCTACGACGTGAGCCGCTACCTCACCATCCGCAACCGCGACGCACGCACCACCTACTTCGGCACGCAGACCAGCACCTCGAGGACCGTCGTCGAGTCCAGCGACCCGATGTTCCAGCCCTGGAAGCTCGAGATCGGCCTCACCGCCGCCACCGACGTGCTGGGCATCATCCACGGCGTGCGCTTCTTCACCAACCTGCTGCCCACCTACATCGACCCCGCTTCGGGCGAGAAGATATACACCTCCGGCATGATGATTTATTTCTAACCCATGTAAATACATTAGCTCTATGAAAAAGAACAACCACAAATCTCTTGTATTAGCCATCGCTTTCTTCGCCATGATGGGGCTGGGCGCCGGCATGGCCGCCCACGCGCAGGAGGAGTCGCCCCTGCTCGCCACCACGGGTCCCAGCGTGCTCGGCTCGGGTCACCTGATGCTCAGCGCCGACATCAACGCCTATCACCTCCATTCTGTACTGGACGGCAAGGACTTCAACAACTACAGCGTGCTGGGTGGTGCCACCCGCCTGCGCTGGGGCATCGGCAGCAAGGCCGAGCTGACGCTGGGCCTCAGCGCCGAGCATGCCCACGGCCGTGTGCTCGACACGCTCTTCTTCGGCCCTAACCACCTCAACCTTGTCCCCTCGCTGGGCGCCCGTATCATGCTGCTGGGCGGCGAGGGCAAGAAGAACAGCCTCACCTTCTTCACCGAGGTGACGCTGCCCCTCCGCCAGGGGCACCCCTTCGTGGAGGACGAGGGGCTGCTGGCCGAGCCCATCATCGGCTTGCAGTACCGCCACCGCTTCTCCCAATACTGGTACTTCGACGCCACGGCGGCCTATGCCTGGAACCGCCATGCCCCCTACGTCCGCATGACCGACCGCCCCTTCCGCCTTGCGCTCTTCGCCCGCTGGCTGCCCAACGAACGCTGGATGTTCAGCGCCGGCTTCGACAACCTACAGGGCCGTGCGGAAGCCCTGTGGCAGGTGAGCGACAGGTGGCAACTGAAGGCCCAGGTGTGTGTCGACGGCGGTACGGGTGAAGCCTACTCCGCCACCAGCGTCTATGGCCTCGCGGGCTTCAACTGGATGATTAGATAAACCTAAAAAACACAACGAGATATGAAACTGAACAGACTATTGCTGACGGCCGCGGCGGCCCTGCTCCTGGCGGCCTGCGACCCTGGTTACGACGAGGAGTACACGATAGACAATCGGTCGTCGCACGACCTGGTCTTCGTGTGGAGCGGCAGCTGGCGCTACTACCCCAGCGAGAACGGCCCCAACTTCGACGGGAGCTATCCCGTGGCGGCCGGCACCAAGGCCACCCTCCCGTTCGCCGGCGGTATTGGCCAGACCGGCCGTGACCAGATACGCTTTTCGGCCCTCTACGGCCTGCTGGGCGACAGCGTGAGCTTCGTTGTCGGCAGCGACACGCTGACCTTCTACGCCAGCGACACCCTCGGCGCCGACTCGCCCTACAACTTCGACTCGCCGCGCTACACCTACGACGAGCTGCCTGGCCCGGCGGGCGGCATGAGCTGGGCCTCGCTCACCTTCCGGGTGGACGACGCCATGCTGGCCCGGTAAGAATACACCGCAGGGGCATAAGACGGTCGGTCTTATGCCCCTGCGGGTTTTCTTTGGGGAATAGTTCAGAACTTGACGATGTCGATCAGGCGCACGCCGTCGAGCCAGACGGCGATGCAGCCCACGGCGCCCAGGTCGCCGGCCTCGTCCCACGTGGCGATGGGCTGGAGGGTGCGGGCATCGACAATCTCGAAGTATTCGGGCTCGAACTGCAGGCCTTCGCCGCAGTCGTGTACCTCGTGCCACGAGGCCAGCGTGTCGAGCACCCACTCCTTCACGTCGTCCACCTCCTCGTACTCGGCCATCTCGGCGGCCTGCTCGAGGGTGGCGTTGATGGCGGGGGCCATCTGGCGGGCGGCGGGCGAGAGGCGCTTGTTGCGGCTGCTCAGGGCCAGGCCGTCGTCGGCGCGCACGATGGGGCAGGGGACCAGCTCGATGGGGTACTTGATCTGCTCCAGCAGGGCCCGGATGATGGCGATCTGCTGGTAGTCCTTCTCGCCGAAGTAGGCGCGGGTGGGCTGGGCGAGGTCGAACAGGCGGCGCACCACGACGGCCACCCCGTTGAAGTGGCCCGGACGGCGCGGCCCTTCCATCACCTCTTCCACGGGCCCGAAGTGGTAGACGATCTCCGTCGGCTCCCCGTCGGGGTACATCTCCGCCACCGAGGGCGAGAAGGCCAGCACCTCGGTGGCCTTGGCCTCATTCTTGACTCTTGACTCCAAACTCTTAATCAGGTCCAGGTCGGCCTCGAGGGTGCGGGGGTACTTCTCCAGGTCCTCCTTGTTGTTGAACTGGATGGGGTTGACGAAGAGGGAGACCACGACGAGGTCGTTCTCCTTCATGGCCCGCTCGATGAGCGAGAGGTGGCCCTCGTGGAGGGCTCCCATGGTGGGCACGAGGCCGATCTGGCGGCCCTTATCCTTGGCTTCGCGCACGGCCTGCTGCAGGTCGGCGGCATTCTGTATCTGTTTCATTTCGTGAATGTTATTTCTGTCTGATTGTTAGTTGTCTGACGTATATGACCTATATGACTTATAGGGCTTATAGGTCGATCTCTCCTTTGCCCTGGCGCACGAGTTCGATGCCGTCGGTGCAGTCGACGACCGTCGAGGGTTCGGGGTCGGCGATGCCGCCGTCGACCACGGCCCACACGCGGCTGCCGAAGCGGTCGTGGATCAGCTCGGGGTCGGTGTAGTTCTCCGGCTCGTCGCCGTCGTCGTCGAGGGGCCGCACCGAGGTGCCGATCAGCGGCGACCCCACCTCCTCGATGATGGCGCGGGCGATGGCGCTCTCCGGCACGCGGATACCGATGGAGTGGTTCTGATTCTGATAGTTGCGCGGTACCGCCCCCGACGCCTCCATGATGAACGTGAAGGGGCCCGGCAGCGAGCGCTTCAGCAGCGCGAAGGTGTCGCGGTCCATGGCGCGCACATACTCGCTGGCCATGCTCAGGTCGGAGCAGAGCATCGAGTACTTGGCCTGTTTCAGTTTGAACCCCTTGAGCTGCGCGATGGTCTCGACGGCGCGCTTGTGCTCCATCGAGCAGGCGAAAGCATAGAGCGTGCCGGTGGGCAGGACGACCACCTCGCCGTCGCGCAGGGCGTCGGCTATATGCCTCACTTCGCGCACGTTAGGGTTCTCTTCGTAGAGCTTTGTCAGCATAGTTCGCTTCTTGAAAACAAAATGCAAAAGTACTACATTTACTTGATATGGCCAAATTTATTTTCAGCCGACGGCATCAGCTCCCCGTCCGAGGGTGGGGAAGTCCACCCCTCCGAAATGCCCATGGTTCCTAGGTGGCTCCGTGATGACTCCCTGATGACTCCCTGATGACTCTCTTAAAACCAGGGCAAAATCCTTGCCCTGTCAGCGTTTTGCGAGTTTTCCAGCATGGTTTGCACACTTCCGAACCCTTAGATGTCTCGTTTAGAAATAGTTAAAGGTGCAAAATAGATCGTGCACGATCTAATTTTTTAACCTAATTTTACTTAATTTTTGTAAAACGGCGAATTACTCGAAGAACTCGAAGCTACGCAGGTCGCTATGAGATCTTCTTGTTTTGCGAATTACTCGAATGCTTGCGCAGACCATTCGAGTAATTCGCTGAAACCAGCCTGCGTAGCATTCGAGTAATTCGCATAATTCGCCGTTATAAAAGCCTGCGTAGCTTAGAGTAATTCGAGTAATTCGCCGTTAAAATCCTTGTGCGGGGTGGGGCGTTCTCCGCTTCGCTATCGGAAGCCTCCACTGGAGGCTCCCTTCACGTGCACGATCTAATTTTTTGACTTAAATTAACTTAAAAACAACCTCGACGCGATTTATTCCGAGCCGAACATACTAAACCCGCCGTCGGGGCGTTATCGAAGGTATGAAACGAATGATCATACTGACGATGGCCGTCCTGCTGGCAACCGCAGCCGTGGGGCAACAGGCCGAGTTCGACCGCTGGTTCAGCGGTGGCACCCTGCGCGTGGACTGCCTGCGCGAAGGGTCGGCCCAGGGCGACACCGTGTGGGTGGAGCGTTGGATCGACCGTCCGGGGGAATGGTACGGCTCGCGCACCCAGATGATAGACCCGTTCGACAATGGCGACTACCGGGTGGAGATGCGCGATGCCGCCACGGGGCGGGTGCTCTACTCGCGCGGCTACAGCAACCTCTTCCGCGAGTATAAGGACACGCCCGAGGGCCGGACGACCGTGCGGCGCTTCGAGGAGGTGCTGCTGCTGCCCATGCCGCGCGGCAAGGTGCTGATAGCCTTGCAGAAACGCGACAGCGCGATGCGCCTGCACGACCAGACGGTGGTCCCCTTCGACCCCGCGAAGACCCTCTTGCTGCCGACGCGCGTCGTCTCCGTGGCCGACACCTACGAGGTGCATGGCGACCCCAGTGTGAAGTTCGACCTGGCGTTTGTCATGCAGGGCTTCGACGACGACACGGCCTACTACAACAGCGTCTGCCGCCGCATGGCCGAGGGCTTCTTCAAGAACGAGCCCTTCCGCAGCCACCGCGAGGACTTCAACCTCTACTTCATCCGCGGCGATGCCGGCGTCGACTACAATGCCTTGGGCTCCGACCGCTACGCCATGACCTTCCGGCTCTTCCAGTTGCACAACGAGCTGGGCAACACGCCTTGCGACCATATCATCATCGTGCTCAACAACGCCAAGTACGGCGGTGGCGCCATCTACAACTTCTACTCCGTCAGTTCGTTGCACCGCATGGCTGAGCTGGTGCTGACCCACGAGCTGGGACACGGCATCGGCGGGCTGGCCGACGAGTATGTCGACGAGGAGCTCAGCTACGCCGACCTGCACCGCACCGCCTACGAGCCGCTGGAGCCGAACATCACCAACCTGGTGGACTTCGGCCGCAAGTGGCAGTCGATGCTCAAGAAGGGGACGCCGGTGCCGACGCCGGACGCCAAGGTGCCGCGCACGGAGAACGGGCCGCTGGGCGTCTACGAGGGGGCGGGCTACAGCACCAAGGGCGTCTACCGCCCGGCGATGCACTGCATGATGCGCGACTATGCGCCGTTCTGCCCCGTCTGCAGCGAGCGCATGGAGGCGGTCTTCGGCTTGTACACCAAATGAAGTTGATTGCAGTTACCATTATGAGACGGACGATATACGCGCTTTTGCTCTGCTGCCTGCTGCCGCTGCTGCCTGCGTCGTGCGGCGAGCCCGTCTACGTCGACGAAGGCGAGGTGGCCCTCACCTTCTCGCAGGACACGCTGAGTTTCGACACCCTCTTCACCACCGTGGGCAGCGCCACGCGGACGCTGACGGTCTACAACCGCACCAGCCACGACGTTCGGCTGAGCTCGGTCACCCTGCTGAAGGGGCGCGAGAGCCGCTTCCGCCTCAATGTGGACGGCGATACGGCGCTGGTGGCGCGCAACGTCGAACTGCTGGCGGGCGACAGCCTCTTCGTCTTCGTTCAGGTGAACATCAGTCCCAACGACCAGACGGCCCCCTTCGTCGAGGAGGATGCCATCCTCTTCGGCAACGGTCAGCGGCTGCCGCTGACGGCCTGGGGGCGCAACGCCGTCTACCACCACGTGCCCGAGGGTGCCCCATACAGCGTGGTGGACTGCGACGGCTGGGACCACACGCGGCCGCATGTCATCCTTGGCACCGCCGCCATCCTCGACGGCAGCACCCTCACCCTGCAGGCGGGCGACGAGGTCTACTTCTACAACGACGCCCTGCTGGCCGTGGACACCAACGCCAGCCTGGTGGCGGTGGGCACGGCCGAGCAGCCGGTGCTCTTCAGTTCGCTGCGCCACGACGGCTGGTACTCCTTCCTGCCGGGGCAGTGGCAGTGCCTGTGGTTCACCAGTGGGAGCACGGGCAACCGGCTCGACCACGCGGTGGTGGAGAACGGTACCGGCGGCTTGAGGGTCTATCCCAACGCCAGCCTGACGGTGACCAACACGGTGATCCGCAACATGAGCGACGCCGCCCTCGTCGGACAGGGGGGCACCATCGAGGGGCGCAACCTGCTGGTCTACGACTGTCTGACCTCGCTTACCGTGCTGCGCGGCGGGAGCTACGCCTTCGAGGGCTGCACCTTCGCCGACTACTGGCGCTACAACGCCCGCCGGCTGGAGAGCGTGGTGCTGACCAACTACCTGCTGAACGCCGACGGCTCGGTGCGCGAAGCCGCCGATCTGCTGCAGGCCGACTTCACCGATTGCATCATCTATGGCAGCTATGCCGCCGAGGTGCTCGTCAGCGGCATCGAGGGCTATGCCCTCAACAGCCGCTTTACGCACTGCCTGGTCAAAGGGGGCGAGTGGGACGAAGACCCGATGTTTGTCGACGTCGAGGAGGACGACTACCACCTGCAGGAGGACTCGCCCGCCCAGGGTATAGGATACCAGTTTGAGGACGAGGATTGACGTGCCGGAGGCACGATCCCGCACGGAGTGCGCGAAACCCCACACAGCGTGTGGGGGAAATGAAGAAAACGTAATGCCTTCTGAAAGAAGGCGGAGAAAATATAAAGGTAATGAGTTACGTACAGTCGTTATATCATGTAGTGTTCCGCACGTACCGGAGCGAACCTGTGATAGAAGTGCAGCAAGAGCGCGAATTGTATGCCTATCTGTACAATGTGGCGACCAACGCGAGGGTGAAGGTCTACCGTATCGGAGGGATGCCGGATCACATACATATGTTGGTGGATTTGCCGCCGTCGATGTCGATCGCGACTTTTATGCAACAGTTGAAGGTAGCTTCCAGCAAGTGGATGAAAGAGAACCGGCGTTTCCCGAACTTCAGAGGCTGGGCCAAGGAGTATGCTGCGTTGAGTTACAGCTTGAAAGATAAAGAGATGATAGTAAACTATATCAAAGGACAGAAAGAACACCATAAGAAAACGACGTTTGCGGAGGAGTACAGGGCATTTCTTGAGGCCTATGGGGTTGAGGTGAATGAAGAGTACTTCTTGAGGGACGAGTAATCCGCCTTCTTTCAGAAGGCTGGGTGTAGTAGAGGGTGTATGATACCCCAGATTACATCTGGGGTTTAGCACGCTTTGCGTGGAGAAACCCCTTCGGGGTAAAGCTGCGTGCCGAAGGCACGATCCCGCACGGAGAGTGCGAAACCCCACACATCGTGTGGGGAGAGAAGAAGAAAAGGAGAGACCGCTGCGTGCCGAAGGCACGAGCCCGCACGAAGTGCGCGAAACCCCACACATCGTGTGGGGTAGATGAAAACAGATAGTAACAACAAAGCCTTCTGAAAGAAGGCGGGAAAACGATAGAACCTATGTACGAGTATATTAGCGGCCAGTTGGCCAATCTGGAGCCCACGCAGGCGGTCGTCGACTGCGGCGGGGTGGGCTACCTGTTGGAGATCAGTCTGAACACCTACGAGGCGCTGCGGCGTGCCGAGGGCGAGCGTGTGAAGCTCTATGCCCACCACGTGGTGCGCGAGGATGCGCAGCAGCTCTTCGGCTTCTACGACATGGCCGAGCGCGAGATGTTCCGCCTGCTGGTGAGCGTCAGCGGGGTGGGCAACCAGACGGCGCGCGTCATGCTGTCGTCGCTCACGGTCGACGACCTGCGCGACGCCATCCAGACGCAGGACGTCAAGCGGGTGCAGCGTGTGAAAGGCATCGGCGCCAAGACGGCCCAGCGCATCGTGATCGAGCTGGCCGACAAGATGGGCGTGGTCGGCGGCGGGCGCCCGCTGGCGAGCAGCGAGCAGTCGCGCGCCCGCGACGAGGCCCAGCAGGCCCTGCTGATGCTCGGCTTCGCCAAGCCGGCCGTCGAGAAGCTGCTTGCCTCGACCGACTGGCGCAACGCCGACGGCAGTGCCATGACCGTCGAGGAGATCATCAAGGTGGGCCTCCAGCGCCTCTAGACCGGAGGCATCCCCCAGGCATCATCCAGGCATCATCCAGGCATCAACTAGGCATCATCCAGGCATCATCCAGGCATCCCCTCTGCATCATGTCTGCATTTTAACATATTGGATGCAGGGGGAAAGCGGGGTTGAATACTTTTTTTTATATTTAGCGCATCGTGGGTACAATAATTGTTGCCGATTTGCGTTTTGTGTAGGTTAAAGTGTAGAAAAGCGCGTTGAGGTACAGATATGTCATACTCCTGTTGCTGATGCTGCTGGGTTGCGCCCCGCTGTGGGGACAGTCCGACACGGGGGCCTTTGTGCCCATGGGGTCGGGCTATATGCCGTCGGCCGTGACGACCGAGGCGGAGTACAACCCCGAGACGGGCGACTATGTGCTGATCACCAAGGTGGGCGACATGGTCATCGGCCGGCAGTACATGACCTTCGAGGAGTATCAGAACTGGCAGATGGACCAGCTGCTGGGCAAATACTGGAACGAGAAGAAGGAGGGCAGCGTGCTCGACAACGCGGGCGGCGGCCTGCTGAGCAAGATTCCGGGCTTTGACCAGATCAGCCAGAAGCTGGACCTGCTCAACGGCAAACCCCTGATCAGCATCAACCCCAGCGGCAGCGCCGAGCTGATATTCCAGATTGTCAACAACTACCGCGACGATCCGCAGATCGACCAGCGGCAGCGCAGTGTGACCACCTTCGATTTCGACGAGAACATACAGATCAACCTCAACGCCAAGATCGGCGACCTGTTCGACTTCGACATCAACCAGAACACCAAGGCCACCTTCGACTTCGAGAACAAGATCAAGCTCAAGTACGAGGGCAAGGAGGACGACATCCTGCAGCTCTTCGAGGCGGCCGACATCTCGTTCCCGCTGCAGACCACCCTCATCAAGGGCAGCCAGCAGCTGTTCGGCTTCCACACCAAGCTGAAGTTCGGCAAGTTGACGGTCGATGCGGTGCTGAGCCAGAAGGAGACCTCGACCGAGAACCTGCAGGTGCAGGGCGGCGCGAGCAGCCACGAGTTCGAGATCCGCGCCGACGAGTACGAGGAGAACCGGCACTACTTCCTGGCGCAGTACTTCTATGAGAACTACAACCGCGCCATGAGCACCCTGCCGGTGGTGAACAGCAACATCAGGATCCTGCGCATCGAGGTGTGGCGCACCAACGTGGGCGCCGCCGTCACGCAGAACCGCAACATCCTGGCCCTGACCGACCTGGGCGAGACCTCGCCCAGCAACAGCCGCGTGGGCGGCACCGGTATGACCCTGCCGGACAACCGCGCCAACACCCTCCTGCAGCTGGTCAACCCCTCGAGTGTGCGCAGTGTCAACTCGGTGTCGAGCTACATGCAGGGCCTCGGCATGGTGGGGGGCACCGACTACGAGAAGATCGAGAGCGCCCGTCTGCTGAATGCCAGCGAGTACACCTTCAACTCCCAGTTGGGATTCATCACGCTGAACCAGCCGCTGAGCAACGACCAGGTGCTGGCCGTGGCCTTCCAGTACCAGGTGGTGGGCGACACCAACGTCTATCAGGTGGGCGAACTGACCACCGACGGTGTGAACGACCCCAACACGCTCATCGTCAAACTCATCAAGAGTACGGCGACCAACACGCACAGCCCCCTGTGGCGCCTGATGATGAAGAACGTCTACTTCCTCAGGAGCAGCCAGCTGAGTCGCGACAACTTCCGCCTCAACGTGCTCTACGAGAGCTCCGAGGGCGGCGTGGGCATCGGCTTCTTCACCGAGGGGTCGCAGCAAGGCAAGCCGCTGATCGAGGTGTTCGGCTTGGACCGCATGGACGCCACCCAGAGCTACTACTACGCCGACGGTGTGTTCGACTGGTTCGACTCGGCGGCCTACAAGGGCGGTACCATCCAGGCCTCGACGGGACGCATCTTCTTCCCCTACGTGGAGCCCTTCGGTAAGGACCTGCGTGCCCTGCTGGGCGACGACGAGATGGCCAACCGCTACTGCTTCGACTCGCTCTACACCATGACCCAAGCCCTGGCACAGCAGTACGCCGACCGCAACCGCTTCTACCTGGAGGGCTACTACACCTCGAGCGTCAGCGGCGAGATCTCGCTCGGCTACAGCGTCACCCCCGGGTCGGTCACCGTCACCGCCGGCGGCATGCCGCTGATCGAAAACGTGGACTACACGGTGGACTACACCATGGGCACCGTGCGCATCATCAACGAGAGCATCCTCTCGTCCAACACCCCTATCAGCGTCAGTTCGGAGAACAACTCGTTCAGCATGACCACCAAGCGGATGCTGGGGGCGCACATCAACTACGAATTCCAGCCGAACTTCAACCTCGGCGCCACGGTGATGAACCTGCACGAGCGGCCCATGACGGAGAAGAACAACTTTGGCGACGAGCCGACGAGCAATACCATTTGGGGTCTCGACCTCAACTACAGCCACGAGGTGCCGCTGATCACCAAACTGGTGGACCTGCTGCCCGGCATCCAGACCAAGGCCCCCTCGAACCTCAGCCTGACGGCCGAGTTTGCACACTTCCTGCCGGGCATGAGCAGCACGGGGTCGAAGGAAGGGGCGGTGTCGTATGTGGACGACTTCGAGGGGGCCGAGAACAGCATCAGCCTGACGACGGCCGTGTCGTGGTCGTTGGCCAGCACGCCGCAGGACTACGCGTCGCCGTTGGCCATGTTCCCCGAGACGGCGCCCGGCACCGGCCTGGCCTACGGCTACAATCGCGCCAAGCTGGCCTGGTACCGCATCAGCACCGACTTCTACGACCGCAACTGTCCGGCCAATATCACGGCCGACGACCGCTCGAAGCCCTACGCCCGCCGGGTCTACGAGCAGGAGGTCTTCCCCAACAAGGACTTGGCTACCGGTCAGCCCACCAACATCTACGAGCTCAATCTGGCCTTCTACCCCGAAGAGAAGGGCCCCTACAACTACGATGTGGCCCCGACGGCCTACAGCGCCGGTATCGAAGAGCACGGCTTGTTGCAGAACCCTGCCTCCCGTTGGGGCGGCATCATGCGCAAGTTGGACTACACCGACTTCGAGACACAGAACATAGAGACCATCGAGTTCTGGTTGATGGATCCTTTCATCGAGAACCCCGACCACACGGGTGGCAAGCTCTATATCAACCTGGGCGACATCAGCGAGGACATCCTCCGCGACGGGCGCAAGAGCTTTGAGAACGGCCTGCCCACCTCGCTTACGGTGGTAGATGTGGACACAACCATTTGGGGCCGCGTTCCCTCCACACAGCCGATAGTCAACGCCTTCGACAACAACGAGTCGTCGCGCATGTATCAGGATGTGGGATATGACGGCTTGGGATCGACCCACGGCTTGGGCGACGAGCAGAGCTTCTTTGCCGACTACCTCGAGTCCATCGCGCAGCACTTCGGCACGGGCAGCGAAGCCTATCAAAAAGCCCTGCAAGACCCCTCCAACGACGACTTCCGCTACTTCCGCAGTACCTACTGGGACGACAACGATGTGAAGATCAACGACCGCTACAAGTACTACAACAATGCCGAGGGCAACTCGCCGGTCGACAGCGACATGGAGGAGAGCTACAACACCAGTGGCTCCACCTATCCCAACGTGGAGGACATCAACCGCGACAACACCCTCAGCGAGGCGGAGAACTACTACCAGTATGTGATCGACCTCAGTCCCGATCGTATGGTGATCGGCGAGAACCATATCGTCGACATTCAGGAGGCTCGCAACATACAGTTGCCCAATGGCGAGACCACCACCTGCAAGTGGTATCAGTTCCGCATCCCCATTCGCGAGCCGGATCAGAAGATCGGTACCATCAACGGGTTCCAGTCCATCCGCTTCATCCGCATGTTCCTCAACCAGTTTGAAGAGCCGGTCATCCTGCGCTTCGCCACCCTCGACCTGGTGTACTCCACCTGGCGCAAGTACACCGAGGACCTGCTCCAGCCGGGAGACTATGTCACTGGCAACACCGAGGAGACATCGTTCAACATCTCCACGGTCAGCATCGAGGAGAACGGGAGCCGTCAGCCGGTGCCTTATGTGCTGCCTCCGGGAATCAGACGCGAGACATGGTACACCACAGGTAGCTCCTACATGCAGCTCAACGAGCAGTCGATCTCCCTCGACGTGGACAATCTGGCCTCGGGCGACGCTCGCGCCATCTACCGTTCCACGAGCTATGACCTCCGTTTCTATGGCCACATGAAGATGTTTGTCCATGCCGAACAGATGTATGCCGACAAGCATCTGGCGGATGACGACCTGGTGCTCTTTGTACGGCTGGGTAGTGACTACACCAACAACTACTACGAATACGAGCTTCCGCTGAAGTTCACCCCCTGGGGTACCACCATCGATGACCCGTACGCCATCTGGCCAGTCGACAACAATGTCGACATAGACCTCCAGATGATGACCCAGGTCAAGACCAATCGTAACATCCATATCCGTGCAGGCGAGAGCGGCTACTCGCCCACAGCCCTCTACTCTGAGCGAGTGGGTGGCAGCAAGTACACCGTCATGGGCACCCCCAATCTGGGGAAGATCAAGGTCATCATGATCGGTATCCGAAACCCCAAGAAGGAGAGTCTGGACGACGGAAACAATATGTTGCCCAAGTCTGCTATCGTGTGGGTCAACGAGTTGCGCCTGACCGACTACTCCAACAAAGGGGGGTGGGCCGCCATGGCCATGGCTCGGACCAACCTGGCCGACCTGGGCAACCTGCAGGTCTATGGCTCGTATACCACGTCCAACTTCGGAAATCTGGAGGATCCTCTCATCAAGGAGGAGTTGATGAACACCTTTAACTTCCAGACAACGCTCGATATGGAGCTCGGGAAGATCCTCCCCGAGACGTGGGGCCTCCACATACCTCTCTACCTTGACTACAATCGCGAGATCGGCAGCCCCGAGTATAATCCCTACAACCCCGACGTCTTGCTCTACGACGACCTGGCTACCTTCCGGACTGATGCCGAGCGTGACAGCGTGGCCCAGATGACACAGCGCCACAAGTCGGCCACCAACCTTACCCTCTCGAACGTACGTAAGAACCGGGTCGGAAAGGATAATCTCAAGCAACACATCTACGATATCGAGAATTTCACCTTCTCCTACGCCTACAGCCGGGAGCGTATGTCGGACGACGAGATCGACCACTACCACAAAGACCAGCACCGTGGCGGCCTCACCTACAACTATTCTCTGCAACCCAAGCCGGTCAAACCCTTCGAGAAGATACCGCTCTTCAAGGGTAAGAATTGGAAGATCATCAACGACTTCAACTTCTACTACCTGCCGAAGAACCTCACTTTCACCACCGAGGTGTACCGAGACTTTGAGGAAACCATGCTGCGCAACAAGAGTGCGGCCCTCGTCATCATCCGGCCCACCTACTTCAAGCAGTTCACCTGGCAGCGTACCTACGGCCTGCAGTACGACCTGTCCAAGTCGTTCCGTATCCAATACAGCGCCAATGCCAACGCCCGCATCGAGGAACCCATCGGACGTCTGGAGACGCAGTCGGCTGTCGATTCCGTATGGCATTCCATCGCCGGAGGCGGTACCATGCAGAACTTCCAGCAGTCGATCAACGCCACCTACGATGTCCCCGTCAACAAGCTTCCCTACATGGACTTCCTTCGTATGCCCCTCAGCTACCGCACCTCCTTCACTCACCAGGGCACTACGCAAGCCCTCGCCTCCATGGGATCCATCCTCCAGAACTCCACCACCTTCGACGTCGGCCCTCAGGCCAACTTCCAGACCCTCTACAACAAGATACCTCTCCTCAAAAAGGCCTGGGCCAGCAACGGCAACAACAACCGGTCGCCGCAGCGCGGCGTGAAGAAGCCCGAGCAAAAGAAGAAGATGTCGGTCAAGGATTCCCTGGCGATGGCCGACAGTCTGCGCCACGAGAAGACCCTCGAGGCCCTGCGTCAGGTAGGATATTTCGGCCTCCGCCTGGTCACGGGGCTCAAGAACCTCAGGGTACAATACAACGCCACAAGCGGATCGCGCCTGCCGGGCTACATGGGCGAGCCCAAGTATTTCGGGCTTGACCCGCAGAATGCATGGACGCCAGGCCTCTCCTACGTGCTGGGATACGACCAGGATGTGGTGGACAACCTGCTTCGCAACGACCTCCTCAGCCGCGACTCGCTCTTCAACACCCCCCACGAGCGAACCTCCAACCGCACCCTCTCCATGGTGGCCCAGCTGGAACCCATCCGCGACTTCAAGATCGACCTTCGGGCCAACCAAACCTATATCTCGAATGAGCAGTACTACTACAAGTACCTCTCGTCGGCCGATGCCGTCACAGGCCCTCTCTCTTATGTCATGACCGGCAACTACACCACCAACACGTGGGCCTTCGCCACCGCCTTCTCCGACCCCGAGCAGCTTTTCCAGCAGTTCCTCAGCAACCGCAGTGTGGTGGCCCAACGCCTGGCCGATGCCAACCCCGACCCGTACAACTCGCAGATGGTGCTCGACACGATGAACGGCCAGTACTACCCGGCGGGCTACAGCGCCAACTCGCAGACGGTCCTTCTCACCGCCTTCCTCGCCACCTATCTCGGCAAAGACGCCGCCACCCACAGCTTCTCGCCCTTCCTTGGCTTCCCGCTTCCCCAATGGGACATCAACTACAATGGCCTCAACAAGATACAGGCGCTGAAAAAGTGGTTCACCAATATCGCCATCTCCCACAAGTATGCCGCCACCTATACCGTCGGCCACTACTACACCGACCCCGCCCTCTCCGCCCTCTCCGACTACGACTACGGCCTCGAGACGGCCCTCAACAGCACCGGCGACTACATACCCCCGATCAGCGCCGACGCCATACAGATCACCGAGCAGATGAATCCTCTCATCCGCGTCAACGTGACCATGGTCAACAGTCTCCAGTTCAACTTCTCCATCCAGAAGCAGCGCAACCTGCTTCTCTCCTTCTCCAACAACCAGTTGACCGAGACCACCCGCGACGGAGTCACCGTCGGCGCCGGCTACCACATCAAGGATGTGGCCTTCTCCGTCCAGTTTGCCGGCAAGCAGCACGACCTCAAGAGCGACATCGTGCTGCGGTTCAACCTCACCTATAACAGCAACATGACCAACATCCGGAAGATCAACAACTACAACCCCGAAGTGGGTGGGCAGATATCTTCCGGCAGCGAGGTCTGGATGATCGAGCTCAGTGGCGAGTATGCACTCACCCAAAACCTCATAGCCAAGGCTTTCTTCCAGACCAATATCAACAACCCCTACATTATGAACACCTACCCCAATTCCACCACCAAGGGCGGACTCTCCATCAGGTTCTCCTTCTAAACACCCAACGCTATGGACAAAGACAGATTCCAAGACTTCGACGAGGAAGAACGACAACTGGTGCTGGACTTCGAGAACACCGTCCTCAAGGGAGGCATGCAGTTCTTCGACGTCGACGAACTCGAGGTCATCATAGACTACTACTTCGAGGTCAACGACCTCAAGCCCCTGCAGCGTGCTGTCGAGTATGCCGAACAGCTCTACCCCGACAGCACCACCGTACGCCTCCGCCGCGCCCACCTGCTCATCGCCAACCAGCAGTACGAGCCGGCCCTCCGCATCATACGCCAGCTTCAACGCCAGGAGCCCGACAATACGGACATCGCCTACTCGCTCGGTGTCGCCTACGGCGCCATGGGCGAGCACGAGAAAGCCATCCAGTACTACCTCCAGGCCTCGGCCGACGGCTGGCTCCTGGGCCGTGTCTACGCCAACATCGCCGAAGAGTACTACCAGATGCTCGACTACAACGAGGCGCTGCGCTACTACAAACTCTCGCTCGACACCGACAGCTACGACGTCTCCGTGCTCTACAACTACGTCGACACCGCCCTCCAGGCACAACAGCTCGACGACGCCGTCGCCTACCTCAAGTCGTTCGTCGGCGAGCACCCCTACTGCGGCGAGGCCTGGCACTGCCTTGGCGTCGCCTACCGCGACCTGGGGCTCCTCGAACAGGCTGTCGACGCCTTCGAGTATGCCATCGCCATCGACAAGAAGAACGTCACCGCCTACAGCGACCTGGCCGTCACGCAAGAGATGAACGACCAGCCCTCCGACGCCGTCAGCACCCTGCTCCGTGCCCTCGACTATGCCACCAATCGCTCCGAGCTCTACCGCCAGGTGGCCTACATCTACCTCCGCGCGGGCAACTCCCCCATGGCCTTGCTCTACTTCCGCAAGGCTGTCAAGGAAGACCCAGACAATGCCGCCTCGCTGGCTTCGTTGGCCCTCGTCTACGCCTTCAGCGACGACCTCGACCTGGCCCTCGCCACCGTCCGCAAAGCCCTCCGCCTCGACTCCCAAAGCGCCGAGGTGCTCAACATCGCTGCCATCATCTACGACATGCGGGGCAACTTCGAGGCCGCCAGCGATTACTTCGAGCGCACCATCGCCGCCGACGATTGCACCGAACCCATGTGTCAGCAGTATGTCCAGTTCCTCTACAATCACAAGGTCTACGACATCCTGATCGAGTTCGGCCTCGAGTCGCTCGACCTCTATCCCAACCATCCCTTCTATGCCACCTTCTTGGCGGCCGCCTACTTCTACACCAACCGCTACAACCGCGCCAGCCGAATGCTGCCGCACGTCGATCCAGGCCTGTTGGCCGACATCTGTCCCGAGATCGTCGCCCACCCCCGTCTGGGACCCCTCGTGCCGCAGGCAAACCAAACGGAATCAGATAGTTAGTGATAAAAATGAGTTTAACATATTGATAACCAGTTATGAAACAGTATAATCCAGGCATCAACCAGGCATCAACTAGGCATCAACTAGGCATCAACAAGGCAAAAATGCTCGCTGCATGCAAGCGGGTAGCGCTCGTCGTGCTGCTCATGTGGCTGGCAGCCCCGGCAGCACAGGCGCAGCAAGCGGCCGGTGTGGCCGAAGCGGTGGACAGCACCAAGAGCGGCTGGGTGGCCTCGGTGCTCCATTGGTACGACGCACACATGAACTACGTCGCCGTCGCCGGCCTGATGACCCTCGAGAGTTCGTTCATCCCCTTCCCGTCCGAGGTGGTCATCCCGCCGGCCGTCTATGTGGCGGCCAACCCCGAGAGTGCCGGCGGCATGAAGATATGGCTCGTGGTGCTCTTCGGCACCATCGGCGCACTGCTCGGCGCACTGATCAACTACTTCCTCTCCATGTGGCTCGGCCGCCCCATCGTCTACGCCTTTGCCGAGAGCAAGCTAGGGCGTGTGCTGCAGCTGTCGAAGGAGAAAGTGCAGCGGGCCGAGGTCTACTTCAACGACCACGGCAACGTCTCCACCCTCGTGGGCCGCTTCATACCCGTCATCCGGCAGCTCATCTCCATCCCGGCGGGCCTGAGCCGGATGAACCTCGGCGCCTTCTGCCTCTTCACCACCCTTGGCGCCCTGGCGTGGAATGTCATCCTGGCACTGCTGGGCTACCTGGCCTACAAGGCCGCCGATCCCTCGGTGATCGAGAAGTACAGCCACCAGCTGAGCATCATCATCGTGGCCCTCTTCGCCGCCGTGGTGCTCTTCTTCATCCTCCGCGCCGTCATCCGGAAACGCAAAAAACAGAACCAATGAATATTAATGATATAAGGAGTCAATTCCCGATACTGGGCGAGCAGGTGCATGGCCGCCCGCTGGTCTACCTCGACAATGCGGCCACGACGCAGAAACCCCAGCGCGTGATCGACGCGCTGACCGACTACTACAGCCACCTCAACGCCAACATCCATCGCGGTGCCCACCATCTGGCCGCCGTGGCCACCGAGCGCTACGAGGCTGTGCGCCTCCAGGTGATGAAATTCATCGGCGCCTTATCTCCCGACGAGATTGTCTTCACCCGCGGCACCACCGAAAGCATCAACCTCGTGGCCGCCTCGTTTGCCAAAGCCTACTTCGACGGCGACGACGAGGTGATCGTCAGCGGCATGGAGCACCACTCCAACATCGTGCCCTGGCAGCTGGCCGGAGCCACCCTGCGCCCCATCCCCTTCACCGACGAGGGTGTCCTCGACCTCGAGGCCTACGAGCGCCTTTTCACCGACAAGACGAAGCTTGTGTCTGTCTGTCATGTCTCCAACACCCTCGGCACGGTCAACCCTGTGCAGCGCATCGTGGAGATAGCCCACGCCCATGGTGTGCCGGTGCTCGTCGACGGCGCCCAGGCGGTATCGCACCTCCAGGTCGACGTGCGGGCCCTCGACTGCGACTTCTACTGCTTCTCGGGCCACAAGATGTATGCCCCGATGGGGGTCGGTGTCGTCTATGGCCGCGATAGGTTGCTCAAGGCGCTGCCGCCCTACCAGGGTGGGGGCGAGATGATCGAGGAGGTCACCTTCCAGCGTACCACCTACAACCGCCTGCCGTTCAAGTTCGAGGCGGGTACCCCCTCGGTGGGCGACGTCCTCGGGCTGGGGCGTGCCATCGACTTCATGCAGGAGGTGGGGGTCGACAATATCGCCGCCCACGAGGCCGATCTGCTGCGCTATGCCACCGAACGCCTGTCCAGCCTGCCGGGGATACGCATCTACGGCACCGCGCCCGACAAGGCTGCGGTCCTCTCGTTCCTGGTGGGCGAGGCGCACCCCTACGACGTGGGCACCCTCGTCGACCAGCTCGGCGTGGCCGTCCGCACGGGCCACCACTGCACGCAGCCCGTCATGGACCGCTACGGCATTCCCGGCACTGTGCGTGCCTCCTTTGCCGTCTACAACACCCGCGCCGAGGTGGATGCCTTCTTTGCCGCCCTGGAGCGTGTCTTACCGATGTTGCAATAAACCATGCTGACCCATCTTCATATAGAGAACTACGCGCTCATCCGCGAGACCGATATCTCGTTCGGGCCGGGCTTTGTGGCCATCACCGGCGAGACGGGTGCCGGCAAGAGCATCCTGCTGGGTGCCTTGGGGCTGCTGCTTGGCCAGCGGGCCGACAGCGGTGTGCTGGCCGACGCCGACCACAAGTGTGTCGTCGAGGCTCAGTTCGACGTGGCAGGCCTGGGCCTGGAGCCCCTCTTTGCCGAGGCCGATGTCGACTACGACGACCACCTTGTCTTGCGGCGTGAGATACTGCCTTCGGCCAAGAGCCGCGCCTTCGTCAACGATACCCCCGTGCAGCTGCCTTTCCTCAAGGCCTTGGGACCCTGCATCATTGACATACACTCGCAGCACCAGACCCTCACGCTGGCCGACAGCCACTTCCGCTTCGCCCTGCTCGACACGCTGGGGGCCCGCGAGGCCTCGCAGACCTACACCGCCGCCTACCGCCGCTATCAGGAGCTCAAGCGCCAGCTCGAGGAGCTCACCGCCGCCGAAGCCCAGAACCGCCGCGACCAGGACTACCTTCAGTTCCAGTATGACGAGCTGGCTGCCGCCGCTTTGGTGGCCGACGAGCAGGAAGCCCTCGAACAGGAGTCGCACCTGCTGGCCCATGCCGAGGCGGTGCGCGAGGGCTTGGCCACCGCCGCCGCCCTGCTCGACGACGACAGCGAGCAGGCCGTCCTCTCGCGTCTGCGCGCCGCCAAGACGGCCCTCTCCCACATCGCCTCCTATCATCCCGACGCCGAGGCCCTCCTGCAGCGCCTCGACTCGGCCCTCATCGAGCTCGACGATATCGACCGCGAGCTGCAGCGCACCGCCGATGGCGTCAGCTACAGCCCCGATCGCCAGCAGCAAGTTGACGACCGCTTGGCGCTCCTCTACCGCCTGCAGAAGAAGCATGGGGTGGACAGCGTCGAAGCGCTCATCGCCATTCGCGACGACCTCGACAGCCGCCTCCAGTCCATCGCGAGCCTGGGCGATCGCATCCAGGCCCTCATGGAGCAGGTCGATGGCGCCTTTGCTGCCGTGCAGTCGGCGGCCGACACGCTCAGCGAGGCCCGCCGCCAGGCCGGAAGCCAGCTGGCCGAGCACATCCTGCCCACGCTCCATGAGCTGGGCATGCCGGAAGCTCGCTTCAGCGTCGAGCTGAACCCCACGGCCACCTATGGCCCCACGGGGCACGACTCGGTGCAGTTCCTCTTCAACGCCAACCGCGGCGCCGCCCTGCGCGACCTCTCCAAGGTGGCCTCCGGCGGCGAACTGTCGCGCCTGATGCTGGCTGTCAAGAGCATGCTCACCAGCCATTCGCTGCTGCCCACGGTCATCTTCGACGAGATCGATACCGGCGTCAGTGGCGACATCGCCGGCGCCGTGGGTCGTATCATGTGCCGTATGGCGGAGCGCCTGCAGGTCATCGCCATCACCCACCTCCCACAGATCGCCGCCCGAGCCACACAGCACCTCAAGGTCTACAAGGAGCAGGAATCCGACCGCACCGTCAGCCGCATCCGCGAACTCGCCCCCGCCGACCGTGTCGTCGAGGTGGCCGTCATGCTCAGCGCCGACCCGCCGACCCCTGCCGCCCTCCAGACCGCCAAAGAGCTGATGCAATGAAGTACTACCTCGTGGGATACATGTACTGTGGCAAGACCACCTTCGGGCGCACGCTGGCGGCCGCCAAGGGGATGGACTACCTCGACCTTGACCAGGCCTTCGAGGCCCGCTACCACTACACGGTGCCCATGTTCTTCGAGCGCTTCGGCGAGGAGGCCTTCCGCACCCTCGAGACGCAGATGCTGCACTCCACCGCCGCCCTCGACCAAGTGGTCATTGCCACCGGCGGCGGCACCCCCTGCCACAGCGGCAACATGGACTTCATCCTGGCCCACGGCACGGCCATCTACCTCCAGATGAGTGTCGACGCCCTCGTCGAGCGGGCCCTGCGCAGCCGCCACCGGCGCCCGTTGCTCCACGGTCTCCCCGAGCCTCAGATGCGCGCCGCCATCGAGAGCCAGCTGAAAGAAAGGGAGCCCGTCTACCGGCGGGCCCCCATCATCCTTGACGGATCCAATCCCATAATTCCTTAGTACTCGAAGGCGCTGCCTCCCAGGAACTCGCGCATGATCGAGTTGTGGGGGATGAACTTGTCGTCGATCGGCAGCAGCAGCTCGGAGAAGTTCAGTATCTGCTGGGCCGAGGAGTACTCCTCGCAGTCCTCGGGCACCTGCTTGAGCAGGGGCTCGGCGTAGCGCTTGAGCACGCCCAGCTCGTAGAGGAGGGCCGAGTTGAACATCACGTTGGCGTTCTCCTGGTAGGGGAAGATGTGTTTGCGCTCGCCACGCACCACCTCGGGCCAGCGGCGCAGGGTCTCGAGGGCGTTCCAGCCGCGGAAGTTGTTGTCGCGCACGATGCGGCGTACCAGTCGGTTGTCGGTGCCGTGGATGATGTTCTGGTCGTCGATGGCCAGCTGGGTGAGGGCCGAGACGTAGACCTTGAACTTCAGACTCTCGTCGATCTGGGCCGTCAGCTTGGGGGTCAGTCCGTGGATGCCTTCCACCACCAGGACGCTGCGGGGACCGAGTTGGAGGGTCTTGCCGCTGTAGAAGGGCTCGCCTTTCTTGAAGTCGTAGGTCGGGATCGCCACCTCCTCGCCGCGGAAGAGGGCGCTCAGGTGCTCGTTGAGCAGGGGAATGTCGAGGGCGTCGACGCTCTCGAAGTCGTACTCGCCGTTGGGCAGCTTGGGGGTGCGTTCGCGGCCGAGGAAGTAGTCGTCGAGCGAGAGCTGGTTGACGTCGTAGCCCAGCACGCTGAGCTGCACGCTCAGGCGGCGGCACGAGGTGGTCTTGCCACTGCTCGAGGGGCCGGCCAGCAGCACCATCCGGGCGCCGCTCTGACGCACCTGGTCGGCGATCTCGGCATACTTCTTCTCGTGCAGCGCCTCGGCCAGCAGGATCAGCTGCTGACCGCCGTTGTCGTGCACGATGCGGTTGTAGTCGCTCACCGTCGGGGTGTGCAGCAGGTCCACCCACTTGTGGTGCTCGCGGAAGATGGCGAAGAGCTTCGGGGTGTCCTGGAAGATCGACAGCTTGTCGGGATGCTCGGGGTCGGCACACATCAGCAGGAAGCCGTCCTCGTAGAGGCGCAGGTCCCAGGTGGTGATGCAACCCGTCGAGGGAGCCAGCTTGCCGTTGATCTTGTGCACGAAGCCGTCCAAGAAGTTCATCTCGATGTACAGCTGGTGCAGGTGCTCGAGCACGTAGAGTGTCTTGGGAACCTGCTGGTCACGAACCAGCTCGATGGCATCCTTGAGCAACATCGTCTTGTTGACGAAGGGCAGGTCCTGCTCCTGCATCTCGATCATGCGGTCGCGCACGGTGGTACACACCTCCATGTGGTCGGGCAGCTCATAACCCTCCTCGTTGGAGACAATGCGGCAATAAAAGCCGTTCTGCAGCGAGTGGTCGATGCTGAGGCTGGCCTTCGGATAGCATTGCCGAACGGCGGCATATAACATGAAGCACAGCGAATTGCGATACATTCGGAAGCCCTGCCGGTTGGTGATGTCGATCAGGTGCACCACCTTGGGGTTGTAGATGTGGTATTGCATCGGCTTCACCGTATTGTTCACCAGGGCGCCCAATACCGGCCAGCGCAGGGGCTCGCCCTTGGCGGCCTGTTGCTTGATGTAAATCTCGGCCAGTTCGGCCACCTGTGTGCCCTGCGGCACCCTCATCCGCTCGCCCGTGTTGGCAAGCACTATCTCTACGTCGGTCATGTGTCTTGACGAATAAGTAGACAGTAGTCAAGTAGATAAGTAGTTAAGGCAAATGCTGCCCTTGCCACCTAATCGTCCCACTGCTGTCTGGTTTTAATTGCGTTAATATAACTATTCAAAACTTTACTGGTCTCTTCAATCTCCACGAGCATCTGCTCCGCCTCGTCGGAGGTGATGTAGTTGAAGTCGACGGATAGGTACACAAAGCATCGGCACTCTTCCAGGCTGCCTTGTGAGTAGTTGTAGAACCGCAGTTTGTCGTCTTTCCCCAGGCGTTTGTAGCCCTCGGCGATGTTGGCTGCAATCGACACGGCGGCGCGTTGGAACTGGGAGGTCAGGCCGTATCGTTCCACGTCGGGGAAGTGGCGTGCCACCCGATACACGTGGTTGATGAATACACGTGCCTTCTGCCATGCGATAACGTCCTCGAAACGCGATGTCATACGATCGGTATTGTCTTAACTACTTAACTACTGTCTACTTACCTACTTACCTACTGCCTACTTAACTACTTGGTCAGCTGTTCATCACCTCTTCGATCTCCTTCACCGTCTTGGGGATGGGCTTGCCGAGGATGCGGGCGCCGGTGTCGGTGACCAGCACGTCGTCCTCGATGCGGATGCCGCCGAAGTCGCGCCACTTGTTGATCTCGTCGAAGTTGATGAAGTCCTTGCAGGTGCCTTCGGCCTGCCACTTGTCGATCAGGGCGGGGATGAAGTAGCAGCCCGGCTCGTCGGTGATGACGTAGCCCGGCAGCAGGCGGCGGCCGCAGCGCAGCGAGCCGAGGCCGAACTGTTCGCTCGGGCGCGTCTCGTCGTCGTAGCCCACGTGGATCTGGCCGTAGTTCTCCATGTCGTGCACGTCGAGGCCCATCATGTGGCCCAGGCCGTGAGGCATGAGGAGGCTGTGGGCGCCGGCCTCGACGATGTCGTCCACCGACCCTTTGAGGATGCCGATGCCCTTGTAGCCCTCGGCCAGCTTGCGGCTTGCGGCCTGGTGCACCTCCTTGTAGGTGATGCCCGGGCGGGTGACGGCGGCGGCCTCCAGCTGGGCGCCGAGGACGATCTCGTAGATGGTCTTCTGGCGCTCGTTGAAGCGGCCTCCCACGGGCACCGAGCGGGTGATGTCGGAGCAGTAGTTCATCGGCGTCTCGCAGCCGGCGTCCATCACCAGCATGCGGCCCACCTCGAGGCGGTTGTTGTGGCCGTGGTTGTGGAGGGTCTCGCCGTGGACGGTCATGATCACGGGGAAGCTCACGGGGCCGTTGCCCTTCCAGGCCTCGCCCTCCATGAAGCCCGCCAGCTCATACTCGTAGCGGCCCGGCATGGCCATCCGCATGGCGCCGACGTGCATGTTGTAGGCCGTGGTGATGGCGCGTTCGATCTCCTCGATCTCCTCGGCGCTCTTGACGGCGCGCTGCTTGACGCAGGCCAGAATGAGCTCCAGCGAGGCGTGGCGGTCGACCGAGGCGTAGCTCAGCCCCAGCAGGTCGGCCAGGTCGGCACGGATGTCGGCCCGGTAGGGGGGCAGGTAGTGCGGCATGGGCTTGCCGTGCACGGGCGACTTCATGGCGGCGATGGTGTCGCGCAGCATCTTGGGCGTGCCGGTGTTCTCCACGCCCACGCTGGCGGCCAGCTCCTTGATGCTGGGCAGCGGACCGCTCCAGATGATGTCGTCGATGTCGTAGTCGGTGCCGAAGATGTAGTCCTTGCCTGTCTCGCAGTCGATCACGCCCACCAGGTCTTCGCGCTGCAGGCCGAAGAAGTAGAGGAACGTGCTGTCCTGGCGGAACCAGTAGGTGTTGTCTTTGTAGTTGCAGGGTGCTTCGTGGTTGCCCGGAATGATGATCATGCCGTGGCCCATGTCCTTGCGCAGCTGTTCGCGCCGCGCGATGTAGGTCTCTTTCTTGAACATATCGTGATACTTTTTTATTGTTTTCCGACCCACATAACGCGCCCGCGGTCGTTTTAGTATGTCGCCCGCCGGAATAATTTATCAACGGCGACGGGCAGGTGGGATAGTTGTAATATCCTGCACCTGTTTTTAACGGCGAATTACTCGAAGAACTCTAAGCTACGCAGGCTGCCATATTATCAGTTTGTTGTGCGAATTACTCGAATGCTTGCGCAAGCCCTTCGAGTAATTCGCCAAAAATTGACCTGCGTAGCTTAGAGTAATTCGAGTCATTCGCCGTTTTATCAAAATTAAGTTAATTTAAGTCAAAAAATTAGATCGTGCACGATCTAATTTGCACCTTTAAACCATTCTAAACGAGCCATCTAGCCTTCCGGAAGTGTGCTAACCATGCTGGAAAACTCGCAAAACGCTGACAGGGCAAGGATTTTGCCCTGGTTTTAAGAGAGTCATCAGGGAGTCATCAGGGAGCCATCAGGGAGCAGACAGGGTTTCAGGGGGGGCGGGAGTGCAAGAAAACGTTCCGGAGCGGTACCTAATTGTCGAGGCCCCCAGAGCGGGGCAGGGGAGGGCGGAAAAGTTAAAACGGATTGGCTATACGCCTGATTGTCAGCATAGAGGTGTCGTCCAGTTGTTAAAAACGACGTGACGGTTTGGTCAAATGGGAAAAAAGGAGTATCTTTGCACTTAACATGTATAAGAAGAAATAAGTACAATTAACTTAATATCAACATTTTAAACAACAAAACAACATGAAGAAACTTGTACGTACATTGATGCTTGCGGCGGCCATGCTGCTGCCGATGGCATTGAATGCGCAGGAGTCGACCCTGACGGTGTGCGACAGCACGGCCAACAGCCAGTACGTGCCCTTTGACGGGTACAACGCTGACGCCGACCAGCACAACCAGATGATCTACCCTGCCAGCATGCTCACCGACATGGATGGAGAATCCATCTTGCAGATGGTGTTCTACATCGACCCCAATGCCTCGAA
This sequence comes from uncultured Bacteroidales bacterium, assembly GCA_946183915.1. Lineage (GTDB taxonomy): Bacteria > Bacteroidota > Bacteroidia > Bacteroidales > P3 > Colimorpha. The sequence continues at coordinate 15,548 of CAMHDJ010000021.1, read as the reverse complement.
CGGCACCTACACCAGCGAGAGCCGTCTGGGCACGTGGACAGTCTCGCTCGGCGAGACCAGTGCCACCACCCTCAGCGGGCTGGATGCCACGACCACGTTGACGCAGGTCTATCAGGGCTACTTCGACTGCTCGACGGGCACCCTGACTATCGAGTTCGACTCGCCGTACTCGTACAATGGCGGCAACCTGCTGGTCGACCTCAACCACAGCGCTGCCAGCTGGAACCGTTGGTACTTCCTCGGCACGACCACTACCTCCGACATGTCGTACAACAGCTATCAGGAAGATTCTTACACCTTCCTTCCTAAGTGTACTTTCACCTATGGCGCCGCCCCCACCTGCTTCAAGGTGCAGAACGCCACGGCCAGTACTGTCGGAAGCAACAGTGTGACCCTCACCTGGAGCGACACCGTCAACAGCGGTGCCACCTACACCATCTACGACCTTTCCGACAGTAGCGAAGTGGCCAGCAATATCAGCGGCACCTCCTACACCGTCACCGACCTCACCCCCGCCACCAATTACACCTTCGGTATCGAGACCGATTGCGGTGTCAATGGTGTGGCCAACGGCTATGCTACCGTCAGTGTTTTCACCAACTGCGCTCCCATGTCGCTCCCCTTCAGCGAGACCTTCGACGCTACGCTGAACACCAATCCCTGCTGGCGCGGCGCCAGTATCGTCTATGCCGAAGGCGTGGTTCCCACGCTGGGTAACAACACTAACTGGACCTACCAAAGCAGTGTCAGCAACGGCCTCGCAGCCGGCCACTACCGCGTGAACATCTATGGTTCCAGCTGCTACAAGTGGCTCGTCACCCCCGAGATCGACCTCGCCGAGGCCACCTCGCCCCTGCTGACCTTCGACGCTGCCTTCACGAAATACAGCGGCACCGGTGCCGCCACCGGCTTCGAGGGCAACGCCACCCAGAAGTTCTACGTCCTCGTCTCGACCGACGGCGGCACCACCTGGAGCATCCTCTCCGATGTCAGCCTGTCGTCGATCGCCAGCGATAACTATGTCACCCAGTTTGTCGACCTCAGCGCCTACGACGGTGACACCATCCGCCTGGCCTTCTACGCCCAGTCCACCACCAGTGGCGGCGACAACAACCTGCACCTCGACAACATCGCCATCAGCGAGAGCACCGGCGAGATCTGTTATCCCACCACCGGCCTGACCGTGAGCAACATCACCGCCACTTCCGCCACCGTGACCTGGAACAGCAGCACTGTGGGCAACTACGTTCTCTATATCATGAACGATAGCAGCAGCTATATGTATACCGACACTGTTGCCGATCTCTACACCCTGCAGCCCAACACGGAGTACACCGTCGGTGTGACCGTCGACTGCCCCAGCGGTGAGAGCCCGATGATCACCACCACCTTCCGCACGGCCTGCGCCAGCGAGACGCTGCCCTACAGTGAGAGCTTCAACGACTGGACCGAGAAGTCCCCGTGCTGGTCGTTCCTCAGCGGTGCCTATAACATGGGCGCTGGCAGCCCCACTCCCAACTCCTATGCCTGGACGCTCAACAGCACCTATGGCAGCAACATCACCATCAACGGCAAGGCCCTGACGATGAACGTCTACAGCACCAACCGCTACTGGGCTGTCACCCCGCCGATCGAGGTCACCAGCGACAACCTCATGCTGAGCGTCGATGTGGCTGTGTCTGCCTGGAGCGCTGCCACGCCCGCCTATGACACCGACGACACGCTGGCCTTCGCCGTCAGCACCGACGGTGGTGCCACCTTCACCCACGTGGCTGCCTACGGCAACACGGATCTCAACGCCCTCACCGGTACGCCCACCACACTCTATGTGCCCATCAGCGGCTACAACAACCAGACCATCCGCATCGCCATCTTCGCCGGCAGTGCTGCCAGCGGCGGCGACAACCGCATCTCGATCGACAGCATCAGCGTCACCGAAATGACGGGCGACTTCTGCGCTCCTGTGACCGGCCTGACTGTCGATAGCGCCGATGCCGAGAGCATCAGCCTCAGCTGGACCAGCGACGGCAGCAACTTCACCGTGGTCGACATGGCCACCGGCAGCGTCGTGGCCACCACCACCGACACTTATGCCACCGTCTCCGGCCTCACCGCCAGCACGGCCTACACCTTTGGTGTGGTGAACGACTGCGGTTCCTCGACCTCCGACACCATCCAGGTCTCGGCCTCGACCACCTGCCTCAACGCCTGCACCCTCACCATCGCTGTCAGCGACGCCTACGGCGACGGCTGGGGCGATTACAGTGCCTCTTACCTCAACGTCATTCAGGACGGCAGCACCATCTTCAGCTACACCATGCCGAGTCAGGATCTCATGAACACGATGATCTACGACACCCTTCAGGTGAGCGTTTGCGGTGGCGAGCCTCTCAGCCTCAGCTGGACAAGCGGCGGTGAATGGGCCTACGACGACGAGGTTAGCTTCACCCTCATCGATCCCGCCGGTGTCTCCTTCTACATCCTCAACGACGCCAGCACGCTGCCGTCCGACAGCGTCTTCTTCACCGACAGCGATCCTTGCGGCATCCACACGGCTGCTGTGGGCGACAGTGTGAAGTTCACCTTCGCCGTCAACGACGCCACCATGGGTACCACCACTCCCGCCCCCGGCGAGTACTACTACTTCGTGGGCGATGCCCTCTCGCTGGTGGCCACTGCCAACCCCGGCTACCACCTCGCTACCTGGACCCTCGACATCACCGACCCGACGGGTGCCACCAACTCGCAGACCGTCGTCGCCTCGAGCAACAGCTTCTTCGACGACGAGTGGGATGAGACCGTCGTGGCCAACTACTTCATCGGCTACGAGGTGTCCGTCACCGCCACCTTCGCTGCCGACAGCCTGATGGGCGACACCACCGCCTTCACCCTCGAGATGGCCGTCAACGACGCCGCCATGGGCTACACCACGCCTGCCGTCGGCACCTACACCTTCAGCAGCGACACCACCCTCTACCTCTACGCCACCGCCAACCCCGGCTACGAGTTCACCGGCTGGCATGTGGACATCTATGAGTCCGGTGTTGTGGTCAACTCGCAGGACATCCCCGGCTATCAGGACACGCTCTACCTCGATGTCACTAGCTCGCTCTTCGGCCAGACCTATGCGCTGACCGCCCAGTTTGCCGAGGGCAATGACAGCCTGGTGATCGTCACGGCCGTCAACAACGCCTCGATGGGTACCATCCTGCCTGCTCCCGGCGCCCATGTCTTCCACGCCGGCGACACCTTCTCGGTGCGCGCCATCCCCAACGAGGGCTACCACGTCGAGAGCTGGGGCGTCCGCGCCGAGATGTATGGCCAGTTGGTGATTGACACCGTCTTGGCTCTGCCGATCGAGGAGATCTTCACGCTTGACACCGCCGACTACTATCTCGGCATGACCTACTACTTCACGGCCAACTTCGCCGAGGGCTCCTCGCAGTACAGCGACAGCTCGGTGGTGGTGATCACCTCGGTCAACGACGCCACGATGGGTACCATCGACCCGGCCCCCGGCACGCACAACTACTATGCCGGCGACGTGATCGACTTCACCATCACCCCCAACGCGGGCTACCATGTGGAGACGATCACCGTCTCGCTGAGCCACCCGATGTTTGGCACCATGGACACCACCTATACCACCATTGAGGACTTCGAACAGGATATGTCCGAGGTGGTCATGATGGTCGACGAGGAAATGTACGGCCTGACCATCAGCGTGAGCGTCGTCTTTGCTGCCGACGGCACGCAGGGTATCAGCGACGTGGAGAACGACAGCTTCACCGTCAGCGCCGCTGAGGGCACCGTGGTGGTGCTCGGCGCCGAGGGTCAGCAGGTCACTCTGTTCGACGTCAACGGCCGCATGATGAGCCGCAAGGACAATGCCGCCGAGCGCGTCGAGTTCCGCGTGAACAACAGCGGTGTCTACCTGGTGAAGGTGGGCAACGCCGCCGCCAAGCGCGTCGTCGTGATCCGCTAAGTCCCGATAGGACATTGACACTATGCGAGGGGCGCCCCGACGGGGCGCCCCTCGCTGTTTTCAGCAAGTGCGTTTTTTTTTCTACACCTCGTACACAATAATTCCCACCCTCCGCCGTTTTCTTTGAACTTGCTAATTTATAAAACAACATATATATCATGACACAAGAACAACTGAAGTTCAACCCCAACCCCCTGGTGGCGTTTCTGGAGAAGCCCAAGAGCGAATTCACCAAGGCTGATATCCTCAAGGTCATCGAGGAATTCCAGATTGAGATGATCAACTTCCGCTACATGGCTGACGATGGCAAGCTGCACACGCTCAACTTCGTCATCCAGAGCCTGGCCCACGCCGACGAGGTGCTCACCAGTGGCGAGCGCGTCGACGGCAGCAGCCTCTTCCCCTACATAGAGGCGGGCAACTCGGACCTCTACGTCATCCCGCGCTTCCGCACGGCCTTCCTCGACCCCTTCACCGAGGTGCCTACGCTCGACCTGCTCTGCTCGTTCTACAACAAGGACGGCGAGCCCTTCGCCATGGCCCCCGAGTACACGCTGCAGAAGGCCGGACGCGCCTTCCGCGAGGCCACGGGCGGCATGGAGTTCGAGGTGATGGGCGAGCTGGAGTACTACGCCATCGCCCCCAAGGACGACGAGTATATGCCCGAGGACCAGCACGGCTACCACGTGAGCATGCCCTTCTGTAAGTTCGAGGACTACCGCACTGAGGCCATGCGCATGATCGCTGCCGCCGGTGGCGAGATCAAGTACGGCCACTCCGAGGTGGGCAACTTCTCGCACGGCGACCTGATGTACGAGCAGAACGAGATCGAGTTCCTGCCCACGCGTCTGGAGGATGCTGCCGATCAACTGGTCATCGCCAAGTGGATGATGCGCGAGTTGGGCTATAAGTACGGCATCACCATCACCTTCGCCCCCAAGATCACCGTGGGCAAGGCCGGTAGCGGTATGCACATCCACACGCGTGTGAGCCTGGACGGCAAGAATATGTACGTCGGTGCCAACGGCCTCAGCGACACGGCTCTGAAGACCATGGCCGGCATCCTCTCGCTGGCTGGCTCGCTGACCGCCTTCGGTAACACCAACCCCACAAGCTACTTCCGTCTGGTGCCCCACCAGGAGGCTCCGACCAATATCTGCTGGGGCGACCGCAACCGCTCCGCCATGGTGCGTGTGCCCCTGGGCTGGAACAAGGGTAGCGGCAATATGATGGCTCACGCCAACCCGCTGGAGGCCAACACCGAGGTGGACTTCAGCCACAAGCAGACCATCGAACTGCGCACGCCCGACGGCTCGGCTAACGTCTACCTGCTGCTGGCCGGCATGGCTGTGGCCGCCCGCCACGGCTTCGAGATGAAGGATGCTGTGCAGTATGCCAAGGACCGCTATGTGAGCGTCAACATCTTCGAGCACGAGGATGTGCTGGCCAAGCTCGACGTGCTGCCCGACAGCTGCGCCGCCAGTGCCGACCTCCTTGAGCGCGACCGCGCCCTCTACGAGCAGGATGGCATCTTCGCCCCGCAGCTCATCGACGGCCTCCTCAAGCAGCTCCGCGCCTTCAACGACCGCACCCTGCGCGCCGAGATCGGCAAGGACACCGAGAAGACCCTCGCCCTCGTGGAGCGCTTTATCCACTGCGGATGAACCGTTTGGCCCTCCTCATCGGCGGCAACCAAGGCGACCGCCACGGGCTGATCGAACAGGCGACCGTGCTGATACAGCAACGTATCGGCGCGGTCGTCGCTGTTTCGGCCGACTACGAGACCGATCCCTGGGGTGACTTCGGCCAGGAGAAGCCCCAGCGCTTCCTCAACCGTGCCCTGCTGGTGGCGACGCCGCTGGTCCCTCATGCCGCCTTGGCCGAGGCTCAGGCTATCGAGCGGGAGCTGGGTCGGCAGCGTCGACCCGGCGTCGGAGGCTCGTCTCCCCACCGCGTCTACAGCTCGCGACCGATGGATATCGACCTCATTTTCTGGAATGACGATGTGATCGACACGCCCGACTTGCAGATTCCCCACCCGCGTGCCCACCTGCGCCGCTTCGTACTCGAGCCCCTGGCGGAGATTATGCCCGACTATCGCCACCCGACACTGGGCCAAACGGTGGTCGAGCTGTTGGCACGACTGGACGCTTGAGGGACCCTTTCTGCCGTTTCGCCCAAATATCTTTGGCCGGTTGCAATAAAAAGAAGCCCACTACGTTATCACCGCATTATGAAAAATAAAGCCATACTGCTTCTGCTTTTGCTGCTGCCTTGGGTGGCGGTGGGGCAGAACCGTACCATCAGCGGCACCATCACCGACTCGCGTAGTGGCGAAACCCTCATCGGCGCCACCGTGCTCGACACGCGCAGCGGCAAGGGAGCCGTCACTAATCTCTACGGCCATTATTCGTTGACACTCAAGGGCGACAGCGCCTCGCTGCGCGTCACCTTTGTCGGATATGAACCTCAGCACTTCGACCTCCGTCTCGATCGCAACCACGAGATCAACGTGCGCCTGCGCGAGAGCGTCACCCTCGAAGAGGTGGTCATCACCGCCGAGCGCACGGGCGACGTGCGGAGTGTGCAGATGAGCGCCATGGAGATGCCCGTGGAGAAGATCAAAGCCGTGCCGGTCCTCTTCGGCGAGGCCGATGTTATCAAGGCCCTGCAGCTGATGCCAGGCGTGCAGAGCGGCTCGGAAGGCAACAGCGGACTCTACGTCCGTGGCGGAGGTCCCGACGAGAACCTCTTCCTGCTCGACGGCGTCCCGCTCTACAATGTCAGCCATCTCGGCGGCTTCTTCAGCGCCTTCAACACCGACGCCATCAAGAATGTCACCCTCTATAAGGGCAGCTTCCCCGCCCGTTTCGGCGGTCGTCTGAGCGCTGTGCTCGACGTGACGCAGAACAACGGCAACGATCAGCAACTGCATGGCAACGCCTCCATCGGCCTCATCTCGGCCAAGTTCAACATCGAAGGCCCCATCGTCAAGGAGAAGACCACCTTCAGCCTCTCGGCTCGCCGCACCTATGCCGAACTACTGGTGATCCCCACCATCATGTGGCTCAACGAATTGGACAACGATGAACCCGCCCCCGGTGTGGTGGAGGAGGCCAAGTTCGACGCGGGCTATTACTTCTACGACCTCAACGCCAAGCTTACTCACAAGTTCAGCGACAAGAGTCGCCTCTACGGCAGCTTATACATGGGCGAGGATGAGGTCTACGGCAAGATCAAGACGGTCACCGCCCTCGACGAGGATATGCGCCTGGGCTTCCGCAACCGCTGGGGCAACCTCATCGGGTCGCTCCGCTGGAACTACGCCCTCACGCCCAAGCTCTTCATGAACCTCTCCACCTCCTACACGCAGTACAACAACAAGATCGTCGGCAGCATCGAGAAGCTGATGGGTCCCACCGACCCGCATCCCTCCACCATCGAGGGCGACTACACCTCGGGCATCCGCGAGATGACCGCCCGTGCCGACTTCGACTACTCGCCCTCGCCGGAGCACAACATCAAGTTCGGCGGCTGGTTCACCCGCCACTGGTTCCAGCCCGAGGTGGCCAAAGGTAGCGTCGACTACTACGATTCCATCCAGATGAACGGCGCCTTCACCCTCGACAGCGCCATCCTCAGCGGCATCACGCCCGCCAACGAGATGGTGGCCTTCGCCGAAGACGACTGGAGCATCACCGAGTCGCTGAAGCTCAACTACGGACTCCACTTCAGCGGCTTCCGCGTGCAGACCTCGTTCTACCCCTCGGTGCAGCCCCGCATCTCGGCCCGTGTCATGCTGACCCCCGATCTCTCGCTCAAGGCCGGCTACGCCTGGATGCGCCAGTACGTGCACCTCCTCTCCACCACCAGCATTACCCTCCCCACCGACCTTTGGGTGCCGGTCACCGACCGCGTGAAGCCCATGGAGAGCCATCAGGTGGCTGGCGGCATCTTCTACTCCCTCAGCGGCATCGCCGACTTCAGCATCGAGGGCTACTACAAGCACATGAACAACCTGATCGAGTACAAGGACGGCGCCACCTTCTTCGGCAGCAGCGAGAACTGGGAGAACCTCGTCGTGGCCGGCAGCGGCTGGAGCTACGGCGTCGAGCTCCTCGTCCAGCGCGAGATCGGCCGCCTCACCGGCTGGGTGGGCTACACCTGGAGCCGCACCATGCGCCTCTTCGACCGCCCGGGCCAGATGCTCAACGGCGGCAATCCCTTCCCGGCCAAGTACGACCGTCGCCACGACCTGAGCGTGGTGCTCAGCTACAAGTTCAGCGACCGCTTCGACGTCAGCGCCACATGGGTCTTCTCCACCGGCAACACTGCCACCCTCTCCACCCAGACCTACCCCATGGCCAGCGACGATCCCGACGACTACGACACCCCCGGCGCCACCGGCTCGCTCACCCTCTTCGAGGGGCGCAACAACTACCGCATGCCCAACTACCACCGCATGGACCTCGGCGCCAACTTCCACCGCACCTTCAAGCGCGCCCGTCGCACCATCAACGTCAGCGTCTACAACGTCTACAACCGCCAGAATCCTTACATGCTCTACCAGAGCGCCACCGACGGCTACCTCGGCTACCCCTACTCGCTCAAGCAGCTCAGCATCTTCCCCATCCTCCCCTCGGTGGCCTATACATTATATTTTTAAAGCAGACTCCAGCCTATGAAAAGAATATCGCTCCTGGCCCTTGTGGCCCTGATGGCCCTGACGGCCTGCGAGAAGACCGTCGAGATCGACGTCCCGGCCGACCGTCAGCTCGTCCTCAACGCCGTCCCCTCGGCAGGTCACCGCGCCTTCGTCTACTTCGCCCACACGCGCTTCTTCCTCGACAGCAGCAACTACCAGCCCGTCGACGGCCCCAACCTCATCCTCACCGTCAATGGCAACCTCATGACGCCCGACTCCGTCAGCCGCTGCCGCTACTTCTTCCCCCACATCCTGCAGGAGGGCGATAGCCTCGCCATCGACATCACCGCCCTCGGCGGCCACGGCGTCCATGCCCGCACCTATGTGCCCTACTTCCCGACCATCGTCGGCATGACCGCCGCCAACTACGCCAGTCCCTCCTTCAACTTCCACGTGCTCAACTTCCGTCTCGACGACCGCGCGGGCATCGACGAGTACTATAGCATCCAGATCCACGAGCGCGACAGCGGCATGCGCTACAACGAGTGGGGCGACTCGCTCGAGCTCGTCGACACCATCCACAGCGCCATGTTCCTCGTGCCCAACAACCCCGAGGCCACCGCCGCCGACGTCTGTCCCTACATCCCCCTCGGCGGCTACCTCTACAGCCGCCTGATGTTCAAAGACACTCGCATCGACGGCAGCCAGTACCCCATGCAACTCTACATCATGCAGACCGTCGACACCAACGAGCGGCCCCCCTTCAAGCACGAGTACACCGTCACCGTCGAGAGCATCACCCCCGCCCGTTGGAACTACACCCTCTCCGCCTCGTCGCAGAACAGCATGTTCAGCTACTTCGCCGAGCAGGGCCAGGCCTACGGCAATGTCGACGGCGCCCTGGGCGTCTTTGCCGGCACCGCCCTCCGACGCTACCTCTTCAACCCCGACACCCTCGGCACCGCGCCCGTCCCCGTGCCCGTACTGCAGGAGTAGAAACCCCTGCCAGTCAACCTCTTGCCCCGCCGGCCTTGGCTGGCGGGGCAACTTTTTTTGCACATGTCGCGGAAAAATCGTATCTTTGCAACCGCAATCCGCCCCGGGAGCCCCTCCCGTCGCCGCCCGATGCCATCCCCACCGACACCCTTCCAACCCCCACCAAGACTGTACCATCCCCGTACCAAGTCTATACCAACTCTATACCAACTCTATGGTGACACCCTGTCTACACCCTCATGCCGCCCGCTTCTTTCCCTGATGCTGCCAGCGTAAACACCTCGAATCCACCTTCTTGCCACCTTGTTGGTACGGTCCTGGTACCGTGTCATCCCTTCCGCACCCCTTCCTCGCCCCCGCCGGGCTCCAAAAAAGTGTTAAAAACAAAATTATTTTGCCAGTTCGGAAAAAGTTTGTATCTTTGCATTTCGATTTATGGTTGAAAAGTGAGGTTGATAATAGTGCAACTAATTATAATATAAACAAATAAACAAAATGTACGCAATCGTAGAAATCGCAGGAAAGCAATTCAAGGTCGCCCAAGATCAGAAGATCTTCGTCAACCGTCTGCATCAGGACGAGGGTAGCGAGGTTTCTTTTGACACCGTGATGCTGAAAGACAATGATGGCAAGGTCGAGGTAGGCAAGCCCTACATTTCTGGCGCCAATGTCAAAGCCACCGTCCTCCGCCACCTCAAGGGCGATAAGGTTTTGGTGTTCAAGAAAATCCGTCGCAAGGGATTCCAGAAAATGAATGGTCACCGCGACTACTTGACCCAGATCAAGATTGACAGCATCAACTAAGTCTAACCTTTTAAAAGCAGAATATCATGGCACACAAAAAAGGTGTTGGTAGTTCCAGTAACGGTCGCGAAAGCGAAAGCAAACGACTTGGCGTTAAGATCTTCGGTGGTCAGAAGTGCGTCGCGGGCAACATCATTGTCCGTCAGCGCGGCACCGTCCACAACCCCGGCCAGAACGTCGGCATGGGTAAGGATCACACCCTCTACGCCCTCATCGACGGCATTGTGAAGTTCCACAAGGGCCGTGAGGACCGCTCCTTCGTCAGCGTCGTCCCCGCCGAGTAAGGCAACCCTACCACAAAGAGAAAGAGAGCCCGCCCCTTCGGCGGGCTTTTCTGTTGCCCCGACCCGAGGGCACGAAAAAAAGAGGAGGTCTCCAGTCGGAGACCTCCTCTAGCTGTTGGGTCGACTATGCGTTTAGCCTTCCACAATGGCGCCGGTGGGGCAAGCGCCAGCGCAGGTACCGCAGCTAACGCAAGCGTTCTCGTCGATCTTGTAGATGTCGCCTTCGCTGATAGCTCCAACGGGGCACTCGTCGATGCAGGTGCCGCAGGCAACGCAAATGTCAGTGATTCTGTAAGCCATTTCTTTACTTTTTTAGGATTAATATTGCAATATTTCTTTTCTTAAATGCGGTGCAAAAGTACTAACTTTTTCCAATATGGCAAAATTTTATCACCATTTTTGGTGAGTGTGTACTGCTTGTGATTGATTATCAGGTGTTAATGCTGTGTCGTTTTGCCCTCGGAAACGGCTATCTCCATGGGGTAGAGGCTGATGGTGTCGAGTGAAATCCACCTGTTTTGCTCCATCGCGTGCAGCAGCGCGAGGGGGGTCACCTGTGTGGAGTCGTTGCCCAAGCCGACGGTCTCGTCGCCGCGGTAGATCACCATCTCCCACCGCTCCCCGGCCTCGTCGGCCCTCACGATGACGTTGCTGTCGGACATCCGCAGCAGGTCGGCGCCGATGGAGGCCATCGTGCCGGTGTAGACGGGCGTGAGGTTGGCGTAGCGCGGCTCGTCCTCCTCCAGGCAGTGGGCGAAGACTGTCCAGCCCTCCCCGCTGTTGATCGAGAGGCCCTGGATGTCCGCTTCGCCCAGGGGGAAGGCTATCAGCAGCACCACCAGGCCGTTGTTGGCCACGTGCAGCAGCAGTGCCCATAGGAAGCCGCGGTTCAGCACCAGCCACGAGGCCACCAGGGCGAAGCCCAGCTTGTTGAAGATGGCAAAGAGGTTCCGCAGCTCCAGATTGCCGTAGTTGTCGAAATGCAGGATGGCGAAGAGCAGCGAGGTGAGCAGCAGCAGGACGAGTAGCCGGGTGCGCTCGGCCTTGACGGTCAGCGTGATGGAGGCTACCGCTGCAGCGGTGGCCAGCGCTCCCCAAAGTCCCCAGTAGAAATAGGTCACCACCCCCATCGCCACGGCGGAGATGTAGCCGGCCCAACGCCAGCGGCGGATGCCCCAGAAGCGGAAGGCCACCTCCTCGAGGCAGGGCAGCAGGAGGCCGATAACCAGCAGTGCCAGTGCCCAGCCGTTTTCGAAGGTGAATTCAGTCAGGGTGTGATTGCTCTCGGCTGCCGGCGAAAGCACGATGCCCGCCAGGGAGACCACCCAGATGGCCAGGCCTGACCATAGTGCCCAGCGGAAGACAGGGGTGCGTTTGGCTTTCATTGATCTACTTTTTATGGCCGGGCCCTTCCGGGAACCACCCCTTGTTGACCCGCTGGCGCTGCTTGAACAGCTCGAGGATCGACCAGAGGCTGTTGAAGCCCACCACGCCGAGCAGTATGCTCCACACGCCGGCCGTGAACAGCGATCCCGCGATACACCCCAGCCCGACCAGCAGGAACCCCCACCACGAACCCACGCCCAGATGGTATTCGGCCTTGATGACCAGCGGGTGGAACATGCCGATGGTGAGGAAGGTCGCAGCCCCGATGACGATTCCGGTGAGACTCATGCCGTCAGAAGATCAGCGCCAGCAGCACCCACAGCCAGTGGGCCGCCACGCCGGCGCAGAGGCCGCCGATGGTGTGCGCCCCGATGGCCTTGCCGATGAGCTTGCGGTAGCCCAGCGAGTCGAGCATGGCCGTGTGGGTCGAGAGATAGCCGCTCCAGCACATGCCCATGGCGGTGAAGACGGCGATGGCGTTGTTGGTGATGATGCCGTCGGCGATGAACTTGGGCACCAGGCCGATAGCGGCACCCACAGCGCCCAGGGCGGTGATGGGGAACGAGACCAGCGCGCCGCTCTCGAAGCCGAAGAGCCAGTAGAAGACGATGTTGACCTTGTCGGCCAGCCATGTGATGACCGGCACACCCTCGTAGGCCACGCCTTGGTAGGTGCCGTCGGCACCCGCGGGACCGAAGGTGAGCATCATGACGATGGTCGAGATGCAGAGCACGCCGGGGATGATGGCCACGCCGATGCCGACGCCGCTCTTGCCGCCGTCGAGCATGGCGTTGAGGAAGCGCTGGAAGACGTTGCCCTCGCTCTGGAACGAGATGTTCTGCTCGGTGCCCTCCTCCTCGGTGACGGGGCAGTCGAGCTCGGGGTAGCTCTTCAGCGTGAAGCGCTGCATGAGGCGGGTGCTGATGATGCTGCCGATCACGGCGCCCAGCAGGCCCACCAGGGCTCCCTTGCCGAAGCCCAGGCCGGTCATGAAGGCGATCACCACCAGTCCCATGCCGAAGGCGGTGCCGAAGTTGGTCAGCGAGACGAGCTGGTATTTCTTGAAGTAGCGGGCGAAGTTGTTGTCCTTGGCCAGCGAGATGATGGCGGGGTTGTCGCTCAGGAAGGTCATCACGGCGCCCAGGGCCGCCACGCCCGGCAGGTTGTAGAGCGGCTTCATCAGCGGGCGCAGGATGTTCTCCATCAGGCGCACCACGCCGAACTCGGTGAGCAGCTTCGAGATGGCTCCCATCAGCACGCAGATGGCCATGATGTAGAACACCGTCTCGAGCAGCAGGTGGTAGGCCGTCTGCATGAAGGTGTTGAGCATGTTGGGCAGCGTCATCCTGTAGGCCAGGAAGCCGAAGAAGGCGAAGAAGCACACCAGGAAGATCAGCGCCTCGAGGCTGCGGCTGGTGGTGAACTTCAGCCGCCGCGGCTTGCCGCTGGGCTTGTTGGGGTTGGTTTCGTGGTGGCGGAACACCTGAAACGGGTCGATCACCGACAGCATGCTGTTCAGCAGGTTGCGGTGATTGTTGCTGTTGTTGTTACCGTTCTCGCTCATAAGTCGATGGTATGTTTGTCTTTATGTGATCTCTTGGCTCCGTCGAAGCCTCATTTCTTGAACAACCGGTAGAAGTCCATCGTCCACGTGGCGCCGATGTTGAAGTTCCACGTCTCGTCGGTCACCGCCTGGCCCGTGACGATGTCGGTGTAGCTGTCCGTCATGCGGCAGCCGTAGATGTGCAGGCGCACGTTCTTCTGCTCGGTGGGGTAGTACTCGAAGCCCAGTCCGTAGCGTGCCGTGGCGTGGCCGGCGGCCAGCTGGTGGTCCATCGACACCGACGAGGCCAGCGTCACGTCCGACTTGTTCTGCTCGTACATCCCCTTCACGAAGATGTTGAACCGGTCGGTGAAGTAGTAGTTGGCGCAGCTCACGAAGCCGAAGTTCTTGCCCCAGTCGTCGAACGACAGTGCGTGGTGGATGAAGTCGAAGTAGAGGTCCCACTTGTCGTAGACCAGCTTGTTGCCGATCATGATCATATTCAGGAAGTGCCCCCACTTGTACTCCACCATGCTGGTGCTCCACAGCGTGTGCCAGTGGCCCATGTTGCCGGCCCAGTACAGGTTGTAGGCCACTAGGCCCGCGTCGTAGTTCAGCCCGCCGTAGTTGATGTAGGGCGAGTTGCTCACCTGCGCCATCAGCGTGTGGTTGCCGTCGTCGCTGATATAGGCGGCGCTGGCGGCCAGCTGGAAGCAGTAGATGTTGCGCCAGAGGTTGGTCGGGAAGTAGACGTCGATCGGCGAGGCGTCGTACTCGAAGCCGCCCAGCGCCATCGCATCCTTACCGAAACGCAGGCGCCAGTTCTCGGTCGGCTTGTAGTCGAGGTAGAGGAAGTCCGTGTTGTCGAAGAAGGTCACCGTGCCGGGATCGGCCACGATGCGCTGCTTGAAGTAGTAGCTGAACCCTCCGCCCAGGTCGCCGCCCAGCATCAGGTTGAAGTACTTGCCGTGGAATCCCAGGTTGGGCGTCGTGTCGGTGGTCGTGTATTCGCCGTCGGCACGCACCTCCAGTTTGAAGCGGCTGAAGGCGTCAGTCCATGAGCCCTGACCCTGGGCCGAAGGGTTTGCAAGCAGCATCAGCACTGCCGCAATGGGAAGTAGTAGTCTTGTTTTCACTATCTTACGGTTGTTTAGTTGTATCTTTACGAGTGGCAAAGATACAAAATAATTTCCATATCGCCATTGAAACTCCGCCATCCGCTCATCTTTAATTCCACTTGTCCTATTCAATATAATAATATATGCGCGCCGTTCACCCGCCGTCCACCCCCATCTTCTCCACGGGGTAGGGTAGGGGTAGTCTGCCGACAGATGAATAAATATGTAGAAGGCGCCCCGACGGGGCGCCTTCCGCCAGGCATCATTTAGGCATCAACTAGGCATCAACCAGGCATCAACTAGGCATCAACCAGGCATCCACTCTGCATCATCTCTGCATGAGAGCGTGGGGGATGGCTGGCGCGTGCGGACGTGTTTCTACGTAAGTGGCTGCTTTGTAGCGACTTGTGTGTGTATGGGTGATTTTTGGCCTGTTTTTGCGGTGTGTGGAGTGCGATTTTTGTGTTTTTTTTGCCTGCGCGGGGCGGTTTGCGGGGCGGAAAAGGGGCGGGGGGCAAAATTTTTTCGCCCGAGGCGGCGCTGATTGACAACGTGTTGCATCGCCGGATGAATTTTTTTTGAAAAAATATTTTGCCGGTTTGGAAAAAGGTTGTACTTTTGCACCCGTTTTCGACAAGAGAACGACAGTTCATAGAAACGGATGAGAAGAAAGAGATAGCGTGTGTCGACCATCCTGTTCAGACAGGGTGGGAGATGCGAAGACGAGTCAAAAAGGTAAAAGAACAATTCTTACAATGAAGAGTTTGATCCTGGCTCAGGATGAACG
>CAMHDJ010000020.1 GCA_946183915.1 uncultured Bacteroidales bacterium | reverse complement strand
CCCGACAGGCTGATTACAAATCAGCTACTCTACCAACTGAGTTACATCGGCTTCTGTCAACCTTTCAAACACCTCTCTGTTTTTCTCGTTTTGAGGCTGCAAAAATACTACTTTTTCCGAAACCGACAAAGTTTTTTTTCATTATTTTGATCATTTATCATTCAACACGCTGATTTACAATAGTATTTTTGTTGATATTTTTTTACCCTGACACCCGTCTGCCGCCAGCAAAACGGGGGTTGGAGGTGCCGTTTTGTTCCTTTTTGCCCCATCGGCGACCGATGGCTATGCGGAAAACATGTATATATCTGTCACTTAGCCTGTTTACACTCTGCATCCCGTATGGATATATGCCTAGTTGATGCCTGGGGGATGCCTGGATGATGCCTGGGGGATGCCTGGCGGAGGGCGGGGGGCCGGAGGGGCGGGGCAAAGAAAAGGGCGTACACGGTGTGCGTGTACGCCCTGGATGTAGGCGGATGGGCCCGAGGGCCGCGCGCTAGCGGAGGACGAGTTTGCGGACGACGCTGGTGTTCTCGCCGGTGACGCGGACGAAGTAGGCGCCGCGAGCCATGCCGCCGAGGTCGACCACGAGCTGTCCGTCTTCGGCCTTCCAGCTGCCGCAGGTGCGGCCGTTGAGGTCGACGAGGGTGACGGTGGCGGTGCCACTGATGCCGCGGACGGCGATGGTGACGGTGGTGCTGGCGGGGTTCGGGTAGAGGGCCACGGCGGCCGTGCCGTTCACGTCGTCGATGCCCTGCGGCTCGACCGGGATGGTGTCGGTGCGGAAGCTGACGGCGGCGCTCCACTCGGAGTAGAAGTCGGCGGAGGCGTCGCAGACGTTACGCACGCGCACGCTGTAGTCGGTGCCGGCGGTGAGACCGCTGAGGGTGCAGGGGTTGTCGGGCGTGCTGATGACGGTGCCGTTGAACTCCACCTCCCAGAGGGTGCCGTCGGAGGTCCACTCGAGGGTGGCGCTGGTCTGGCCGATGTTGCTGACGGTGAGGTTGGTGACCGTGTCGCAGACGGGGGCGTCGTAGTGGGTGCTGAAGTGGCGGATGATGCTGGGCGCCGAGGTGTCGGTGGCGCTGCAGTAGGCCACGACGTAGAAGTCGTAGGTCACGTCGGCGGGCAGGCCGCTGAGGGTGATGCTGTTGGTCGTGGTGGGCTGCATGTTCCAGACGCTGTCGCCATTGGCGTGGTGGTAGACGCGGTAGAGGCTGGCGCCGGTGGAGTCCCAAGTGGCGTAGGCCTGGCCCTCGCCGACCATCTCGACCTGCAGGTTGGAGGGCTTCTCGCAGCTGGCGTCGCCCACACAGTGGACGTAGAGCTCGTAGCCGAGGGCGGCGCTGTAGCCGGAGGTGAAGGTGATGGTCAGGGCCCCGTTGGTGGAGGTGGCCAGGACGCTGTCGAGGTAGTCGAACTGGTCGTGGGCCATGCTGAGCGAGCGGGTGTAGAGCACCGCGCTGTCGTTGACGCCGATGCCGTCGTAGACGGTGAAGGTCGACTGGTCGTCGCCAGTGTTGATGAAGGCGCCTTGGATCTGCAGCTCGCGGCCAGGCTCGCCGGCTTGGATGACGAGGGCGGAGTTGCTGTTGTGGAGGTAGCCCGCCACGGGACCGCCGTTGTCGTAGATGATGAAGTCGCAACCCACGATGGTGTCGGCCACGCCGGTGTTGTTCATCCAGTACTCGTCGGTGGCAAAGCCGTTCTGCAGCTCGACCCAGTTGCTGTGCAGGCTGGTACCGCACGAGCTGCGCACGAAGAGGCGGTAGTGGGCGCCTTCGGCCAGGGTGTTGATCGGCGGCATGTAGTAGTTGGTGTCGACGCTGATCAGCAGGCTGTCGGGCACGCTGTCGACGGCAACGGTCGAGGTGATGGTGTCGATGTAGAGCTGGTAGCTGGACGGGATCGTGCCCTCATTGTTGACGGTCCAGGTGAAGTAGATGTCGTCGGCCGTGCTGGGATACATCGTGTTGTGGGCCGTCAGGTTCTCTGGCGGGTTGCACTCGGGCAGGGCGACGATGATCAGGCTGTCGACGTAGAAGCCCCAGTCGGAGGGGTTGTTGTGCGAGTGGCTGATGGCGATGCGGTCGCCGGTGCCGGTGTAGCTGAGGAAGTTGCAGGTGAAGCGGACGTAGTTCTCGCGGCACTGTCCAGGGACCTGCAGCGTGTCGGTCCACTCAACCGTGCCGGTCAGGGAGCTATAGACACCGATCATCATGCCGTCGCCCTCCTCGATGTTGCCCACCTTGGCGTCGAACGACATCTCAAGCTTGGCGATAGGCATCGACAGGCGAGGCACCAGGGCGTATTCGCCGGCCGAGTAGTGGCCGCCCTGCAGGGCGCCGTTGCCGTTGGCGTTGGGCCAGTTGTCGTACTTGATGACCGAGGCGTTGCTGACATCCCAGCAGGGAGGCAGCGTGCCGTCGGCGCTGTAGAAGTTCTCGAAGTAGGGCAAGGCGTAGGCCTGGCAGGCGGTCATGACGGAGGTCATGGTCCAGAGGGTGTCGGTGCCGCACACGAGACCGACGCGGATCTCGTAGTTGGTGGCGTAGCTGAGGCTGGTCAGCGAGTAGCTGGTGACGCCGGGAGCGTAGATCGGGGCGCTCCAGTCGCCGCCCACTTCGCGGTACTCGATGACGAACTCACTGCTGGTGCCGTTGTTGACCCAGTCGAGCACCACCTCGGAGGTGGCGCTGTCGGGCGTGGCCGTCAGCGACGAGGGGGTCATGCAACCCGAGAAACGGTCGATGGTGATGTCATCGATGCTAGCACCGCTGTAGCTGCCATTGAAACGGAAGGCCAGGTAGTAGGTGCTGTCAGCGCTGAGGGTCGAGGTGTTGAACTCGAAGAACTCGTAGCCGTTGCCGGCCGGAACCGAGACCATCGAGACGAAGGTGCTGTCGTAAAGCGGGTTGGTCATCACGCCGGCCTCGATGGTACCGGAGTAGTCGATCGAGGACCAGAAGCTGACATAGATGGAGTCACCCTGCAGGGGGATGGCGCTGCTGGCAATCATGTCGCCGCCAGCCATGCGGAGCGACCTGGTGCCGCCGTGGGCGTAGTAGGTGTTGCCGCTGACGGTAGCGTTGCCGCTGACCACATTCCAGCAGGAGGGAATCTCGTCGGTGCTGTCAGCCTCGAAGTCCTGCACGTAGGGGATGATCATCTGGGTACAGGCGGTACGCTGGCTGATGGTGCGGGCATTCGAGGTGTCACCCTCCGAGCAGACGACCTTCACGCTGAAGGTGTAGACCGTGTTGGCCTCCAGGTTGTACTGGGTCTGGGCGCCGGTGTTGTTGACGCTGTAAGCGCCACCGTTGAACGAAGTGAGGTAGGTGTAGCCCGCTTCGGTGGGCCAGGTGAAGGTGATCATGGACGAGTCGACCGTGGTGACCGTCACACCGCTCGGAGTGATGCAGGTGGGGCAGGGGTCAGCCACCGAGTCAAGCACCATACCGTCCGTAGCGCTCCCCATGGAGCCCTGGGCGGCCGTGTAGACCTCGGCGCCACCGCCGTCGTAGATGGTGAAGCCAATCTCGCTGGGATAGCTGCCCACATGCAGGCGATACTCCACCGGAACGCCGGAGCAGACGGGGATGGAGGCGCTGGCAGAAGCGCCTGACGCGATGGTGGCGGTGCCCACGAGGACGCCGCTCTGGTAGGCCTCGATGGCGTTGCCGTTCCAACCGTCGCCGTAGCTGTCGGTCATCTCCACGACCGACTCGCAGGTGGTGCCGCCACAAGGCGTGACGAAGCTCACATTGACAGAGTTCGACAGGTCGCCGCCGCAGTCGGTGGCCACACCGACGGTGTAGGCGGTCAGCGGCTCGAGGCCGTAGAAGGTGTAGAAGGTGTCGCTGGTGCTGTAGGTGTTGTCACCCATTGTGACCACCCAGGCACTGGCGTCGCCGGCCTCCCAACGGATGGTGACCTGCGTGGCGTCGGCAATCGAGTCGACGGTGACGTTGGTGGGCACGCTGCACGAGGGGCAGGGAATGGCCAGGGTGGCCAGGACATCGCCCGTATAATGGCTACCCATGTTCTCGATGGTGAACACCGTGGCGCCACTGCCGTCCTTGATCGTGCCGCCCATCTCGTCGGGGTAGCTGCCACGGGTGAAGGTGAGCTGGGCCGGGGCCGACGAGCAGACCTCGTAGCTGAAGGTCGAGCCGCTGCTATCGTCGGGGCACTCGATGACGGCCACCGTGACACCGGCCTGCACCACATTGATGGCGCAGCCGTTCCAACTGTCGTCGTACGAATCAGTGACGTATGCCGTCAGGAAGCACGTGGAGGCATCGCATGCGGTGGCGAAGCTGTAGGTCGGCGAAGGCTCGCCGTCGCCATCGGCGCAGTTGGCAACCACATACACATAGTACTGCGTCAGGGCATCCAAGCCGGTCAGTGTGGCCGTCGTGTCGCTGATGGTATAGGTGAGCGTGTCGGTCGAACCGGCAGCCGTGTAGTAGACCGTGTAGGCCGAGCTGCCCACGCTGGGCCAGTGGATGGTAATATCGCTGGAGGTGGCCGTGTCGAAGACCACCTCGGTCACGCGCAGGCACGAGGGAATCTCGCTGATGTAGATGTCGTCGATGCTGGCGATGCGCTGGCTGTAGTACACCGAGCGGTAGCCCAGCCAGGCCACGCGGTACTCGGCCGTCGGGTCGAGGGCAGCGGTGTTGAACTCATACTCGTTCCAACCGCTGACGTTCTCGATGGTGACCAGAGGGATGAAGGTGCTGGTGTCGTTGGCATTGGTAATGACACCGGCTTTCAGCCAGCCGCCGCTCAGGTTGGCCCAGAAGCGCACATAGATGTTGTCGCCCGTGGCGTCCATCTCGGGGCCGACCACCAGGTTGTAGCTCTCGCTGCTGGTGGCCTGCAGGTACATCGAGTAGGTACCCGTGTGGACGGTGTTGTTGTTCACACTGGGATCGGTGCCGGCATGGATGGTGCTGTCCCAGCAGGGGTACCAGGCACCATTGAAGGCGGCATCCTCGAAGCCGGTACTGTAGGGCAGCACGGTGAGGCCGCACGAGGTGCGCACTTCGCGCGAGACGATGTTGGCACTGTCGTCGGCCGAGCAGACGGCCTGCACGCCAACATTATACAACGTATTGGCGTTCAATCCACTGAAGGTGTAGGAGGTAGAGGTAACACCGTCCGTCACCAGACTGCCGTCCAGGTAGATGGCATAGGACGTGGCCGTGGTCGAACCCGTCCACGAGAGGGTGAAGCCGTCGGTGGCCACATCGCTGGCGGTCAGTTGCGTCGCAGGCAGACACGAGGGGCAGGGGCTGCTCATGGTGTAGATGGTACCCGCCGTCGGGGTGTTCACACTGTGGGCCAGCGTGTTGCCGCCGTCGTAGATATAGACGGTGGCCTCATAGTCATAGCTACCCGAGTTCCAGACAAAGCTGACGGGATCGTCGGTGGGCAGCACCACATTGAGTTCGCCGCTACTACCCGTAAGGGCGAAGTTAGCCAGGGTATCGGTACCCTGGATGATGTCCAGCGAGCCGCCGTTCCATCCGTCGCCGTAGGAATCCTCACCGGCAACCCGAATGGTGCAACCACTCTGCGCCTGGCCCGTCCATGGCACCACCACGAGCGCCAAAAGGGCCAAAATTTGTAAAAATTTTTGTCTCATAAACTGTTTTTTTGTTAATATTTATGTTCTTTTCTGTTAGTTATCAAACAAATACACCCCACCGGACAGGGCCGATAGGATTTGCAAAAGTACACATTTTTTTGAATACACAAAAAGATAATGCAACTTGTTAAAAAAATTCCCGCGGGTGGTTCAAATTTATACCGGAGGTACATCGGGAGAGCTGCCGACACCCCTTCCGATCCACTGTTCTCTGACCAAAACCCCGTGATTTAAGTTAATTTAAGTCAAAAAATTAGATCGTGCACGTGAAGGAAGCCTCCAGCGGAGGCTTCCGATAGCGAAGCGGAGAACGGCACCCTCCGCGGTGCCGTCGGCGCAACGCGCCGATGCTGCGATCCGAAAACGCAGCCCAAAACAGCCAATTTAAATTAATTTAGGTTAAAAAATTAGATCGTGCACGATCTATTTTGCACATTTAAACCATTCTAAACGAGCCATCTAGCCTTCCGGAAGTGTGTCAACCATGCTGGAAAACTCGCAAAACGCTGACAGGGCAAGGATTTCACCCTGGTTTTAAGAGAGTCATCAGGGAGTCATCAGGGAGCCATCAGGGAGAAGTCAGGGCGGAGCAAGGGTTTTGAATGATCAAATCACCACTTTTGGTTATTGTCCAGTAGGGAGCGCGATTGTATTTTTGCAGACTCGAAAACTTGATCAACTATGCGAATAACTGTAAAATTATCAACACTCTACCTGCTGCTGGCCACGCTGGCGGCGGGTACCGTTTCGGCCCAGAGCGACAGCGCGGCGACGAAAAGCCGCCTGACGGTGGGCGGCTACGGCGAGGCTGTCTACAGCCGCCACTTCTATTCGGACAATGTGTTCCGCTACTCCTTCCCGTCGCGCTACGCCGACGCGCCGAGCTACGGCCGCGTGGACCTGCCGCACGCTGTGATCATGCTGGGCTACGACTTCGGCCACGGATGGACGATGGGCACCGAAATCGAGTTCGAGCACGGGGGCGTCGAGGCCGCCGTGGAGAAGGAGATGGAGGAGACGGGCGAGTTCGAGCAGGAGGTGGAGCGCGGCGGCGAGGTGGCGCTGGAGCAGTTCTGGGTGCAGAAGAGCTTTTCGCGCGCCTTCAACATCCGCGCGGGCCACATCGTGGTGCCCGTCGGCATGATCAACAACAACCACACGCCCAACCGCTTCTTCGGCGTCTACCGGCCCGAGGGGGAGAACACGATCATGCCGTGCACGTGGCACGAGACGGGCCTCGCGCTGTGGGGCCGCGTGGGCCACTGGCGCTACGAGGCGCAGGTCATCCCCGGCCTCAACGCCTACCTCTTCAACGACCAGGGCTGGATCCACAACGGGAGCGCCTCGCCCTACGAATTTCGGCCGGCCAACCGCCTGGCCACGGCCTTGCGCGTGGACTGGACGGGGCTGCCGGGCCTCAGGCTGAGCCTGAGCGGATATGCCGGCAACTCGTTCAACAACGACATCACGACCAGCATCTACGGCGACTCGTCGCGTTTTGCCGACGTGCGGGGCACGGTGCTCATCGGGGCCTTCGACTTCGAGTACCGCAACCGCGTGGTGACCGTGCGCGGCAACGCCGACTACGGCTTCCTGGGCGACGCCAGCGCCATCTCGGCCCACAACAAGAACCAGACCACCATGAGCGGCAACCCCTACCCCCACACCACCGTGGCGCAGGCGGCCTGGGACGCCTCGGTCGAGGCGGGCCTGAACCTGCTGGCTTGGAGCCGCACCTCGCAGAGGCTCTACCTCTTCGGACGCTACGACCACTACGACAGCTTCGTGCCCTCGGAGCACCAGACCGACGTGGGCTGGTGCGAGCGGCAGGTGGTCAGCGCCGGCCTCAACTACTGCCCGCTGCCGGAGGTGACCGTCAAGGCCGAAGCCGGCGTGCGCCTGCTGGCCGAGCAGTACAACAACGAGCCCTACTGCGCCCTGGGCGTCACGTGGACGGGCTTCTTCACCCGATAGTAAACAAATAAGAACCAACTAAAAATACAACAATCACTATGAAGAAAAACATTCGCAACATGTTTGCCGTCGTGGCCGTGTCGGCCATGACGCTGGGCCTTGCCGGGTGCAAGGACGATCCCTACGAGATCAACGACGAGACGGCCCTCGAGGTGACCACGCAGTTTGTGGACCACACCGTGGCGCCGACCTACACGGCCCTGGCCGAGAAGACCGAGCTGCTGGCCTCGATGCTGGCCACCCTCAAGACCACCCCCACCAACGCCGGGCTGCAGGACGCCTGCGCCATCTTCCTCCAGGCCCGCGAGCAGTGGGAGAAGAGCGAGGCCTTCCTCTTCGGCGCCGCCGGCGACTTCGGCATCGACCCCCACATCGACTCGTGGCCGCTCGACGAGAACGCCTTTAACACCCTGATGGGCAACAGCGCCATGCTGGCCCTGCTGGCCGGCGAAGACGGCGACGTGGTGGCCGGCGAGCAGCTGGGCAACGCGCTCCTGGGCTTCCACGGCCTGGAGTACATCCTCTTTGCCAACGGGCAGCCCAAGACGGTGGACCAGATCACGGCCGACCAGTGGACCTACGCCGTGGCCGTGGCGGGCGACCTGCGCAACCGCTGCTTCCAGCTCGAGGTGGGCTGGCTCGGCGACGCCGCCCCCGCCAGCCATGTGGCCAAACTGGACGACATGGAGATGCAGTACACCGTGGCCGGCGGCGACTTGAGCTACGGCCAGAACATCAAGCAGGCCGGTCAGGCTGGCAGCACCTACGTCAGCCGCAAGGCAGCCTTGATCGCCATCGTGCAAGGCTGCGCCGACATCGCCGACGAGGTGGGCAGCTCGAAGATCAACTCGGCCTACGACGGCGAGGACATCACCTACATCGAATCGCCCTACAGCCACATGTCCATCATCGACTTCCACAACAACATCGTCAGCATCCAGAACGTCTACCTGGGTGGTATCGAAGGCCAGCGCGACAACGAGAAGTCGCTCCACAACTACGTGAAGGCCATCGACGCCTCGCTCGACGCCCGCGTGCAGGACGCCATCACCACCTCCCTGGAGAAGATCGACGCCATGCCGGCCCCCTTCGTGGAGCACTACTCCGACCCGAAGAACGGCGAGGCCGTCGAGGCCTGTGCCGCCCTCGAGGGCGTGCTCGACGAGGTCATCGACGCCATCGGCAACAACTAATCCTAACAACAACTAAACACACAAGAGATGAAACGATCAATCTATCTGCTTGGCGTGGCCTTGCTGGCCGCTGGTTTCAGCGCCTGCAACCACGATCCGGAGCCCGACCCGACCCCCGCCGAGGGCGTCGAGGAGGAGACCTACGCCGGCGGCCTGCTGGGCACCACCTTCAACCAGAGCGCCTCGGCCTACGAGGACCCCACCCCCGCCGTCGAACAGGCGGGCATGGTCAACGCCTTCAAGTACGGTGAGTTCTTCTTCGAACACACCATCACCCAGAACAACCCGCCCTTCAACGGCCTCGGCCCGATGTACGTGCGCTCCAGCTGCGAGAGCTGCCACCCCGGCTACGGACACGGACGCCGCATGGACCGCTACCGCGCCGACGACTGGGGCAACGGCTACCTGCTGGTGGTCTACAACAAGAACACCAACGCCTACGAGACCTCGGTGGCCGGCATGCCGCAGACCAAGGCGGTGGCCCCCTTCAAACCCTCGATCGACGAGGAGAAGATCACCATCGACTGGCTGGAATACACCGACGAATGGGGCAACCGCTTCGCCGACGGCGAGACCTACAGCCTGATCTACCCCGAGGTGAACATCCCCGAAGACGCCTTCTACGCCCCCTTCTCGGAGGGCACCTCCTACGGCGACCTGGCCTTCCGCCTGGAGAGCACCATCGGCATCTACGGTACCGGCCTGCTCGACGCCATCGACGACGACTCGCTCAAGGCGCAGTACCAGCGCGAGTATGACGCCGGCGCCACCCTCAACCCCGCCATCTGGGGCGGTGCCGACTGGGCCTCGCTCTACGGCAACACCACCCATCCCAAGCGCTTCACCTACGCCCTCAGCCGTGGACCCCTGCAGGATGCCGCCGGCGCCAATGCCATCTGGAACATTCCCAACGTGACCCGCAGCGACCGCCGCAGCCACTACCTCTCGCTCAACAAGAGCATCTACGCCCGCACCGCCTCGCAGGATCCCGAGGTGCAGGCCGACTTCTACACCTACTTCCCCGAGTGGAACAAGACCGGCGACCCCGAGACCGACATCTACAACTACCTCATGTGCGACACCCTGCCCATCGAGATGAGCGATCAGGACTACGTGAACTTCATGGTGTGGCACCGCGGACTGGCCGTGCCTGCCGCCCGCAACCTGGCTGACGCCACCGTGCAGCGCGGCAAAAAGCTCTTCACCGAGATGGGCTGCGCCACCTGCCACCGCCCGAGCTGGGAGACCGGCGACGACCGCTTCACCGATCCCAACGGCTTCTTCGCCGACGGCGATGCCCGCCTGCCCCGCTATCCGCACCAGAAGATCTGGCCCTACAGCGACATGGTGCAACACCGTCTCTTCATGAAGAACGACATCCGCACCGGCTGGTGCCGCACCACTCCCCTCTGGGGCCGCGGCCTGGCGCCCATCTGCTCCGGCCATGCCGACCGCCTGCACGACTGTCGCGCCCGCAACGTCATCGAGGCCATCATGTGGCACGGTGCCCCGCAGAGCGACGCCCGCTGGACGGTCGAGAAGTTCCGCGAGCTCAACAAGGCCGACCGCGACGCCGTTGTCAAGTTTATTAACGCCATTTAAAATCCCATAATGAAGAAGTTTAGAGTAGCCCTGATGGCAGTGGTGGTGGCAGTGCTCGCCGCCGGCACCATCATCGAACGCCTGCACCCCGAGGTGCGAATCTACGACCAATGGTGGTTCATCGTCCTGATGGCCCTGGTAGCCATGGCTGCCGGGGTGGCCATCGTGCAGGGCAAGATGTGGCGTCGGCCCAGCCTGCTGCTGGTCCACGCCTCGGTGGTGGTCATCCTGCTGGGTGGCGCCCTGACCACATGGACCGGCCTGCACGGCAGCATGACCCTCCAGCCCGGCGTGCGCTCCACCACCATCGACACCGGCAACGGCCACAGCGCCACACTGCCCTTCGAGATGGAGCTGGAGAGCTTCGAGGTGGTGCCCTACCCCGGCACCCGCACCCCGATGGACTTCGTGAGCCACGTGGTGGTCGAAGGCCAACGCCAGGACATCTCGATGAACAACATCCTCCGCCATCGGGGCTACCGCTTCTACCAAGAAGACTACGGCGACGACGGGTCGTCGACCCTCAGCGTGGCCCACGACCCCTGGGGCATCGGCGTCACCTACTGCGGCTACGCCATACTATTGATAGGCCTTGTCGGCCTGATGGTCAGCCCCAAGGGGCGCTTCCGCCAGCTGCTGAAAGGGGCCGCCGTGGCCCTGATGCTCCTGCTGCCCGGCGCCGCCTCGGCCACGCCGCAAACCCTGCCGCGCTCCACGGCCGACCGCATGGGCCAGATGTACATCCTCTACAAGGGACGCGTCTGCCCGCTGCAGACCTTCGCCAAGGACTTCACCACCAAGCTCACCGGCAACGCCACCTACCACGGCCTGACGCCCGAGCAGGTGCTCAGCGGCTACCTCTTCTACTACGCCGACTGGGCCGACGAGCCCGCCGTCAAACTCAAAGGAGCCGCCGAGCTGAACCTGCCGAAGCGCGCCTCCGTGAGCCAGATGGCCTTCCTCGCCGACACCACCTTCGGCCCCATGAGCGCCAAGAACCTGCGCGCCGCCAACGAGAAGTACAACCTGGTGCAGATGCTCCTACGCGGCAAGCTGCTCAAGATCTTCCCCGTGGAGGGCAACTGGTACGGCCAGAACGACAACCTGCCGCTCACGGTGGCCGACGACGAGTACTTGTTCATCCGCCAGTGGCAGAGCTACTGCCAGGAGCTGGTCCTCAAGGGCGACTACGCGGAGCTGGAGCGCGTCTTCGACAAGACCCGCCAGTACCAGACCGCCCGCTTCGACGAGCAGCCCACCCGCACCCGGGCCGAACGCCTCTACAACGCGCTCACCACCGGCCGCTGGCTGCCCATGACCTGCATCACGCTGGGCCTGCTCTGCTTCGCCTACAGCCTCGTGCGCCAGCGCCGCAGCAAGCACCTCCCCGCCTGGTTGCGCACCGCCACCACCGCGTGGGTGGCGGCGCTGACCGCGTTCCTGCTGGCGATCTTCGTGCTGCGCTGGGTGGCCGGCGGCCATGCCCCCATGGCCGGAGGCTTCGACTCGATGAACCTCATGGCCATCGTCATCGGCCTGGTGGCCCTGCTGCTCGGCCGTCGCCACCCGATGGCCCTGCCGGCCGGCATGCTGACCACGGGTTTCTGCCTGCTCGTGGCCATGATGAGCGGCAGCAATCCGCCCATCACCAACCTCATGCCGGTGCTCAACTCGCCCCTGCTGACGCTCCATGTGGCCGTCATCATGTGCGCCTACGCCCTCCTCTTCTTCGCGATGATGGGCGGCCTGGCGGGCCTGGCCACCGACGCCGAGGGCTACCGCCGGCTGAACCTCCTGCTCCTCTACCCCGCCGTCACCCTGCTGGCCCTGGGCATCATCATCGGGGCCGTGTGGGCCAACATCTCGTGGGGCAGCTATTGGAGCTGGGATCCCAAGGAGGTCTGGGCCCTCATCACGCTGATCGTCTACGCCCTGCCCCTCCACCGCGGCGTCCTCGCGCGCCCGCGCGCCTTCCATCTCTACTGCGTGCTGGCCTTCTTCAGCGTCATCATCACCTACTTCGGCGTCAACCTGCTGCTGGGCGGCATGCACGCCTACAACTAATGCAGACACCCTAAAAGCAAAGGGCAGGCGCGTCAAAGACGCGCCTGCCCTTCTTCTTTACCCTCGCTCACGGCCTACAGGTGCAGGTCGTGGCCCATGCGGTTCTGCTTGGTCTTGAGGTAGCGCTCGTTGTACTTGTTGGGCTCAATCACGATGGGGACGATCTCCGTCACCTCGAGGCCGTAGCCTTCGAGGCCCGTGCGCTTCACCGGGTTGTTGGTGATCAGGCGCATCTTGGTCACCTTCTGGTCGCGCAGTATCTGGGCGCCGATGCCGTAGTCGCGCTCGTCGGCCTTGAAGCCGAGCTGCAGGTTGGCGTCGACCGTGTCGAGGCCCATCTCCTGCAGGTGGTAGGCCTTCAGCTTGTTGAGCAATCCGATGCCGCGACCCTCCTGGCTCATGTAGGCTATCAGCCCCTTGCCCTCGCGCTCGATCATCTCCATGGCGTGGTGCAGCTGGTCGCCGCAGTCGCACTTGCACGAGCCGAAGATGTCGCCCGTGGCGCAACTGCTGTGCACGCGCACCAGCACCGGCTCGCCTTCCTCCCACTCGCCCTTCTTGAGCACCATGTGCGTCGACCCGTTGTCGAGCTGGGTGTAGGCGATCAGCTGGAAGTTGCCCCAGCGGGTGGGCAGGAACACCTCCTGCTCGCGGCGGATGAGGGTCTCGTGGGCCACGCGGTAGGCGATGAGGTCCTTGATGGTGATGATCTTCAGTCCGAAGCGCTTGGCCACCTCCTGCAGCTGGGGCATGCGGGCCATGGTGCCGTCGTCGTTGATGATCTCGATCAGGGCGCCGGCGGGGTAGAGGCCGGCGAGGCGGGCCAGGTCGACGGCCGCCTCGGTGTGTCCGGCGCGGACCAGCACACCGCCGTTGCGGGCGCGCAGGGGGTTGATGTGGCCCGGACGGCCCAGCTGGTCGGCCCGCGTGGCGGGATTGGCCAGGGCGCGGATGGTCGAGGCGCGGTCGTGCATGCTGACGCCCGTCGTGCAGCCGTCCTCCAAGTTGTCCACCGTCACCGTGAACGGCGTGCCCAGGAGCGACGTGTTGTCGTGCACCTGCATGTCGAGGTTCAGCTCGTGGCAGCGCTCCTCGGTGATCGGGGCGCAGAGCACGCCGCGGCCGTTCTTGAGCATGAAGTTGACATGCTCGGCCGTGATCTTCTCGGCCGCCATGATGAAATCGCCTTCGTTCTCGCGATCCTCATCGTCGACCACAATGACAAACTTGCCCTCGCGGAAATCCTCGATGGCTTCTTCTATCGTATTGAGTTTGAATTCCATAACATCTATTCGGCTTACATTTGCGATGTGCAAATATACGAAAAAAAACAGAATAGCGCACCCCTCCGCCACCGCAGCGGCCAAAGAGCCTAGAAACCAGCCTCCTGAAAGCATCCCCCAGGCATCCTCCAAGCATCCCCCAGGCATCATCTATGCATACAAGCAAGGAAGATGCAGAGAATGAGCATCTTGTATGATAGCCTGAAACAGCCTTTTCAGGGCGTATTGTGTGCGGAATTCATAAATAATGTTAAAAGATCACCACTGCTGGCGGAAGCGGCGGTTGGCGTCGCTGAGGGCGTCGTCGGCATTGATGCCGTGGCGGCGGGCCCAGTCGACGAGGGCGAAGAGGCGGTCGCCGAGGTCGGCCTCGGTCAGGTCGTCGGGCAGCGCCTCGGGCGTTCGGATGCCGATGTCGCCGTCGGGGCGGCCGGTGGTGCGGCCGGCCACCTTCTCCTGCATGCGGATGGCCTTGACGAGCGCGGGCAACGAGTTGGGCACCCCGTCGAGGACCCCCTTGTGGTCGCCCTCGCGCTGCTTCAGCTGCTCCCAGTTCTCGCCGTGGTAGTCGTCCTTGCGGTAGATGAAGGGGTGGCGGCTGACGAGCTTGTCGCAGACGGCGTTGTAGACGTCGGCCGTCGTGAAGAGGCCCGCCTCCTCGGCCAGCTTGCAGTAGAAGAGGATGTGCATGGCCAGGTCGCCCAGCTCCTTCTTGATCTCGTCGCCGTCGGCGGCCACGATGGCCTCGCTCAGCTCGTGGACCTCCTCGATGGTGAGGTAGCGGAGGCTCTTCATGGTCTGCACGCGGTCCCACGGGCACTCGCGGCGCAGGGTGTCCAGAATGTCGCTCAGGCGCTCAAATGCGGTGTACGTCTTCGACTCCATCGATCGATTTCAGTTTGCCGATCAGGCCATTGAGGCTGTCGATATTGTTGACATAGAGCATGATGATGCCGCGGGCCACGCCTTCGGAGGCCTCGAGGGTGATGGCGCGCATGTTGAGGTCGAGCTCCTCGGAGATGTGGAGGGTGATCTCCTGCAGGAGGCCCTTGCGGTCGATGGCGGTGAGCGCGATGCCGCTGAGGAGCGACAGCTGCTCGCCGGGGCGCCACTTGGCGCGGACGGTGTGGTTCTCGTGGTTGGCCATCTCCTTCATGGCCTCGCGGCAGTTGGTGCGGTGCACCATGATCTTGCCGTCGCGCACGATGCCCACCACCTGGTCGCCCTGGACGGGCTTGCAGCAGGGGGCCGTCTCGGTGGGGTAGCCCTCATACTCGCGGTCGAGCAGGAAGGGGTGGATGTCTTTATACTTGTCGAGGAAGAACAACTGCGGGGCGGGATGGGCCTTGCCGAAACACTCGGCCACCTGATGCTCGCTGATGGTGCCCACGGCGATGTCGTAGTAGAGGTCGACGTCGGACTTCTGGTTGAAGAAACGCTTGAGCTGGCCGAAGTTCTGCGGGTTGTTGCGCACCTTGAGGCTCTTCATGTACTCGGCCAGGCGGTGCTTGCCCTCGGCGGTGAACTCCTTGCGGCGGGCGCGCAGGGCCAGCTTGATGGCCTCGCGGGCGTGGGGTGTCTGGCATTCGCCCAGCCACTCTTCGGTGGGCTGGGTGTTCTCGGTGGTGAGCACCTGCACCTGGTCGCCGGTGTGGAGCCGCTCGCTGCGGCCCACCACCCGGGCGTTGACCTTGGCCCCAATGCAGTGGTGGCCCAGGTCGGTGTGGATGGCATAGGCGAAGTCGAGCACCGTGCTGTGGCTCGGCAGGGTGATGGTCTTGCCGTGAGGCGTGAAGAGGTAGATCTCCTTGGTGTAGAGACTCTCCTTGAATTCCTCGACGAGGTCGAGGGCACTCTTGTCGCTCTGTTCGAGCGAGGTGCGTATCTGCTGCAGCCACTCCTCGACGGGGTTGTTCTCCAACTGCTCCTCGGGGTGGGCCTCCTTGTAGAGGAAGTGGGCCGCCATACCCTTCTCGGCGATGGTGTCCATGCGTTCGGTGCGGATCTGTATCTCCACCCACCGGCCGATGGGCGACATGACGGTGGTCTGGAGGCTCTCGTAGCCGTTGTTCTTGGGCTGCGTGATCCAGTCGCGGAAGCGCTTGGGATTGGGCGGGAACTGGCCGGTGATGAGGCTGTAGACCTTGAAACACTCCTCCTTCTCACGCTCGCGCGGCACGTCGGTCAGGATGATGCGCATGGCATAGAGGTCATAGATCTCGTCGAAGTCTATGCCCTTGTTCTCCATCTTCTTGTAGCAGCTGTAGACCGACTTGATGCGGGTCTTGAGGGTGTAGTGGTAGCCCGCGGCGTCGAGCATCCGGCGCACCGGCTGGTAGAGGCACTCCTCGAGGCGCTCCTCGGTGCCGGCGGTGGCGGCGATGCGGGCCTCGATCTCGGCATACTTCTCCGGATTGGTGTAGCGCATGACGAGTTCCTCGAGCTCGGTCTTGATGCTGTAGAGGCCCAGACGGTGGGCCAAGGGGATGTAGAGGTAGGAGGTCTCGGAGGCGATGATGAGTTTCTTGGTGTCCTTCATCGAGCCCAGGGTGCGCATGTTGTGCAGACGGTCGCAAAGCTTGAGGAAGATGACGTAGGCGTCGTTGCACATCGAGAGCAGGATCTTACGGTA
Organism: uncultured Bacteroidales bacterium; assembly: GCA_946183915.1. GTDB lineage: Bacteria > Bacteroidota > Bacteroidia > Bacteroidales > P3 > Colimorpha. The sequence goes on along the minus strand of CAMHDJ010000020.1, from coordinate 29,647 downwards.
GTTCTCGGCCTGCTTGCTCTCGGTCTGCTGCATGAGCATGACGTCGTCGATCTTGGTGACGCCGTCCACTATCTCCGCCACGCGGTCGCCGAATACCATGCGTAGCTCGTCGAGGGTGATGTCGGTGTCTTCCACTACGTCGTGGAGCAGGGCCGCAACGACGGCCGTGGGGCCGAGGCCCACCTCCTTGACGGCGATCAGCGCCACCGCCAGGGGATGGAAGATGTAGGGTTCACCGCTCTTGCGCCGCGTGCCGGCGTGGGCTTCGCGGGCCATGGTGTAGGCCCGAAGGATGGAGGCCTCCTCGTCGGGTGTCAGCGGTTTGAGGGCACGGCAGGCGGCCACCAGTTCGTCGTAGCAGGCTTGCATCTCGCGCGCCTCGCGCGCTTCGTCGATCACATACCCTGTCATTCCGTTACCAGATGCTGATGGCCACGACGGGACTCAGCAGAAGACTGAGACCCAGAGTCACATAGTTCGATTCTTGCATGCGACCTATCGTCATGGAGACTGATGTCCAACAGAAGTCGCTCCGGAGCCTGGGTGCCGCCATGCGGACGCCCACCTCGGCGCCAAGGGCATAGCGGCTGCACGCCAACCCTCCGAACAGTTGCCAGTCGATCCAGTTGCCGCAGTCGGAAAGGCGCCACACGGGGCCGACAGAGAAGTCGCAGCGATCCCAGTTGACGCAGGCAGACCCGTAGATGCCCCATCGGTTGGGCACCCAGGCCACCTGGCAGCCAAAGGCAAAGTCGTAGTCCACCTTGAACTGCCATTCCATAAAGATCGAAGAAAAGTCGTTTTCAAGCCGGTTGTTGAAGTGATGCTTCGGCCGGCGGTAGAGGCCGTCGGCCGGTTTCGGCTGGCCGATGATGTTGCCCAGAGTGTCGTAGTATACCGGCGCACCCAGCACATTACGCTCGTGCGACCGCCGCACTCGCGGCTCGTCGCCCAGCGCTCGTCCGGTGTCAACACTGTCCGCCGTCTGGGCAAAGAGGGCACCACTCAGCATGAGCAGTGCCATGAATAGTATCCGTTTCATTATTCGTTAAGTGATTTCTCCTTCAGTGCAGCGCGGATCTTGCCCTCCAGCTCCTCGGTAAGCTCGGGGTTGTCGCGCAGCAGTTGCTTCAGCGCTTCGCGTCCCTGGGCCAGTTTGGCGTCGCCATAGCTGAACCATGAGCCGCTCTTATGGATGATGTCCAGGTCCACTCCGATGTCGATGATCTCGCCCAGCTTGGAGATACCCTCGCCGAACATCAGGTCGAACTCGCACACACGGAACGGGGGTGCCACCTTGTTCTTCACGATGCGCACCTTGACACGGTTGCCGATGTTCTGATCGCCGTCCTTGATGGCCTGCGTGCGACGGATGTCGATACGCACCGAGGCGTAGAACTTCAGGGCGTTACCGCCGGTGGTGGTCTCGGGATTGCCGAAGAGGACGCCGATCTTCTCGCGCAGCTGGTTGATGAAGATGCAGCAGCAGTTGGTCTTGCTGATGGTGGCCGTCAGCTTGCGCATGGCCTGGCTCATCAGGCGTGCCTGAAGGCCCACCTTGCTGTCGCCCATGTCACCGTCAATCTCGGCCTTGGGAGTCAGGGCTGCCACCGAGTCGATGACGATGATGTCGATGGCGCCGGAACGGATCAGGTTGTCAGCGATCTCGAGGGCCTGTTCGCCATTGTCGGGCTGCGACACCAGCAGGTTGTCGATGTCGACACCCAGTTTCTTGGCATAGAAGCTGTCGAAGGCATGCTCGGCATCGATGAAGGCAGCGATACCTCCCTTCTTCTGACACTCGGCGATGGCATGGATAGCCAGCGTAGTCTTACCCGAACTCTCCGGACCAAAGATCTCGATGACGCGGCCACGCGGCAGGCCGCCCACACCCAAGGCATTGTCGAGACTGATGGAACCCGTCGAGATAACCTCCAGTTCTTCGTTGGGACGGTCGCCCAGTTTCATGATGGAGCCCTTGCCGTAGCTCTTCTCTATCTTGTCCAGTGTGCTCTGTAGTATCTTCAGCTTTTCCAGCTTCGTTGCATCGGCCTCGTTCACTTCTTTTGCCATAATGTTCAATCGTTTAATGTGTTATTATTTTTGTTTGCTTGTTGTCAATAGGTGCAAAGATACGCATAAATGTCGAAACGGCAAAATGTTTTTTGCCGTTTCACTATTAAAAGTCTATATCCCAAGGATTTCCACCTGCGCAAGACAGACTCATACTCTGCCATGATTTCCGAACTTGCCACCTAAAACCAACGTTTTCTACAGCTACTACGCAACCAGTAGTCAACCTCATGTCAACCAGTAGATAACGCCATCTGAGTTTCGGTCTGGTCTCGGTTACCCTTCGGTCCCGTCTCTTTTCAGGCTGCGGACGCGGAGGGCGGACTGGCGAATACGCTCTTCGCTGACGGTACCGTCCTCCACCATCTGCTTGATGACCTTGACGGCGCGCGGCACCATGTTCGGGTCGTAGGTGCCGCCGTTGTTGCTCAGGCACAGCAGGTCGGCACCCGCCAGCACAGCCATCCGCACCGCCTGTTCGAAGCTGTACTGCTGCACGATGGCCCCCATGGCCAAGTCGTCGGTGACGATGACGCCCTGGAAACCAAGGGTGTCACGGAGCAGGGAGGTGATCCTGGGCGACAACGAAGCAGGCAGCCCTGCGGGGTCGAGCTGACGGTTGACGACGTGGGCGGTCATCACCATCATATCCTCGCCCACCTCGGAGGAGCCGAGTGTGCGGTAGGGGGCCAGCTCGCGGCGCTGCCAGGTGTCGGTGACGTCGACCAAGCCCTTGTGGGTGTCGCCGCGGGCGCTGCCGTGGCCGGGGAAGTGTTTCAGGCAGCTCACCACCCCCTTCGTGCGCTGCTCCTCGATCCACACGGCGCAGCACGAAGCCACCGCAGCGGTGTCGGCCGAGAAGGAGCGTTCGATGCCGCCGATGACGGGACATGCCGGGTTGACGTTGACGTCGGCCACCGGGGCGAAGTTGAGGTTGATGCCCAGGTCGGCCAGCATCCGGGCGGTGACCTGCGCCTGGCGGCGCACGCTGTCGGTGCCGAGGGCGGCGCTCCGCTGGGCGGAAAGCACCTTGGGAAAGCCGTAGCGCGGGCTGAGGCGCGACACGTAGCCCCCCTCCTGGTCGATGCCGATCAGCAGGTGGCGATTGTACATCCGCAGCTGTACACACAGGCGTTTCAGCTGGCTGGCACTCTGAATGTTGCGGCCACGCTTGCCCGTGGGGGCGTCGTAGTCGAACAGTATGACGCTACCCACGTGGTAGTCGCGCAGGGCGCGGACGATCTCGGGGTTCACCGTGCTGTCTACCTCGGTGCCGCGGAAGCCCACAAGGAGCATCGCACCGATGTCCTCCTCCAGGGTGTACCGCTGCGGCTCCGGCTCCTGAAAGCCCAATGTGTCAATGGTATCGTTGGCCCGCGACATGTGTCCGCCACACGCCACCATGGCCATCATGCTCAGAATAAATGCTATCTGTTTCATCCTTCGAACGGTATGCGGCCGGCAATGCTGCGGCCCAGGGTGATCTCGTCGGCGTACTCGAGGCTGTCGCCCACGGCGACGCCGCGCGCCAGGGTGGTGATCTTCACCCCCAGCGGGCGCAGCTGGCGGCTGAGGTAGAAGTTGGTGGTGTCGCCCTCCATGGTGGTGGGCAGGGCCAGGATGACCTCCTCGACCGGGTAGGGGTCGCCGCTCTCCACGCGGCGCAGGAGCGACGCGATGGCAAGGTCCGAGGGGCCCACGCCGTCGATGGGCGAGATGACGCCGCCCAGCACGTGGTACAGGCCGCGGTACTGCTGCGTGTTCTCCAGCGCCATCACGTCCTGCACGTTCTCCACCACGCAGACGATGCCGCGCTGGCGCTTCTCGCTGCTGCAGATGGGGCACACCTCGGTGTCGCTCACGTTGTGGCAGTAGCGGCAGCGATGCAGGTCGGTCTTCAGGCGCAAGAGGCTCTCGCTCAGGTCGCGCACCGCCGGCTCGTCCTGCTTCATCAGGTGCAGCGCATAGCGCAGCGCCGACCGTTTGCCCACGCCCGGCAGCGTGCTCAGCTGCTCCACCGCCTGCTCCAGGATCCTACTTGGCAGGGTCATTCTTCACCTCTTCAAAGTCCTTCCGGTCGGCCGGGCCTTCCTTCACCTGGTTCTCCAGCTCGGCGATGCGGGCCGTGGCCTCCTCCTCGCGACGCTTGGCGCGGCGACTACCGCTGTTGGTGAAGAAGATCACCACCGCCAGAATGGCGAATACCAACACACTGACCGTCAACACAATCTTGAGCGGTACCGTCAACTTGAGCATCACCACTGCCACCACATCGGCCAGCAGCAGCGAGAAAAAGAAATTCCAACCTAGGTTCTTCATATTCCAGTTTTTGACTCATAAACGCAGCGCCCGCCCGTTTATTGTGTCGCCGCGCGGATTAATTGCTTTTCCGCCCGCCCGCGCCGCCGAAAAACGCCGCCGCCGGAGGGGGCAAAAAATAGATCGTGCACGATCTAATTGCTATCCGCGACGCTTCATCGACGCCCTTCCTCCGCCCTTTGTCCGACCGCAGTCGGACTTGACCCGGACTTGCCTCGGACTTACCCCGGACTTACCCCGGACATGATACCTCCCTGACCCTGATTTATAGTCAGTTATACTCCATTTAGTCCATACTGCTGATTTTCAACAACATCCGCCTTTCGCGTCATCATTCGGCGGCCGCCGCCGGAGGGCTCCGGAGGGCGTCGGAGGCCAATGCACGGGAGGGGTAAAAAAATAGATCGTGCACGATCTAAATGAAAGGCGGCACCCTTCGACGAAGGGTGCCGCCAGGGGGTGGAAACGTCGCTCGGGTCAGACCAGCTTCATGCTGCGTTTGATGCTCTCGATCTTGGCGTCGAGGGCGTCGTTGGTCTTGTCGAAGCTCTCTTTGCAGCAGAGGTCGCCCTTGACCGAGAAGTAGTACTTGATCTTGGGCTCGGTGCCGCTGGGGCGCACGGTGATCTTGTTGCCGCGGTCGGTGAAGAACTGGAGCACATTGCTCTTCGGCAGGTCGATCTTGGTCACCTTGCCGGTCAGCAGATCCTTGCTCTCGAGGCACTGGTAGTCCTTGATGCAGACCACGCGCTCGCCGTCGATCTCCTGCGGCGGGTTGCTGCGATAGTCGGCCATCATCTGCTGTATCTCCTCGGCGCCGCTCTTGCCTTTGCGCACCACGCTGACCAGGCCCTCCTTGTAGAAGCCGTACTCGCGGTAGATGTCGACCAGCACGTCGAAGAAGGTCTTGCCCTGCTCGACGGCCCAGGCGGCGATTTCGGCGATCATGGAGCAGGCGCTGACGGCGTCCTTGTCGCGCACGAAGTCGCCGATCATGTAGCCGTAGCTCTCCTCGCCGCCGGCGATGAAGGTCTCGATGCCCTCGAGGTCGCGGATCTTGCCACCGATGAACTTGAAGCCGGTGAGCACGTCATAGATCTTGATGCCGGCCCGTGTGGCGATGTCGGCCGGGAGCTCGCTGGTGACGATGGTTTTCACCATGTACTCGTTGCCGGTAAGCAACTGTTTTTCTTGCCATTGCTTGACGATGTAGTAGAACAGCACGCTCATGGTCTGGTTGCCGTTGAGGAGCATCCACTCGCCGTCGGGGCGCTTCACGGCCACGCCCACGCGGTCGGCGTCGGGGTCGGACGCGAAGACGATGTCAGCGTCGATCTGCTTGGCCAAGTCGACGGCCATCCGCATGGCGGGTTTCTCCTCGGGGTTGGGGCTGGGGGTGGTGGGGAAGTTGCCGTCGGGCACCGCCTGTGCTTCGACCACGTTCACGTTGGTGAAGCCCAGCTGCTTCAGCATCCGGGGTATGAGGACGATGCCGGTGCCGTGCAGCGGCGTGTAGACGATCTTGACGTCGTGGTGTTTCTTGATCAGCTCGGGGTGGAGGGCGTTCTTCTCCACACGGGCCAGGTAGACCTTGTCCAGCTCCTCGCCGATGGTGATGATGTTCTGCTCGCCGCCCTTCATCTTGACGTCGGAGACGGCCTTGATCCTCAGCACCTCGTCAATGACGGCGGTGTCGTGCGGTGCCGTCAGCTGGCATCCGTCGCTCCAGTAGGCCTTGTATCCGTTGTACTCTTTGGGGTTGTGGCTGGCGGTGACCATGACGCCGGTGTGGCAATGGTAGTGGCGCACGGCGAAGCTGAGCTCCGGCGTGGGGCGCATGCCGTCGAAGAGATAGACTTTGAAACCGTTGGCAGCCAGCACCGAGGCGGTGATCTCGGCAAACTCGCGGCTGTGGTTGCGGCTGTCGTGGCTCACGGCAGCCCGCAGCTCGCTCTCGCCGGCGTTGACTTTCTTCACGTAGTTGGCCAGGCCCTGGGTGGCCATAGCCACCGTGTAGCGGTTCATGCGGTTGGTGCCCACGCCCATGATGCCGCGCAGGCCGCCGGTGCCGAACTCCAGATGGCGGTAGAAGCTCTCGTTGAGCTCCTGCGGGTTGTGCTCTGCCATGTCGCGGATGGCCTGCTTCGAGGCCTCGTCGTATTCTCCGTCAAGCCAGCTCTGGGCATTCAGCTTGGCGCTCTCGTCGATGTTAAGGGTATTTATATCCATAGTGTGCAATTATTATTAATGTGTAAATAACTGCACTCTTGGCAATTTATTGTATGACAGCGCAATTTATTTTTCCTCGGCCTTGTCGAGCTCGGCCATGAGGGCCTTGTAGGTCTTCTCGGCGGCCAGCTGTTCGGCACTCTTGATGGTGTAGCCGATGGCGGACTCCCGGGGCTTGCCCGAGATGTTGACGCGGCACTCGTACTCGCGGCGGCCCTCGCGGTCGCGGTTCAAGGTGCGGACGATCTCGAAGGTAACCTTCTTCTTGTTCTTCTGGCCCCAGTCGATGAGTTTGCCCTTGAAGTTCCAGTCGGTGGTGGCCAGCTGGTCGATGTCGAGGTAGGTGCAGAGGAGTTTGTCCACAATGAAATGGCGGGTGAAGCGGAAGCCCTTCTCCAGGTAGATGGCGCCGATGAGGGCCTCGAAGGCGTCGCCGCCCATGCTCTTGAAGGATCCCTCCTGTCCGCGCTGGTGCTCGACAAGCTCGGGCAGCCCCATCTTGCGGGCCAGGTTGCCCAGGCTTTTGCGGCTGACGATCTTTGACCGCATCTCGGTGAGGAAGCCCTCGCCCTTCATGGGGTACTTGCGGTAGAGGTACTCCGCCACGACGGCGCCCAGAACGGCATCGCCCAGATACTCGAGGCGCTCGTTGTTGATCCGGTGTCCATGGTCGATGGTGGACGACGAGCTGTGGGTCAGGGCAATATGGTACAGTTCGGTGCGACGGGGGCTGAAGCCGAGCACGTTCTTGAAGAAACGGTAGAACTCGGGTGACTCTTTCCTTCGGGCAAACAGGGGCATGGTCGTCTAGTACTTTCTGAAGGCCAGGCAAACGTTGTGGCCACCGAAACCGAAGGCGTTGCTCAGGGCGAAACGCACCTCGCGACGGCGCGCCTGGTTGAAGGTGAAGTCGAGTGCCGGTATGTCGGGGTCGTCGTTGAAGTGGTTGATCGTCGGGGGGATGACACCATTCTTGATGGCGAGGATCGTGGCGATGCTCTCCACGGCGCCGGCGGCACCCAGCAGGTGGCCGGTCATCGACTTGGTGCTGTTGATGCCGATGCGGTAGGCGTGCTCGCCAAAGAGGCCCACGATGGCCTTAGGCTCCGAGATGTCGCCGATGGGCGTGGAGGTTCCGTGAGTGTTGATGTGGTCCACGTCCTCGAGCTTCATGCCCGACTCCTCGACGGCCTGACGCATGGCGTCGATGACGCCGAGGCCTTCGGGGTGCGATGCCGTGATGTGGTAGGCGTCGGCCGAAAGGCCCACGCCCGTCACTTCGGCGTAGATCTTGGCTCCACGGGCCAGGGCATGCTCCAGTTCCTCGAGCACCAGCGTACCGGCACCCTCGCCCAGCAGGAAGCCGTCGCGGTCGCGGTCGAAGGGGCGCGAGGCGGTCTGCGGGTCGTCGTTGCGGGTGGAGAGGGCGCGCATGTTGCCGAAGCCGCCGATGCCGGCTTCCATGACGGCGCACTCGCTGCCGCCGGCGATCATGGCGTCGGCCTTGCCCAGACGGATCAGGTTGAAGGCGTCGCTGATGGCCGCCGCGCTGGAGGCGCAGGCTGCCGCCGTGCAGTAGTTGGGGCCGCGCAGGCCGTAGCGGATGGCGATCTGGCCGGCGCAGATGTCGATGATCACCTTCGGCACCCAGTAGGGGCTGAAACGCGGCGTGCGGTCGTGGGTGGCGTACTCGATGATCTCGTCCTGCAGACTGGTCACTCCGCCCATGCCCGACCCCCACACGACACCCATGCGAGCCTTGTCGATGGTCTCGTCGGTCAGACCGGCGTCGCGCAGGGCCTCCTCCACGGCCACCAGGCCGTAGACGGTGTAGCCGTCGAGCAGACGCATCTCTTTCCGGTCAAAATGCTCCAGCGGGTCGAAGCCCTTGAGCTCGGCCGCTATCTTGGTTCTGAATTTGGTAGTATCAAAATGAGTTATCGGACCACCGCCACTCACACCCGCCACCAACGACTCCCACAGCGTGGGCACATCGTTGCCGATCGGGGTCAGTGCGCCTAGTCCGGTAACAACAACTCTTTTCAACTCCATATCGGGTTGTAGACGTCCTGATTGATAAAAAAAAGAAAACGTTGAGGCACAGCACAAGCTGTCGCATCAACGTTTCCTCAATAGAAGTCTTACTTCTTGTTGTTCTCGATGAAAGCGATAGCGTCGCCGACGGTGACAATCTTCTCAGCTTCCTCGTCGGGAATAGAGAGGTCGAATTCCTTCTCAAGCTCCATAATCAGCTCAACAGTGTCGAGCGAATCAGCGCCAAGGTCGTTGGTGAAGCTGGCTTCGGGAACAACCTGACTCTCTTCAACACCCAGTTTGTCGGTGATGATGCTGACAACTTTAGTAGCAATTTCTGACATTTTTCTTCAATTTTAATGTTAAAAACTGGCTGCAAAGAAACGAAAAATTTCTGATACGACAACACTTTTTAACATTTCCGGCCACCACCCCAAAGGGTAACCTTCTGATATAAAACGGTATAAATTTTATATTTTTTTAACGAAACATGTCCTTTTCGGCCCGTTTTTGGCCCCATCGCAACCCCGTTTTTCCCGTTTTGAGCCCCTCACCCCCCATCCCAACACAGCGCCAACCGCCCCAAAACATCCACAATAGTAAGTATATCAACACCTTGCACATCACATCAAACATGCATCCCCCCTGCTCACATGCAGAGATGATGCCTAGTTGATGCCTGGGGGATGCCTGGTTGATGCCTGGGGGATACCCTCCCCGCCGGTCACCGCCAAGGAGGGCTGCCGGGGCATATTTTTCCAATATGTCGATTTTTTTGCGTACCTTTGCAGCCTGAATCAATACAAAATCACCCGCAATGAACACCCCTATCCGACTGGCCATTCTCGGCTCCGGCAACGGAACTAACGCGCAACAAATCAGCGAATACTTCGCCGGACGAACCGACGTCGAGGTCGCGTGTATCATATACAATAAACGCGACGCATACATCGCCCAGCGCGCCAAAAATCTCGGCATCGAGGCCCGCTACTTCGGCCGCGCCGACTTCTACGACAACGGCAACGTGCTCCGCTACCTGCAGCAGAAGAAGATCGACTGGGTCATCCTGGCCGGCTTCCTCTGGCTCGTCCCCGAACCGATGCTCGACGCCTACCCCAATCGCATCATCAACATCCACCCCGCCCTGCTGCCCAAGTATGGCGGCCGTGGCATGTACGGACACCACGTCCACGAGGCCGTCGTGGCCGCTGGCGAACACGAGAGTGGCATCACCATCCACATCGTGGACCATCACTACGACCGCGGAACCATCTTGTTCCAAGCGCGTTGCACCGTCACACCCGACGACACACCCGACACCCTGGCCGCCAAGATCCACCTGCTGGAGAAGGAGCATTTCCCCCGAGTGATCGACGAAACCATAAGGCACTCGTAACATGCGCATTGCAATCAACACGAGGCTGCTCGTCCGTGGCAAGATGGACGGCATCGGATGGTTCACCTACGAGACCACCCGCCGTCTCGTCGAAGCGCACCCCGAACACACCTTCTACCTGCTCTTCGACCGCAAACCCGCACCCGAATTTGTCTTCGCCGACAACGCCATCCCCGTCGTGCTGATGCCTCCCGCGAGACATCCCATCCTCTGGTGGACATTCTTCGAACTATCTGTGTCCATGGCACTTCGGCGCATCAAGGCCGACCTCTTTCTCTCACCCGATGGCTTCATGCCGCTGCACTCCAAGGTGCCCACCCTGGCCGTCATCCACGACATCAACTTCGAACATGCCGCCGACAACCTGCGCTCCTCGCATCAGCGCTACATGACCCGCTTCTTCCCGCAGTTTGCCCGTCACGCCACCCGCCTCGCCACCGTCTCGGAGTACTCCCGGCAGGACATCGCCCGTACCTACAATATTGATTCCAAGAAGATTGACGTGGTTTACGACGGCGCCAACGACCGCTATCGCCCCCACAGCGAAGCAGAGAAACGCGCCGTTCGCGAACGGTTCACCGGCGGTCAGCCCTACCTGATCTTCATCAGCACCATTCTCAAACGCAAGAATCTGGCCAACCTGCTACTGGCCTTCGACCGTGTAAAGACCATAGAATCAAGCAATCTGAAGCTTGTCGTGGTGGGCAATCGCGTCTGGTGGCAGGACGAACTCGCAGCGGCATACGACAGCATGAAGCATCAGCACGACGTCGTCATGCCCGGCCACGTGGAGCCTGCCGAACTGGCAGCCCTGCTTTCAGCCTCCGAAGCACTGGTCTATCCATCGTTCTTTGAGGGCTTTGGCATCCCCATCCTGGAGGCCATGTACGCCGAAACGGCCGTCATTGCCTCTTCCACCACCTCTATGCCCGAGGTGGGTGGCGACGCCGTCCGCTACATCGACCCTACTGATGTAGATGATATAGCACATGCTATCAGGGAGATAAGCAATCCCGAACTACGCTCCACCCTGATCGAAAAGGGGCGCATTCAACGTCAAAAGTTCAGTTGGGATCGTACAACTGAGCTCCTTTGGGAGAGTATCACTCAAACAATCAATCCATTATGAGGAAATATTGGCTACCTATCGTCAGCCTGATCGCACTGCTGCAATGGCAGCAGGCATCCGCACAAACCACTGAGAACATGGTCTATAACCCATCGTTCGAGGAACATAGTGCCTGCCCTGAACGCATCGACGCCTTGGGAATCATGAGCGGTGTCGACGCCTGGTGGCAGCCCACCAAGGGCAGCAGCGACTATTTCCACTCCTGCGGCGGCCGCGAATGCCTGACGCCCCGCAACAAGATGGGCGTTCAAGAGCCTCACACCGGCCAGGCCTACTGCGGCATCTACTGCTCGAAGGAGAACTACCGCGAGTACCTACAGACCGAACTCAAGGAACCGCTGAAAGCCGGACGCCGCTACCGCGTCAGCTTCTGGGCCAGCTTGGCCGACAATTCGCCCAATGCCATTGCTACGCTTGGTGCCTTGTTCACTCCCGACCGCATCGGCGACACCACTTGGAACATCCTGATGAACAGCGAGTCAACCGATCTCGGCAACGGCCAAAAGCAGGTTATCGCCACCTACTATAAACCCCAAGTGGCGTTCCCCTCCAATTTAGTTATCATATATATGGATCAATGGGTCGAAATCAAAGGTGAATTTACGGCCGCCGGGGGCGAGAAGTACCTGACTATAGGCAACTTCAACTCGTTCAACCACTCGAATGTAATGGACACTCGCGCCGAGAACTCGGTTCTCTCCGGAGCCTACTATTATATTGATGATGTTTCTGTCATTTGCCTGGATTGCGAGGCCGACACGCAGAAAGTTGACACCATTGCCGCCCCCCAAAAGGGCGAAATCATCACCCTCCGCAACGTCCTCTTCAACACCGACGAGAGCGTGCTCCTGCCCCAATCCTACAACGACCTGCACACACTGATCGACCTCCTCAACTCTCACCCCAACATGAAGATCGAACTGCGTGGCCACACCGACAACCAAGGCACCATCGAACGCAACCGCATCCTGTCGGATGCACGCGCCAAGGCTGTAGCCGACTACCTGATCGAACATGGCATTGACCGCTCGCGTCTGCGGTGGAAAGGCTTCGGCAAGTCCCTCCCCACCGACACAAACGCCACCCCCGAGGGACGACAGAACAACCGTCGCGTGGAATACCGTATCCTCTCCGAATAGTCATCTTACATTATATATAAAAAGAAGAGGGCCTCTCATACGAGAGGCCCTCTTGTTGTTGGTGTGTATCGTATGACTATTCAATCACGCGATAGAAGCTGACGCGGCGGTTGAGAGCGTACTGGGCATCGCCGAAGGGAGCATCTTTACCCTTGAAGTCGACTTCGATGCGGTCCTCAGCAATACCATACTTCTTGGAGAGGAGGCGCTTGACCTCGTTGGCACGACGCTCGGAGAGCTTCATGTTGTAGGCAGCACTGCCAGTGTGATCAGCAAAACCAACCACTTTGATCTTCACGTTGGAGTTGTCTTTCATCACGCGAGCGACGGCTTTGACTTTGTCCATCTCCTCGTCGCTGACCTGCCACTCGTCAACACCGTACTGCACCGAGAAGGGCAGAGCGTAGTAGTTGAGCTGGTCGGCCTTGATCTGGTTGATGACGTTCTGCAGGCTGTCGGCAGCGGCGCTGTTGACCTTGTTGCCCTTGTTGGCAAGAGCGTCGGCGAGCTGCTTCTCGAGCTCGGCGATACGATTCTGCAGTTTCTTCTCCTCGTTGCGGTTGTTAGCAACCTGCTGCTCGAGGGCGGCCACCTGGCTGTTGAGAGCGCCGAAGTTGTCCTGCGTGAGCATGCTCTTCTGCGAAGCAACGGCCTTGTCAGCCTCGGTCAGACCGAAGTTGTACATGTAACCCAAGCGTGCATCAGCATGGACCATAGCAAGGTCACTTAAGCTCTGCTCGAAGAGGTTGGGGATGTCATTGCCATTGATCTCCAACTCAACAAAGCAGGTGCTCTTCTCGGTGAAGCTGTAGCTAGCACCAATACCAGCAGTCAGCACGGGCATGACGTGACCCAGATTCTCGGCATAGTGCGTACCCTCAAACTGCTCGTCATCGATGAGGCAGTTAACAAAGGCGGCACCCGCACCCACGAAGAGGTAGGGGGCGCTCCAGCGACGATCGGGATCGTAACCGTGGATAGCGTTGCTGATGGACCACATCAACTCACCAGTAAGGGTGGAGTAGCGAGCCATGTAAAAGCTCTGGCCATCAACGGGCTGATCCTGCAGACCTCTCCACAGCGTGGGGACGTGAGCGCGGATACGGAGATCAAAGGCGTGGTGGAACTTCTTCATACCGAAAATGTCGAAACCGACATTGGTAGATCTTCTCCACATGCCATCAGGGTGGCTAGCACCATGTTGCTGGGCCTCCCAGTCAAAGTCGAGGGCAACGCCCAGCGACCAGTTGCTTCCGAAGCTGTATCGAGGATACTCGATCTTGCCGGAATTCTGTGCAAAGGCGCTAACAGAAGTCACTAAAAGCGACATCACAACGCCCATCTTGATTAGTTTTTTCAGCATATCATTAATGATTTTAAAATTATTAATACTTCTATATTATTTCTCGCTTTTATGATGTGCAAAATTACATATATTTTTTTGAATACGAAAAATATTTTTTTTGTTTTTTCGTTAATCAAGCGAAAATGTTGAAGTTACAGATTAAAAAAAATACCGAAACGCCCATTTTTGAGCCATAAAAATGAACAATTTATCAACAAAACATATCAAAATGGAGACCATAAAAGTAAACATCAAACACGCTTTTAACCGTGTATCGGAAAGGGACATAGAGGCATTACTGCCAGAGGTTTTGGAAGCCAAACGGCACCTTCTCGAAGGCGATGCGGCAGGAAACGACTTCCTCGGTTGGGTAAATCTGCCTGAGGAGATTGACAAGCAAGAACTGGCGCGACTCAAAGCCGATGTTGCACGGCTCGCAGAGAAAAGTCGTCTGCTGGTCGTCATCGGAATCGGAGGTTCCTATCTTGGAGCCCGGATGGTCATTGAGGCCCTCCAATCCGAGTTTGCATCCATGGTTCGCGATAATCAACCCTACATCGTTTATGCTGGTCACACGCTGGGAGAGGACTATTACAATCAGCTGCTCGAGCTCTTAGACCGAGAGGATTACAGCGTCTGCGTCATCTCCAAGAGCGGTACCACCACCGAACCGGCAGTAGCTTTCCGTATCGTCAAAGCACATCTGGAGAAGAAGTATGGGAAAAAAGCTGCATCTGAACGTATTGTGGCCATCACTGATGCCCGGCGTGGAGCACTGCACGACATCGCACAGCAGGAGGGCTACCCCGCATATGTCATCCCTGACAACGTAGGTGGCCGCTTCTCGGTGCTGACACCCGTCGGACTTTTCCCCATTGCCATGGCCGGATACAACATCGACCGTCTGCTTCAAGGAGCTCGCGACATGCGCTCTATATGCCATGGAAACAACACATTGGAAGAGAATCCTGCCTTGATGTACGCAGCCGTTCGGAATGCACTTTACCGCAAGGGCACCAAGGTGGAAATGCTTGTCAGCTGCCAACCCAATCTTCGCTACCTGGCCGAGTGGTGGAAACAACTTTACGGCGAGAGTGAGGGCAAGAGTCACAAAGGACTTCTTCCTCATAGCCTGAGCATTACGACCGACCTTCACTCCATGGGACAATACGTGCAGGACGGAGAAAGACTGATGATGGAGACCATGCTCCGCGTACGTCGCCCCAACACCACCGTGGCTGTGCCCACTGACGAGAAGAATCTTGACGGTATCAACTATCTTACTTGCAAGAGCTTAACCGAGATTAACGACTGCGCAGCCGAAGGAACCATCCAAGCACACGTCGACGGAGGAGTACCAGTAGTGGAACTATCTGTAGACAAGATAGATGAGTACACCATTGGCCAGCTCATATACTTTTTCGAGTTCGCCTGCGGCGTGAGTGGCTATACCCTCGGTGTCAACCCCTTCGACCAACCGGGTGTAGAGGCCTACAAGCGCAACATGTTCCACCTCCTAGGCAAGCCGGGCTTCTAAGCCCGGCCACCTAGGCGTGGCACAGAATTTGATGACAACGAGGATATGGAAAAACGTATGACATTCAACGTAGACCGCACCACCGTCACCGAAGGTGACATCGTCGAGGTGCGATGGGACTGCAGCGGCGCCGAACGCGTAGAGTTGAAGATCGACAACGGCTACAAGGCCACCGTACTGCCCCTCGAAATCAGCGGCAGCAAGCGATTCCGGCTGCATCGGTCGAAAGGACGCACCTCCCTGACAATCACCGCTTGGAAGGACGGAAAGCACGGTTCCAAGACCATCAAAGTACGCGTGACAGACATTCCGACAACCCACGCCGAGACCGTCGACAACCAAGGGCGGAAAGTGAGCGGAATACAACAATGGTGGCAGCAGACCAAGCTACGCTACCAGTCGCTCCCATCGGACAAGCGAGTGGCAGCCAACGTCACCATGATCGTGGCGGCGATGCTCCTACTGACACTCCTCTCGCCCCGACTGCTCATGCTCGGGTTGCTGGGACTGCTCTTCTACCTGCTGTATGTGCTCTGGAAGAAGAACTGATTAATATATACTTAGAATACGGCCGTCGAAGAACGTGTTGTACTGATAGAGCATACACGACGTGACAGCCCCCTCCAGCGGGTTGCCGAAGAAGAGCTCGAACCGCGAGCCACACTCCGGACATGTCAGCATCACCGCGTGGGTAGGACTGTCCGGCGTCATGCCCACCTCCCGGCAATAGGGGCAGACACAGTCAAACGCCACATACTCAGACAGTCCAGAGCAATGCACCAGAATGCCTCGATAGCCCCGGTTAATGACCAGTGTGCCGCCTGGATTGTTGTAGAGATTCATGAAATCGGGCTGAAGTAGATCGAGGTCGCCGCCCTCGCCGAACGGAGTGCGACACTGGTCGCCACGACATCCGCAGACCATCAGCAAAAGGCTGAGACACAAACAGTGCCTCAGCCTTTTCGCATTATGTAAACCTTTCGTTCTCATTTGGCAGGGTAGTCACCATAGAGCGTCTTCATCGTGACCAGCGCCACAGTGCGCAACGCCTCCGGATTGACCGAATTCAGGTCGTCAGTAGTGGTGTGCCAATGGCTGAAGAAGCTGGTGTTGACGCTGTTCTGGACGATATCAACCATCGGGATGCCGGTCATCTGATTGACATAGAGATGGTCGTCGAGGATGGGATCGGTCTGCTTCTTGACGAAGATGTGACCATAGCCGAGCGCGGCAGCGCAGTTCCACAGCTTGTCGCAGAGGCCGGGGGCATACTGGCGACTGATGTACTCCTGTGTGAATCGGGGCTCGGGCGTGCCGATCATGTCGAACAGCACCCCATAGACGGCCGTGTAGTAAGGCACATGACGGTTCTCGGCCCAGAACTGCGACCCCTTGCACCAGGACTTGTCATCGTAAGTCTCGCTCCACTCCGGAACGCCCTGATCCTCCACATCGAAGAAGATGAAGTCGACCCCCACCGAGGGAGGCATGGCGCTCATCACGCGGGCCATCTCCATGAGGGCGGCTACCCCGGAGGCGCCGTCGTTGGCACCGGGCACCGGCGAGCGGTGCATATCGGGGTTGTTGTCGTGGTCGGCCCATTGACGACTGTCCCAGTGGGCAGCCAGCAGGATGCGTTTGGGGGCCTGCGGGTTGAGCGAGGCGATGATGTTCTTGCCAGGCACCACCGAGTTGTCCCACAGCGTGGTGCGGAAATCCTGCACCATCACCGTGTCGCACCAGCGGCCCATGGCGGCCGCAAGGTAGGCCGCACACTGTTCCCATGCCTTGCTGCCGGGGATGCGGTTGCCAAAGGCCAACTGCTCGGCCGTGTAGCGATAGGCTGAGTCGACGCAGAATTCGGGCACAGCCACCTGCGTGTAGTCGATGCCTGCCGCCGGGGCGGGCACCTGCTGTTTATGCTTGCAGCCTGCCAGCACGAGCAAGCAGGCTGCAACAAGGGCGTATCGTTTCAATGTACAGAACTGATTTACAAAGTTATTTGATGCGCTCAGCATACTCACCCGTGCGGGTATCGACCTTGATACGCTCGCCTTCTTTGATGAAGAGGGGCACGCGCACCTGCACGCCAGGCTCGACGGTGGCGTCCTTCATGGCGTTGGTGGCGGTGTTGCCGGCAAAACCGGGCTCGGTGTAGGTGACCACGGTCTCGATGAACGGGGGCAGCTCGCAGATCAGCGGAGTCTCGGTGTCGGCCTCGACGGTGATCTCCACATACTGGCCGTCTTTGAGGAACTGCGGGGCGTTGATGATAGTCTCGGGGATGTAGATCTGCTCGTAGGTCTCGGTGTGCATGAAGACATGCATGTCACCCTCCTTGTAGAGGTAGGTGTAGGGACGACGCTCGACGCGGACGATATCGATCTTGGCGCCGCTGGGGAAGGTGTTCTCCAGCATGCGGCCGGTCTTGACGTTGCGCATCTTGGTACGCACGAAGGCGGCACCCTTGCCGGGTTTCACGTGGAGGAACTCAACGATGGTGTAGATATCGTTGTTGAAATTGATGCAAAGTCCGTTCTTGATGTCGGTGGTTGTTGCCATAAAATTACTGATTTATTTATTGTTATTCTTTTTCTTCTCTTCGGCCAGCAGGAGGGTCAGGCGGCGGAGGTCGTTGCGCAGGCCGTCGTTCTCCTCGTCGCACGCCTTGTAGCGGTGGCGGTCCATCATCCAACGGCAGAAGATAGCCAGCGCCAGCACCAGCATCGTCAGCGACAGCCCCTGCTGTTTCATGAAGAAATAGATGGCTGTGGCACCGAGAATCAGCACATAGGAGGCTATCTCATAGATCGTAATGGCTGTCTTATGACTCATCTTTCGCGTTGTTTTTGAAAGTGCAAAATTACATATTTTTTTTCATTCTACAGAAATAAAATGCACGGTACAATAAACAGAACACCATACAACACATGGAATCAACAACTTGCACACAACCGCCAACACCACCCTACCCGCCCATACGCCCACCGGCCCGGCCGTCGCGAGGCCTCCCCTCGAGCCGATTGCACCTCTCGGCCACCACCCTTTCGCACCCCTCGGCCAGCCCCCTCGCCGACCCTCACCCACCGGGCCGCCGGAAAAAGTCTATTTAACATAACCTCAAAAATGCCCCCTGAAAACCAGATGATTAGCCACCATCTCCTACTCATCTCTTACTCAACTCCTACTCTTCTCCTACTAAAGGCTTAGTTTAGTAGGAGTTAAGTAGGCGAAAAAATGGATTTGTTAAAGGCTTTTTAACATTTAGGTAGGGCGAAAATATGGGGCTGCCAGAGGGGCATCCCGGGTACAAGATGGGGACATCACGATCGGGGTCCAAGGGGATGGCACAATAATTGCCGCCGAACGACGTTATAGCAGCAAAAAAATTACACCGAATTATGGCCAACAACAAAGAACAACAGCAAAACCTGAAACTGAACATCACGCCCGAGGTGGCTCAGGGCACGTACTCCAACCTGGTGATTATCAGCCATACACCCGCCGAAGTGGTGATGGACTTCGCCCAGATGCTGCCCGGCAGCGACGGCGCCGTGGTGCGCCAGCGCATCGTGATGAACCCCATCCACGCCAAACGCACCCTCGCAGCCCTGAGCGACAACATCAAGAAGTACGAGCAGCAGTTTGGCACCATCAGCGAACCCCGCATGGCCGCCGGCGACACGGTGCCCTACGACATCCTGGGCAAGGCCTGACCTGGAGCGGACGGTGGAAAACGGAACGTGGAGAATAGAGCGCGGGGAGTGGCGCACCCTCGGCGAGCAACGTGACGCTGCGCGGCGACTGCTCTGCCAACTACTTGGCTTTGAGACCATCGTAGAGCACAACGAGCAAGGGGCACCCTACCTGCGCGACCATCCGGAACTACACGTCAGCCTCAGTCATTGCCGCACGGCAGTGGCGGCGGCCGTCAGCTACGAGGGGCCGGTGGGCATCGACGTCGAGAGCCGCCGCCGCATCAGCGAGGGCCTCGCGGAGCGTGTGTGCTCGCCGGAGGAGCGACAGACCGTCGACCGCAGCGCCGACCCGACGATGGCCTTCCTGCAGTTGTGGACGCGCAAAGAGGCCGCGCTCAAGTGCCGCGGCACCGGCATTCGGGGCTTTGGCAGCATGGTCACTGCCCTCGAAGCCAGCGACATAGAGGTCACAGATATCGCCACCGGCGACGAAAACACCGTGGCTGCCCTGGCGTGGACTACGGGCGGAGGACGGTCTGGGTGCCGTCGGGATGGAGCTTGACGATGCGGCTGCCGCGGGTTTCGGCGCTGAGGAACTCGGGCAAGGGGGCAACACAGTGGTCGACCCGGTACCGCAACTCTTCTTCAATATCATTGTATGTCTGCGGCGAAGGGTGGCCGCTGAGGTTGGCGCTGGTGCTGACCAGCGGAGCACCAAGGCTGCGTATAAGCTCCTGACAGAAGGTGTGTTGCGGCCAGCGTACGCCGAGCGTGCCGTCGTCGGCCGGCAGATTGGGGGCCACCTCGAGGTGCATCTGGTCAAGCCACACCTCGCGCGGCAGGATATAGGTTGTGGGGCGGTCGGTTGAAGCCATCAGTTGTTGCACATACGGAGCGTCCATTCCGGCCGGAATAGCCTGAGGACCAACCAGTATGAGCATGCTCTTCGAGTGGTCGCGCTGCTTGATGGCGTAGAGGCGCTCGACGGCGTCGACGCGACGGGCGTCGCAGCCCAGGCCCCAGATGGTGTCGGTGGGGTAGAGAATGGTGCCGCCGGAGCGCAGCACCTCAATAGTACGGGAGATTTCCTTTTCCATAAAACAGCGGCAAAAATACAAAAAAAAGCAGAGACGGCGTTGCCATATTCAGTTTTTTTTGTATCTTTGCACCATATAATTTGGGGAATACTCTGTCGAATATTAACTTAAATTAATTATAAACCAAAAAATTACGCATTATGTTCAAAGGACATCCTAAAGGATTAATCGCGGCGGCATTGAGTAATATGGGTGAGCGTTTCGGCTACTATATTATGAATGCCGTGCTGCTGCTCTTCCTCTGCTCGAAGTTTGGCATCAGCGACAATGTGGCCGCTATCATCTATGCCGTCTTCTACTTCGGCATCTACGTGATGGCACTGCCTGGCGGTATCATCGCCGACAAGCTGCAGAACTACAAGGGCACCATCATCGCCGGTCTGATCACGATGGCCGTGGGCTATGTGGTGCTGTCGATTCCTGCCGGCTACAGCGCGACGGGTATGTCGATGTCGACCGTGCTGGTCATCACCTGCGCCGCCCTGCTGGTCATTGCCTGCGGTAACGGCTTGTTCAAAGGCAACCTGCAGGCCATTGTGGGCCAGATGTACGACAACATGGAGGCCGAGGCCGCCAAGAAGGGACCCGAGGCCCTGGCGCTGGCTCAGAGCAAGCGCGATCCGGGCTTCCAGATCTTCTATGTGTTCATCAACATCGGCGGTGTGCTGGCTCCCTTCGTGGCTCCCTCGCTGCGTCAGTGGTGGCTGGGCCGCAACGGCATGACCTACAACAGCGACCTGCCCGCCCTCTGCCACCAGTACATCAACGACGCCACCGGTATGGATGCCACCCAGATGGCCAACCTTACCCAATGGATGTCCCAGAACAACAGCCACTTCGACCCGGCCAACATGCAGGCTGCCTGCGAGAGCTACCTGCAGGTGTTCAACACCGGTGTCCACTACTCCTTCCTGGCCTCGGTGGCTGCCATGCTCATCTCCCTGTTGATCTTCCTGATCTTCAAAAACATGTTCCCCACGCCTGCCAAGAAAACCAAGGCCGAAGTGGTCGAGTACACTCCCGAGGAGCGTCAGGCCATGGCCAAGGACATCAAGCAGCGCATGGCCGGTCTGTATGCCGTGCTGGGTATCTGCGTCTTCTTCTGGATGTCGTTCCACCAGAACGGCCAGTCGCTCTCGCTGTTCGCCCGCAACTTCGTCAACTCCGACAGTGTGGCGCCCGAGGTGTGGCAGTTCCTCAACCCCGCCCTTGTGATCCTGCTGACGCCGGTCATCATGTGGCTCTTCGGCACCACATGGGGCCGCAAGTTCTCCGCACCGCGCAAGATCGTCATCGGCATGCTCTTTGCCGCCTGCGCTTACATTTTCCTGACCATCTTCAGCATGCACATGGGCTATCCCTCGGGTGAGGCCTTCATGAAGCAGGATGCCGCTACCATTGCCGGCATGAAAGCCGACGCATGGGTGCTCATCGTGACCTACTTCTTCCTCACCGTGGCCGAGCTCTTCATTTCGCCGATGGGCCTGAGCTTCGTGTCGAAGATTGCGCCGAAACACATCCAGGGTATCTGCCAGGGCCTGTGGCTCACGGCTACTGCCGTGGGTAACCTGCTCATCATGGTGGGACCGTTCCTGTTCAACAAGCTGCCCAACCTGTGGATGACCTGGGCCGTCTTCGCCATCATCTGCCTCATTGCCATGGCTGTGATGTTCGGCATGCTGAAATGGCTCGAGCGTATCACCGCCCAACAGCAGTAAAACAAATCAAAACATACTAACAAAAAATACATGGAAATGAAAAAGATCAAGATTCTTATGGTTTTGAGTGTGGTTGCCCTGTTCATGAGCAGCTGCCAGAGCTATCGCCACACGATGCGTGAGCCCAACAGCCACGTCGAGTTTGTGGCCAGTGACTTCGAGCTCTCGGAGCCCTTCACGGCCGAGGCCAGCGTGACCCATATCCTGTGGATTGATTGGGAGCGCACCTTCGGCACGTCGAAAGCCGGCTTTGCCAACAACGGCCGCGAGCTGCCCATTATCGGCAACATGGTCTACGGTGGCGCCAACATCGCCCTTTACAAGCTGATGCAGGAGCATCCGGGCTACGATGTGATCTTCTATCCGCAGGTGGAAGAACACCGCTCGGCCCCCATCCTCGGCAGCGGCCTCTACAGCCACACCACCTACAAGGTGACGGCCCGCTTGGGTAAGATGAAGAACAAATAGTTATTCTAATACCCTTCTGCAAAAGGGTCCTGCAAGTTGCCACTTGCAGGACCCTTTTATTATTAGCCATATCAAATGTTAAATTACCACATATACACCACTATTAATCAATATGTTTTGAGTCATCATCCAACATGTGACGAATATTTTATTTGCAATTCTCATAATAAATTAATAATTTTGCACTCTCAAAATTAATTGATGTTATGGCAATTATAGATCTAGTCAAATGGACCCCTGAAGAGGGTGAAACCCTTTACGCCTACCGCTATCCCGAAACCAACCTGAGCACGCACACACAACTGCTCGTCTACGAGTCGCAGGAGGCACTTCTGTTTTCCAAAGGACAACTGCTAGGCAAGTTCGGTCCCGGCAAACACACCCTCAATACCGAGAACCTACCGATACTACGTTCTCTCTATGGCATACCCTTTGGCGGCAAAAACCCGTTCACGGCTGAGATATGGTATGTCAACCTTCTGCAACCCGCCAACCTTGTGTGGGAGAGTAGCAGCATGTCAATCCATGACGTAGACTACCAGACCCAGTTGCCGCTGGTTGCTAAAGGGCGTTACGGCATCAAGATTGTCGATGCCGAAAAGTTCCTGATCAACCTGGTGGTACCGCACACCCGCTTCTCGCGCGAGGATGTGACCGACCAATGTCTGGGTGAGTTCATCACCAAGACCAAGTCGGCCATCGTGCAATACATGACGGGGAACCGGATTGGATACAAATCGATTTCGGGGCACCTGGACCAGCTTTCCACCTACCTCAAGAGCAACCTGGCCGGTTTCTGGGCCAACTTTGGCATCGACCTGGCGCATTTCTACATTACGGAGATTGACATCGACACCAACACCGAAGAGGGTCGCCGGGTGAAGGAAGCCATCGCACAGCAAAGCTCGATGCACATCACCGGCCACACCTGGCAGCAGGAGCAGATGTTCCAGACGGCCCAAGGGGCTGTCAACGGCATGGGCAACGGCCAGGGGGGGATCCTCGGTGGTCTGATGGCCATCGGCATGATGGGCGGCTTCGGTGGCGGCATGGGTGGCGGCAGCATGGGTACACCACTGATGACCCCCAACAACGACCATCCGACCTTCGGTGGTGGACAAGCACCGGCTGCACCGACAGGCGGTGCTACCGGTGGCGGTGCTCCACGTCCGGCGGCGGTATTCTGCAGCAACTGTGGAAAACAGTTCCCCACCACATCGCAATTCTGCCCGCACTGCGGCCATAAATACAATCCCTGTCCCAACTGCGGTCGAGACAACGACGAGAACGCCAAACGGTGCACCGGTTGCGGGGCTCACCTACAGGCCGAAGATAACCGCTGCCCTCACTGCAACGCACCCCTGCCATCGGGCGCAGCCTTCTGCAGCAGTTGCGGCAAACCGACCCAGATGGGCGACGTCTGTTCGCGATGCGGCGCTCCGCTACCGCCTTCGGTCAAGTTCTGCCCCCGCTGTGGCAACAAACGCTAGAACAACCAAAAGTATCATATCATGGCACGAAAAATTATCTCATGGTTGGCCCTCGCCATCTGCGAGGCCATCTTGATTACCGCCTTCATCTTGTTTCGCGGCGATCTGAGTACCGAAGTGATGGTGCTCGACATGGTGGTTAGCACCATTATCTTAGGTCTTTTCTTCTTCGATTTGCTCCGGCCTTGGGGCGACCAACACACAGCTCGAATGGGTGCTATGGGCATCCGATGGTCTATCACCATCAGTTATGCTGTCATCGCCATAGCGGCAATGATACTGATGAGACACTCGAGCTTCACCATCCAACTGCTTGTACAAGGTGGCCTGCTGGCGCTATTACTGCTCGGCATGGCAGCAGCACTACGCACAAAAGAGCAGATAGTCAACGTTTACGACGAAGAAAAATCCAAACTCAACAACAGAGATGATGTGAAACGTGCGTGGCGCGACCTGCTGGAAAAGGTTGACCAAAACGGCAATATACCCAGCGAGTTGCGCGGCCGCGTCGACCGTATGGTTCAAGAATTACGCTACCTTTCTCCCTCCAACAATACTGATGCACAGACGACCGACCACCAACTGGTAGAAGGAGCCGAAACCATTGGCCGCATGATCGGTGACTACCGCATGAACAATGATCAAGTCGAGCAGAAGCTAGCCCAATGCGAACGACTCCTGCAGCGTCGACGTACACAATACTCCAACTAGGCGTTTTTATCATTATTACATAAATTATTAACCAAAACATAATCAACATGACAGGAAAAATATTTCCAGAATCGGCCAATATCTACCAAGACCAGGCGAAAGTGCTGTTCAACTACTACCGCCAGGCCGCTGAAAAGATTGTTGGCGAAGAAGAGCGTATAGAAGGCGAAATTGCCAGGCTCGAAAAAGAGAAAGAAGAGAAGACAATCCAACAGTCGAAACTATGGATTCCTTGGCTCCTGCCTTTGGCCATCCTTATCATTCCTATTATCATCTTCTTTGTCAAGAAGAATCAACTCCAGAAGGAAATCGATGGTCTGAATATCAGGATCGCCGAGTTCCAGAAACAGCACAAGGAGATATTCCGCGACTACAAGGTCAACAAGATGGGTGTGGCCTATGTGCCTGTGGCCGACCAGATCAAATACGAAGACAAGAGTTTCATCGTCGACTACACCGGTACGGTAAACGAGTCGGAGGTGGCCCTGCAAATGTCGCGTCAGAACGACTTGCTGGTTTCCACCATTGGAGAATTGGAGCATTTGTCACAGGATGCGCCCGTTGTGGAAAGCTCGAACGATACCGAAGCTCTTGATACCGATGAATATTCCACTTCCATCCAACAGGTCAACCAACACGACTATTTTGGCAAGATGGAACGTTCTCTGCGTACCATCGGCTTCTGCATGGAAGACCTGGACGTCTCCAGCGTCAGTTTGCCACTGGTGGCCGACAAGAGCGAATACCACGAGTTCCTCGACGAATATGCTACGGGTGACGTACCCGCCGATGCACCGGTTGTAGAGGTGTTCGACAAGAGCCGTTACGCTGGCAGCATCAACAAGTTCCAGGAACTGAACAAACTGAAAGATTCCCTCTCAAGCAAAACAGAGCAGTTTGAGGATGTACTCAAGAAGTTGATGGTCACAATGGCACAGTCCGTACAGGCTATATCCAACCTCAAAGTGGCATCGGCTGACAAAGTGATATTCGAATCGAACAAACTGCTATACCAAATTCTTAAAGCACCATACAATCACTATTCTCCTTTACTGGAACACGACGAGATAGAGCGTATCCGCAACGAGAAGTTCGACTTTTCGGAGGATGTACAAGGCTACACTCCGTTCCAACTGAAAGAGAGTTCTCGTGTGCGGTTCAATCTTGTGACCGGCATGTGGACTGCCGAAGATGGTAGCACCACCTCGGTGCCGTTTGGTGTCCATCAACTATATGAGGAGGTAGTTGCCCCCGTCGTGCAGAACCTCATGCGCGAAACACGTATCGAGCGATTGAAGATATACAACCACATCAAAGA
This sequence comes from uncultured Bacteroidales bacterium, assembly GCA_946183915.1. GTDB lineage: Bacteria > Bacteroidota > Bacteroidia > Bacteroidales > P3 > Colimorpha. Next base: position 3,946 of record CAMHDJ010000020.1, on the reverse strand, counting down.
CCAGAAGATCAGCTACCTCAATAAGTGGAACCAAGACACCGACGCATTCTACCGTGACAACCGGTCGGAATCCAACAAGATCATTGCCGCCATGCAGGAGAGCCTGCGCGAATACACTGCTGCCTACAACACCCTGGTTTCGCTGCAACGCACGGAGGCCAACATGGCCAACAGCGAAGGTCAACTCGATGCCACCCTCGTGGAAAGCACCGACAATGTAGCCGAGACAGCAGCAGCCTTCGAGGCACAGTCGCAACAGTTCAAGCAGGTGCAGAACCAGTTTGAGGACTACATGGATCGTCTGCAAGATGACATTCGTCTGAAAGGCGAAAAGTTTGGCCATGTGGAATACTACGACGCCAAGCTCCGCGACGGCCACTCGAACGAAGAAGCGGTGGCTGCCAGCGAGGTGAACCAACTGGATTCCCGCCGCAAACCCCTGGCTACAGCCAACCCCTTGCTGGCCAAACAGGCCGAGCTTCCTCCAACGCCTCACGTCGAGGAGATCACCTTCGAGTACCTCAATCTCGATCTTCCGTCCATTGCCGAAAAAGCACTCTCCGACCTGGAAGACACCAGCGCCATACCGCCAGCAGAACCCACTCCCAAACCAGAGCCGGAACCCGTCCAGGAAGAAATGCCCGAACAGCCCACTGACGAACCAGTCGAGGAGCCGACGGCCGAAGAGAACAACGTGGAAGACAATCAGTAACACCCTTAAATCTATCGCACAATGGCATCAACTATAGATTGTATTGTTGACACCCTCCCGATGGCGAAAGAGATCGACAAGGTGTCACACCACGTAAACGCTACAACGACAGCTGTTATCGCCATGCAGACTGCCGTTATCGCTGCCGAAAAAGAAGCATCAGACCACGTCTGCGAGAAGGTCAACGAGGGATTCTACACCATGATACGCTCCCAGATCTCCCAGAAGATGGCCAAACTGCAGAGCGATGTCGACTCCCTTCTCATGCAACTTTCTCAGCAGCAGAAGCAACTGCTCAGCATCCGTACCCGCATGGAGCGCGACTACAACATGTTGCTAGCGCGCTACAGCAAGCTCTTCAACGGTCTGAATCAAAACCTCAGACAACGGGTGACCGAACTAGACCGTCCCACGATAAACTTTGCCCTCGGCGAGGTGGAACACATCACCAACCGCAGCAAGATGCTCACAGCCACCGTACCCGTAGGCCAACTCGAGTCGGTCATGCAAAGCCAGAAGATACTGGCCTCCAATGCCAAATACCAAGGCATGAAGGTCATCAACGCCATGCGTAACTTCCTATCCGACTTTAACGAGCAGCGTGAACTGACCTCCACTATCCTCCTGAACGGCACCGCCCGCGAGGCACACCTGGCTGTCCCCGTAGTGATGATGGAAACCCGTATCGACAAAAACGGAACCACCGTAGACAATATCGTCATGAACGACACGGGACTCAGCGCCACCATGCAGCGCAACATCCAGAACACCATCAACTCCAACAGCGACAACCTGCACTGGGTCAACTCCAACGAGAAAGACACTGAGACCGTTATCGAATACAGTAAGATGGTCGCCACCGCCCAGTTACCCGACCGCGTAAAGGAGATGATGACCAAACTCTTCCTGTCCACCTCATATCAAACCCTCAAACACTAGGTTGCGCTATGAGTTACACAAGATCAGTCAGACAGACCATTTACGTCCACTACCACGGTTCCGTGTCCTACCCGGCGTCGCAAAACGGCGGCACTGTTTCCTACAGCGGAACGGCCTCCGAGGATGTGATTGTCAACGTGAGAGTCGACACCACCCCCTTCGACGCCTCCTCGGCCGACTGCCGGACGACCGTCGACGGCCTGACCGCCTCCGTAGCCGCCACCGAGTCTGCCCAAGTGGCCTCCATACGGAGCAATTCACGCCGCGTTGGCAAAACCCTCATCGACGGCTTCTTCAAGACTGTCCGCAGCGAGATCAGCCAGCAGATCAACGAACTGAAGAACAATGTCGAAGCAACACTTCTGAAACTTCAGAGCGATGCTCAACGCTGCAACGACATGCAACGGCAGATGGAAGTGGACTACAACCGCAAATGCGACCAGTATCTGCGCATCTTCAACGAACTCGACAACGAGCTTCGGAACCGCATCCAGAACCTGGACCAGCCCACCTTCCTCTTTCGACAACAGGCCGACATGCTCAACAGCCGCCTCGTGGGTTCCGACATGGTACCCACCGTGTCCATCGCCGGCGGCGAGAACGCACGCCTCGGAGCGCAACTCAGCGCCACACTGAGCAAGCAACGCGCCTACGAAACCCTGGGCAAAGCCACCCGTTTCCTCCAGGTGCAGAAACAGACCAATGACACCATCAACACCAGCATCATTGGCAGCAACGCCCAAGGCGCCCTCTTCCTGCCGGTATGCTACGTCGAAACCTCGACTAGCGACGGAACCCTCGACCGCAACGTCTACAACCCGCACCAGCTGGACACCCGCAAACAGCAACTCGGCGAGAGCCTTCGCGACCGCCAATGGGCCGCACCCTCCGACGAAGACATGAACGCCATCCGGCGCTACTTCAACGAGGAAGTCTCCGCCGACATCCCCAACGACCAGCACGGTGAACGGGTGCGCGAACAAATCATCAGTTTGTTTAACAAATAAGAACAACCACGTTATGAAAGAGCTTAACGAAATACGTTTCAACGACAATAACGTCCTGCTGAAGGACAACCTCGTCAAAGGATCCATCATCCCCGAGCAGATCAGCGACCTCAGCCGCGACATCACCATCCAGTCCGACACCATCATCGAGGGCGCCGTCTACGCACACCGCCTCGAGATCCAGAACGGCGACTGCGAACTCCGCGGAGCCGTCTTCACGCAGCTGGAACTCTATGTCAACGCCGACGCCAAAGGCAACGTCATCTTCCGCAAAAGCGTCGGATCGGTCGACACCATCGCCTCGCGAGCCTCCGCATGCCACCTGACCTTCCAGAGCGACATCAACGCCAAGAGCGTGACCCTCTACAACGCCTTCGTGGCCGGCAGCATCTATGCCGACGAGGTGATCCTCGAGAACTGCGTCGTCATCGGCGGTGTCTTCGCCACCCAAGGCCTGGAGATGAACAACTGCATCGTGGGCACCTTCAACACCCCCACCGTCAGCATCAACGGCACCATCCAGCTGCTCCTCCCCTCGGCCTTCTCCATCGAGAAGATGGTCGTGGCACCGGGAGCCCTGCTCTACAACCTCAGCCTGGCCGACCTCGGCGCACTCTACAAGGGAATGCCCCAGGCGCCCGAGTCGGGACGCGTCCCCCTGAACGTCGACGCCGACGAGGTGCGCACCACCCTGACCAGCGAGGACATGCAGAAGACCCTCCGCAGCTACACCATCGTGGGCAAGGTGTTGGCCGCCGACCTCATCGACACCGACAAGTTCCAAAACCACTTCCTCCTGGCCGCCGCCGCCCTAGGGCCCCAGTTGCTCAAGACCTACGACCTCGGCCCCGACAAGGACGGCAACACCGCTGTGCTCTCCTTCGACCGGCTGCGCGAGTTCTTCTTCGGACTTCTCAACGGCACCGTCGAAGTGCAGGAGATCTCCGGCAACTTCAGCATCAACGAAGTGGCGCAGAAGTACAAATAGACCTTCGCCGGCACTCGCAAAACAGAATCGCCCGCAACCGATGGTTGCGGGCGATTTCTCTTTCCAATGGCGTTGCTCCTACCGAGGGAGCTCTCTGCTCTGGCTCTTACTTGTCGAGCTCCTGCTGGCGCAGATGCTGGACGTAGATGGCCTTCAGATGCTTCTCGCGATTGATGACGCTGGGCTTGGTGAACTGCTGACGACGACGCATCTCCTTCACAACACCCGTCTTGTCGAATTTACGCTTCAGCTTCTTCAGAGCTCTCTCAAGGTTTTCACCTTCTTTAATGGGAACTACGA
>CAMHDJ010000019.1 GCA_946183915.1 uncultured Bacteroidales bacterium | reverse complement strand
GCAGGTGCGAGCAGGTGTAGCCGCCCGATTTCTTCGAGTCGTAGTCGAAGTAGGCCTGGCTGTACTTGTCGGTGTTGTCGCCGATAATCTTGATGCTGTTCTTGTTGGCACCCACGGTACCGTCGGCGCCGAGGCCGTAGAAGCGGGCCTCGAAGGTGCCCTTGGGCAGGATGCTGATTTCGGGCAGCAGGGGCAGCGAGCGGAAGGTCACGTCGTCGACGATGCCGATGGTGAACTGGTTCTTCTTCTCGCCCTCGGCGTTGTTGAAGACGCTGATGATCTGGGCGGGGGTGGTGTCCTTGCTCGACAGACCGTAGCGGCCGCCGAGGATGGTGGGCTTGTAGGGGCAGTCCTTGAAGGCCTCGACGATGTCCATATACAGCGGGTCGCCGTTGGCGCCGGGCTCCTTGGTGCGGTCGAGGACGGTGATGGTCTTCACGTGCTCCATCAGGCTCTTGGGCATAGCCTCCATCAGGTATTTCACGCTGAAGGGACGGTACAGGTGGACGGTCACGCAGCCGGTCTTCTTGCCCTGGGCGTTAAGGTAGTCGACCACGGTCTTGATGGTCTCGGTCACCGAACCCATAGCCACGATGACGTGCTCGGCATCCTTGGCACCGTAGTAGGTGAAGGGGGCGTACTGGCGGCCCGTCAGCTTGCTGATCTCAGCCATATACTTGGCCACGATGTCGGGCAGGGCGTCGTAGTACTTGTTCTGCAGCTCGCGGGTCTGGAAGTAGACGTCGCTGTTCTGGGCGGTGCCGCGGGTCACGTTGTGCTCGGGGTTGAGGGCGTTCTCGCGGAAAGCCTTCAGAGCCTTCTGGTCCACCAGCGGACGCAGGTCTTCCATATCCCAGGCCTCGATCTTCTGGATCTCGTGGCTGGTGCGGAAGCCGTCGAAGAAGTTGAGGAACGGCACGCGGCCGCTGAGGGCGCTGAGGTGGGCCACAGGGGCGAGGTCCATCACCTCCTGCACCGAGCTCTCGGCGAGGAGTGCGAAGCCCGTCTGGCGGGCGCTCATCACGTCGGCGTGGTCGCCGAAGATGGAGAGGGCCTGGGCGGCCAGGGCGCGGGCGCTCACGTGGAACACGCCGGGCAGCAGCTCGCCGGCGATCTTGTACATATTCGGGATCATCAGCAGCAGACCCTGCGAAGCGGTGTAGGTGGTGGTCAGAGCACCGGCCTGCAACGAGCCGTGCACGGCGCCGGCGGCGCCGGCCTCGCTCTGCATCTCGACGACCTTCACGGTCTCGCCGAAGAGGTTCTTACGACCGCCAGCGGCCCACTCGTCGATATACTCGGCCATAGGGCTGGACGGGGTGATGGGGTAGATAGCTGCTACCTCGCTGAACATGTACGCCACATGCGCCGCAGCGCAGTTGCCGTCACAAGTCATAAACTTTTTTTCTTTTGCCATAATTGCTTAAACGTTTAAGGATTAATATATTATTCTTCTTTGTCGTCTAAATATGAGGGTACAAATATAATAATATTTGGCGAAGTGGGGAAAAATATTTTGCAGATAGAAGCAAAAAAACAGCCACAGTGTTGACAATCTGTGGCTGTAGAGTGTTGGAGGTTCGTTGGTTACCGCGCCTCGTCGGGTGTGGCGTCGGCGATGATCGGGGTGTCGCTCTGGGCTATCTGTTTGGCATTCATCGGTGAGACCACCGACTGGCCAATCTCCTTCTCGGCGGCCTCGCGGGCCACGCGGGCGGTGGCGCCGCCACGGCGGGCGATGCCTGCGCTCTCGGCCATGCCTTTCGGGCTCTCGTTCTTCGATATCTGTGTTGTGGTGGCTTCGGCCAACATGTTGATGGCGATCTCGAGGTCGGTCATATTGTCGCGCAGATTTTCCTTCTTGAGCCCCTTCAGTTGCTTGTACTCCTTGGCCGACAGACCGCTCCAACCGCGATAGATGATGTCGGTCAACGAAGCGAACTGTTGTCCCTCTTCCAATCCGGCCCTCTTCCACTCGTCGGTCAGATGTTTGCGCACCTCGATGGAGCGCATACGCTGGTTGATCCAAGCCTCGGAGTAGCCCAACCGACGGTAGTCGGCCACCGCCTGCTCGATGGAGAGCTCCGGGTCCTGCATCTGGTCGATGCGCTGCGCCGCCACCTGTGCCATCCATTGCTTGAACGGCTCCGCTTTCGGCGAAGGAATAGACTGTATCAGCCTGAACAACTGTTCTGTATCCGCCACATCCGTAAGGCGCATCTTGCCGTCGGGAGCCTGCAATTTCAACTGGTAACAATTTGTTACCGTTTCATTGCCTTCTTTTATTAATCTGCCTTTCAGTACCTTCCAGTACTTGCGAGCCGTCTGGTAGTCGCTGTCGGTGAGCACCGAAACCACATCCACCACCGAGAACCACCACTTCTCAGCATCCGTATCCCAAGCGGTACGCACCCGCTTCTCTTCGAAAAGTTGTATTGCCTGCTTCTGTGTCATGACATCATATTTCAATAATCCTTAAACAGTACTTGCCGTCACAAGTCATAAATTTTTTTTCTTTTGCCATAATTGCTTAAACGTTTAAGGATTAATATTTATGTTTTTTAACAATAATCGTCAATACTATCAGGACCATTCCATTCTAAACCTTGTTCTGTTGTGAAATATTTCCTCACTTCATTCTCTTCAAAAAAAGTACTAATGCTTTCATGTATAAATTGGATGCCAGAATGGTATACCTTCAATAACCCAAAATGCTTTATTGCATTGGGATTTGTATCTTTAGTTGCGATAATTAAAGCCTTACCCTCATCCATAAAGGCAAAGTCCAATACATTGTGTTCTGTGTATTTGTTTCGTGAAAACGGTTTTCCAATCGCAAGGTTGTTGAAATAGTCCTGCAATGGCGTTTCTGTTGATTCTATGGGACAACATAGGAACTCTGTTGGAGTTTTCCAGTCTTTTTGTAGTGCAGTTTCTGGATATAATGCTTTAGTGAATACGGGATCAGGAGTATGGTATATCGGTTGTTTTGGCGCGGTGAATCTCCAATCGTTATTCTGTGTGCGGTACCACGCCATCGCCTCTGCCTGTTCTTGTCTCTTCAGCTCTTCGTTCTCAACATGCTCTTTTGGCAACGTGTGGTTTTGCGGTGTTGCATTTAACGCTTGTACTCTTGCCCAAGCGGCTTTGGCTTCCTCTGCTGATACGGTACGCATCCAACTGATGTCTGGGGCGTTGACAAGTTCACGTAGGCAGGATGGGTTATTGATGAACTTCATTATATCACCACCGCACAGATACGTAATCTTTCTACATGTATCTTCATTTAGTAATGCATTTTCTAGGCGAGTAAGCCAACGTAGATTCTCTGCACGGTTGTTGCAACGATTGGTGTCTATATGGTCAACGACATAAACTTTAGAATCCTTCTCGCCATAGAAAGCTATTGCTACGATAATATGCACACGGTGTTGGCCGATGTACATATAACCATTCGTTGCGTTCTTCTCGCCAAAAGTCCAAATGCTATCATCCTTGCGAGGTCTACCTTCGGGTCTTGGTTGACGATACACGGCACCATTATCCCGCACCCTATAAGTTTCCCCCTTATAGGTACAAGTGCGCTCTAATATGTAGCTGTTAATAAGGTTCATTGTTGTTTATTGCCTATACAATTCTTCAAGACAACGATTGATTGCGATTCGAATATCGTCGGCTTCTGTCTGACCTCGACCTTCTCCAGTTACAATACATAAAACCTCACTCGTTTTCGCTGAAATAATTTGCAATGTAACTGCCGTAGAGGTTCCAGAGTTGATTCTGCGTCGCCCTGTCTCTCCATAGTTTATTATCATCGTTTTATCAGACAATTCATCTTTGATCTCTGGAATACGAACTAGTCCTTTGTTAATGAGATATGCCGTTATTAAATCAGCTGGGTTTGTACTTCTGCTCGGTGGATTTAGATAAATTCCATTTCTGAAACGATAACCCACACTAGACGAGCTTGTTTTTGTCTCGGTCGGTGTAATATAAAAATATGTGTATTGGTCTAGTGGAGCATTTCTCGTGATTTTAACAGGTTGAAGCGACACGCATGATGTAAAGATAAGAGGCATCAATGCAAGTAAGATGATTTTCTTGAGTTTCATAGATTGTATATTTTTGTTTATTTCAGCAGTTTTCTATTTCCCACTTCTTCCAGCACAGTCATTTGCTGGATGGCTATCTTGTTGAGTTTGTGCAGGCGGTCGCGTTGCGGGATGCCTTCGTTGATAAACAAGGCATTCAGGTTCTCCATATTGGAGAGACAGATGAGTTGATTGATCGTAGCATAGTCGCGCATATTACCTTTCTTGCCGGGGTTGGCGTCGCGCCACTCCTTGGCGGTGATACCGAAGAGGGCCACATTGAGGACATCCGCCTCCTCGGCATAGATAAGCGAGCTGTGGTAGGCATCCACCTCGTCGGGCACAAGGTTGGCGCGGACGGCATCGGTGTGTATGTGGTAGTTGATCTTGGACAGCTCCCTCTTGGCCGACCAGCCCAGTTGCTTCTGTTCCTCTTCCTTCAGCCGCTGGAACTCCTTGATAAGGTACAGCTCAAACTCCACCGACACCCAACTGGCAAACTTGAAAGCGATATCCCGCTGGGCATAGGTGCCACCACCACGGCCGTTTTTTGTAATCACTCCAATGGCATTGGTGAGTTCAATCCATCGAGAGGGGTTGAGCGTAAACGCATTGCTCCCAGCCTGCATCAAAAGGGGGTCGAATTCGACCCCTTTAAAATTGGGGTTGTTGAGCATCTCCCACAAACCAAGATATTCGATGGTGTTTTTCAGCCGCATCCAATTCTTTACCACATCCTTCGGCTCCAGCGGGTTTTTCTGCCGTGCAATGTCGGTGATGCAGATATAATCCGCCTCGCCCACCTTCATTGTCCGAATGGTAGTATTCTTAACATTTATTTCCTGTATCTTGGTCACGGTTATCGTACTTTTGCTTGAACCTTATCCGTTTGCGTGGTGTTTTCTAAAATGTGCCGCAAGTCGTAAACTTTTTCCTTTTACTATAATTGCCTAATCGTTTATGGTTTAATATATTATTTTTCTTTTCTCTCCTAAATACGAGGGTACAAATATAATAATATTTGGCGAAGTGGGGAAAAATATTTTGCAGATCAGAGCAAAAAAACAGCCACAGCGTTGGCATGCTGTGGCTGTGGAGTGTTGGATGTTCGTTGGTTACCGCGCCTCGTCGGGTGTGGCGTCGGCGATGATCGGGGTGTCGCTCTGGACTATCTGCTTGGCTTTCATCGGCGAGACCACCGACTGGCCAATCTCCTTCTTCAAATCGTGACAATTTGTCACGGTTCCATTTCCCTCTGCTTTCAGTCGTTATTTTAGTTTGCGCCAATAGGCCGCTGGATCAACGCTTTCGGTCAGTACCGCGATGCAGTCAATGATGGAGAACCACCATTTTTCTGCATCCGTATCCCAAGCGGTACGCACCCGCTTCTCTTCGAAGAGTTGTATTGCCTGCTTCTGTGTCATGACATCATATTTCAATAATCCTTAAACAGTACTTGCCGTCACAAGTCATAAATTTTTTTCTATTGCCATAATTACTTAAACGTTTAAGGATTAATTATTTATAGTGAATTCTTCTTCAGCTGGTTTGTGGTTTTCTTATGGGTTATAAGAATGATGAGAATTGTGGTCTTTTTTCAATACTTCTAAGATATTATCCAACCATGTTAAATAAAGATCTACATTTTGGATATTCTCACCTTTGTTTTTATCAAATTCATAAGATATTCGCTTACTTACAATTAAGTGATTCCCGCCTCCTAAATAATAATATTCCCACCCATTAGGAACTTGTTTGCGGCTAAACGGGCCAAATGAACATTCTTGGAGTTCTGGACAAATTGAATAGATATCGTTTTCTTCCCACTCGCCATTACAATAATTGAAATAATATAAGTCTTGATCAAAGGTAACTATTTCAATTCTTCCTGCATAACCTTGAGCACCACTTTCTGCAAAAGATAATGCGGCAATGTCTAGCGGAATATAATCTCTATAATTCGATTTTGTCAGTAGTGTAGCCATATTTATTCTTTTTTCAGCAGTTTCCTATTTCCCACTTCTTCCAGCACGGTCATTTGTTCTCTTGTTTAAACCCTATCCGGTTACGCGGTTCTGAGGGTTGTGCGCGTAGCTGGTCGAGGGCGTCGTTGAGGGCGCCAATCTGGATGGCCACCTCCATATTGTTCTCATTCTGCTCGTGGAGAATCTCATCCACACGGGCGTTGAGGTTGTCGACCTTGTGCTCCAGCTGTTCCACTTTTAGTTTGACACCTTGCCAGGCACCTATTGCGTGACGGATGGCTACAAATGCCCGCATAATATTGATGTTGACCTGGATGGCCGTCTCCGATCGCAGCACCGAACTCAACATTGCAATACCAAGTTCTGTAAAAGCATAGGGAAGATACTTGCTATGCTGGCCACGCCTATTTGAAATCACATTTTGTGACTTCAAATCGTTTTCACTATTGTTTAAGGTCACAAATTGTGACCTTAAACTGGTCTCGATGGTGTCAATATATTCTGTATCAGTACTTATGGTGCTCTCCTTTAAGGTCACAATTTGTGACCTCAAAAAATCCCATTCGCTTTTATTCAGTCGGAACATAAAGTCTTCAGGGAAGCGATCGACATTGCGTTTTACCGCTTGATTCAGCACCTTGGTTTCAACATTGTACAGCTCCGCCAAGTCGCGGTCAATCATCACGCGCAGCCCCCGCACCTCGTAGATGCGATGCTTGATGACCTCTATGTTAGACTCTTCCTGTATAATTGCCTTATCTGTCATATCGCCCATTGTTTCTATTCCCTACTTCTTCCAGTAGGGTTGTATTGCTTAAACGATTAAGGATTAGTATGTTATACTTTCCTTTTGCCAAAATATGGATTTACAAATGTAATAATATTTGGCGAAGTGGGGAAAAATATTTTGTAGATAGGAGCAAAAAAACAGCCACAGTGTTGACAAGGTGTGGCTGTAGAGTGTTGGATGATTGTTGGTTACCGCGCCTCGTCGGGTGTGGCGTCGGCGACCGGCCAATCTCCTTCTCGGCGGCCTCGCGGGCCATGCGGGCGGTGGCGACGGAAACGGGGGCGTGGGGGGCGCCGGAGGGAGGAGTGAAAAATGAAATTAGATCGTGCACGATCTATTTTGTGGAGGCGGGGTGGAGGGGTGGGGATGGTGCGGTGTCACCTCCGCAGCATGTCCGCGGCAAGTCCGCGGCAAGTCCGCGGATGGTCCGCGGATGGTCCGACTGCGGGCGGAGTTGCGGCGGACAAGGTACGGAGAATCAGCGTGTTGGGTGGTGTGTGGGTGGGGGTATGGGTGGTTTGTTGCTGGTTTTCAGTGGGTTGTGTGTAAATGGAGGGGCCGCTACGGTGTGGGCGCAGTGTGGGCGATGGGGGCGGGAAGGGGTGGTTGGAAGGGGGCGGAAATGGGAATTAGATCGTGCACGATCTAATTTCGGCCGCCGTGACGGCGGTGCCGGACGGTCACGTCGAGGGGGTCGCGGCGGCGGGTTGGACCGTCGGCTCCGGCAGGATGCCCACCGCCTGCATCAGGCGGCGGTAGTGGGCGGCTTTCTCTTCCAGCTTCATGGGGTAGGCACGCGAGGAGGAGGGCATGCGCCAGAGGCGCATCGGTCGGCCGGCGAGGCTGAAGGCGTTGCAGGCGCCAAGTGGCGGCACGGGTACGCCGTAGTCGTCGGTGAGGACGGAAAAACTCTTCTGCCCGGTGCAGACAATGTCGTGGCACTGCGGCAGTTGCCGCAGCAGGGCGGCGATGTCGGTCTTCTCGACGATCTCGAGGTCTTTGTCGGAGGCGTTGCCGCTCAGGCGGCGCACGGCGGTGGCGGTGTCGAAGAGGGCGATGCCGCGCTCGCGGAGCAAGGCTTCGATGTCGGCCTGCCGGAAGGTCTTGTGCCCGGCGTCGACCAGCCGCTGGCTGTCGCCGCAGAAGACGAGGCCGAAGATGAGCCACATCTGGTTGGTCCTGTTGGGATAGAAGAAGTCCATGCACCAGCGGCGGCGCGGCGGCGGGAAGCTGCCGAGCATCAGCAGGCGGGCGTTGGGGGGCAGGAAGGGCTGCAGGGGATGCCGCTCGACGGGGGCTTCATCGGTCATGCTGTCAGTGTTTTTTGTTGACGGTGCGAATCTTTGTCAGCATCGCGGCTACCCAGGCCGAGTCGCCCGGCAGCTGGTAGCGGCAGTTGCCGGCGGGCGAGGGGGTGAACATCGTTTCGGCGCGGGGGGTGAGGCTGACGGTGCCGCGCCCGGACAGCGTGAAGAGGCCGTCGCCCTCGACGGCGTTGATCACCACCAGCGGGTCCCACATCATCTGGCCCGTGTGGGTGTTGCAGCGCAGGTAGACCTGCTTGACGGGGTGGATGTCGGTCCAGTCGATGTCGGCGATGACGGTGTCGGGCACATACTCGATGATGTCTCCCACCTCGCCCGGCGAGAAGACGATGTCCACGTCGGTCGGCCACAGGCGGAAGAAGGTCTGCGCGAAGTCGGGCCCCACCACCAGGTTGTAGCAGGTGCCGAGGGTGTCGCCAAAGGAGCCGCCCTGCATGTAGAGGCATTTGACTTTCTGCCGCACCAGCTCGACGCCGCTGAGGGGCGAGTGTTCGTCGCCCTCCGACTCGAGCAGTTGCGCCAGGCTGGTGACGAAGCCCACCGAGACGATCGAGACCGAGTGGTCGGGCTCGGCGGCCAGCAGGCGGCGGTAGAGCTGCCATCCGTCGGGGTAGGGGGGTAGGTGGGTGCGGTCGAACATGGGGCTGCCGTCGTCGGTGGCGTAGCCCGGCAGGTCGCGGTAGTCGATCCACACCTTGGGGGTGTCGATGCCCTCTTGCACCAGCCCTATCGGCAGGTCGCTGTGGCCGAAGTAGGTGTTCATCACGTCGGCCACTCCGGCGCAATCCTCGCCCTCGCGGTCCACCACCACGCCCAGCAGGCGGCACTGCCCCTCTTCGTGATAGCGGTAGAGCATCTCCAAGGCGAAGAGGTCGTCGGTCGACGAGCCGAGGTCGGTGTCGTAGATGATGGCCGGCACCGCGGTCGCTGGCTCGTTGGCCTTGTTTTTGGTGCATGACAGCAGGGTCACGCAGACGACAGCAAGCAGCAGGGTCTTCTTCATGTGAGGTATGGTTTATCGGGTCAGAATCTCATTCAGCGCCAGGGCCAGCTGGTCGGGGCAGCTGGTGGGCTTCCAGCCGCAGCGGATGCCGGCCAGGCGGTCGCGCACCTCGGCGGCGGGCATGCCCTCCACCAGGCGGCCGATGCCCTGCAGGTTGCCGTCGCAGCCGCCGAGGTACTGCACGTTGTGTATACGACCTTGGTCGTCGATATCGAAGTCGATCTGCACCGAGCAGGTGCCGTGGGATTGATAGGTGTAGTGTTGCATGTGGTGTGGTGTCATTGGTATTGGTTCACGTGGCGGTTCTCCTCGCCGAGGGCGAGCATCTGGCGGAAGCGGTCGAGGCGGTCGGCGGGCATGGCGCCGGCGTTGAACAGTTTCTTCTGGTGCTTCCACCAGTTGTGCATGTCGCGTTCTTCGGGGCGGTGCTTCGAGGGCTTGCGGCTGTTCTGCCGCATGAAGTCCATCACCTCCTGCCAGTGGGCTGTCCAGATTTCGTCTTGTGTCATGGTGTCAGGTGTTTACGATGAGGTCGGCCACCGTGCCGTGGGCGGCGCGGACCAGGTCCTGCGGGGCCAGGCGGAACTGCAGACCGCGCTGGCCGGCGCTGCAGAAGACGTAGTCGAAGTTCGTTATGCTTTCGTGGAACCAGGTGGGCAGCGCCTTCTTCATGCCGATGGGCGAGCAGCCGCCGCGGATGTAGCCCGTGAGGGGCAGGAGCTCCCGCACGTGGATCATCTCCACCTTCTTGTTGCCTGTCACGCGGGCGGCCTTCTTCAGGTCCACCTCCTCGGCGCCGGGAATGACGCATACGAAGAGGCCCAGCCGGTCGCCCCGCAGCACCAGCGTCTTGAAGAGGCGCTCGATGGGCTGGCCCAGCTGCTGGGCGATATGCTGCGCGCCGAGGTCGCTCTCGTCCACCTCGTAGGGGATGAGCTCGTAGTGTACCTTCAGCTGGTCCAGCAACCGCGCCGCGTTGGTCTTCTTGAGTCCTTTGTCTGCCATGTTTCTCTGACCGTTTTTCGCGGTGCAAAGATACACTTTTTTTGCCATTAATATAAATTTACCTACCTTTGCACTTGTGATTTGGCCCGTGTGTGGGTGAGGAACGAGAAGACAATCAATGGAATAAATACAATATTATTAACTTACAAAAACAGTAAAAAACTATGTTTTTCCAAGTTTATGGGGCTAATGCCCTTGCGCAATGGGGGATGCTGCTGGTGGTGCTGGCAGGCCTGATCCTCTGGAACGAATTCGCACGCCGCACCAAGATGGGCGGTGCCATCACCTTCTTCGTCATCCCGGTGCTGCTGACGGTCTACTTCGTGGCCATCGCCATCGGCGCCCGCAGCGGTGCTGAATGGGCGGTGAATAACCAGACCCACATCTACATGAACGGCTGGTTCCACTATGCCAAGCTCTATGCCGCCCTGACCGGCTGCATCGGCTTCATGATGATCAAGTACAAATGGGGCATCGGCGCCAAGCACTGGTTCAAGCCCTTCCCCTTCATCATCGTGGCTATCAACATCCTGATCGCTGTGGTCTCCGACTTCGAGAGCGCCGTCATGGGCTGGAACAAGTGGTGGCTCAGCAGCGAGGGCGTGTGGCTCTTCGGCGGCTGGCACAACGTCTTCAACGGCGTGGCCGGTCTGTTCAACATCTTCTGCATGACCGCCTGGTGGAATGTCTACTCGTCGAAGGACAAGAAGGACATGATCTGGGCCGACATGACGTGGGTCTACATCCTGGTCTATGACATCTGGAACTTCGCCTACACCTACAACTGCCTGCCCACCCACAGCTGGTACTGCGGCATCGCCCTGCTGCTGGCCCCGACGGTGGCTGCCCTGCTGTGGAACCGCGGCGGCTGGATCCAGAACCGCGCCAACACGCTGGCCATCTGGTGCATGTTCGCCCAGGTGTTCCCCCTCTTCCAGGAAACCTTCAAAGACGGCCGCCAGTGGTTCAGCTGGGCCGTGCTTCCGGTGCAGTATCCCGACGGCATCGAGACCGTCAAGCAGCTCTATGAGGTGGCCGGCGGCGAGGCCGCCACGGTGGGCACCACGGTCGACACCGTGGCCGCCAACCCGACGATGATGACCGTCATCAGCGCCCTGGCCCTGGTGACCAACATCGTGGCCTTCACCTACATCATGTGCAGCGCCAAGAAGCGCCACATCAACCCCTACAAGCAGGACGTCTTCGTCAACCAGAAGTACTACAAGGACGCCATGGCCCGCGCCGACGTCGATTGATTTGTCGACACAGCGAAGCCTTAAACGCCGCGCCGCGCCTCCCCCTCACGGGCAGAGACGCGGCGCGTTGCTTTGGCGCATGGCGGGCGGGAGGGGTGCAATGCAATTAGATCGCGCACGATCTATTTTGTACCAAGGCTGCATCGTGGCCGCATCACCCCCGCGGATGGTCCGCCCGCCGTCGGACCATCCGCGGACCATCCGCGGACCATCCTCGGACTTGATGCGGAGAAGATACTGTGTCAGAGCGATTTAGATATTTTGGAGTGGTGTAATATACCTGATTGTCAGTGTGTTAAGTCTTGTTTTGGCCTTGTCGGAGGCTTCGGCCCGTGGGGCGCCGGGGGCGGGGCAGGGGGGCCGAACGGGGGCTGGAGGGGGTGGAAAAAGGGGGTCGAAAAATCAAATTAGATCGTGCACGATCTATTTCTGCCCCCTGCAACCGTCCCCCGACGGGGGTACAAAATTGTGTAATTCGGGCCTTGAAATTTGTTGTTTTTCGATAAACAAATGGTTAAGAAATGTTAAAGTTTTGCCCCTGCCGGCGGGTCAAACGGTTGGTGTTCAGGACGATTGTGTGGCGGGTGGGGGAGAGGGGTGAAAATTTTTTTGCCGGTATGGAAAAAAGAAGTATTTTTGCATCGAAAAACGATAAACTTAATACGTAAAACAATGAAAAGGTTATTCAAAACGATGATGGTGGCCTTGATGGCCACGGCCGCAGTCGGCCTGACGGGCTGCAAGAAAGAGAATCCCGAGCCGGAGCAGCCGACGCCCGATCCGACCCCGACGCAAGAGACTATGGACCTGACGGGTACCTCGTGGGTGGGTATATATAATGATACCTATCAGGGCTACGCGGCGGTGCTGACGTGGAGCCTCGACTTCACGACGGCCACCGAGGGCGAGCTGCTCTTCGAGCTGATGGTGGCCGGGCAGCAGCAGGGCAACTACGATGTGCCCTTCACGTGGACCTTCGACGGCACGCATGGCGTGATGGACGCCGGCCAGATGGGTGCCTCGGAGTTCACCTACAACGCCGAGACCAACACCATCGAGATGCGCATGATGGTGGAGGTGGAGGGCAGCGGCGAGGCCCTGGGCGGAGTGACGACCTTCTATCTGCGCGGCTCGCAGCCCGACCCCGGCCAGCCGTCGCAGGGCGACAGCACGAGCGTGGAGCCCGGCGAGGTGACCGACCTCTTCCCGGCCAACACGCGCTGGACGGCCAGCGAGGAGACCGTCTACCCGGTGCCGCAGCTGGGCGACCTGCCGATGACGCTCACCTACAACCTCTACTTCAAGAACGACCACACGGGCAACATCTCCATCACGGCCACGGTGATGGACCAGCCCTCCGAGCCGCAGACGGTGTGGTACAACTGGGAGTTCGACAACACGACCAACGAGGGTAACTTTGTGGTGCAGGGGGCTCCGCTGCCCTTCACCTACAATCCGGACGACAACACTATCCACAGCAACTTTGCCTTCAACGTGCAGGGCACGGGGCAGCAGGTGGGCGGCGAGCTGACCTTCACGCAGGTGACGGGCAGCAAGTCGGTGAGTGGCATCCGATTGGTTTTGGGTTGATGGATATGTGAGTGCCCGCAGCGGCCGCCAGGCCGGCTGCGGGCTTTTGATTGACCGATTGCAACAGCGAACGATATGAAACGACTGACGATCCTTGTGGCCGCGCTGCTCCTGGCGACGGCCCCGACGCTGACGGCCGCACCGGTCGACAGTGTGCGCGCGGCGCGGGTGGCCCGCGCCTTCTGGGAGCAGACCCTCGGCGGCCGCCAGGCCGCGCTCCTGGCCGACCGCACGGCCGAGTGGCCCTTCGACGGCATACGCCTCTTTGTGCATCCCGCCGGTGGCTATGTGATGGTGGCCTCCGACGACGCGGCACGCCCCATCCTGGGCTATTCGCTCACCGCGCCCCTCGAGCCGGCGCGCCTGCCGGTGTCGCTGGCCGAGTGGCTCGAGGGTTACCGGCAACAGCTCGACTGGCTGCGCGAGCATGGCGGCCAGACCTCGGCCGCGGACGCCGCAATGTGGCGCTCGCTCGACGCCGGCCTGCCCCTCAAGGGCGGCGAGGGCGTCGACCCCCTGCTCACCACCCACTGGGATCAGCAGGAACCCTACAACGACCTCTGCCCCGAGGGCACGGTGACCGGCTGCGCCGCCACGGCGCAGACCCAGATGATGAAGTACTGGAACCACCCCGCCTTCGGCACGGGCTCGCACGCCTACACGGCCCCCGACTACGGGGTGCAGAGCGCCGACTTTGCGCATACGCTCTACGACTGGGCCCACATGCCCGACGCTCCCACGGCCCTCTCGGCACAGCAGGAGCGGCTGGCCGTGGCCACGCTGATGTACCACGCCGGCGTGAGCCTCGACATGGTCTACCGCCAGGCGGGTCAGGGCGGCAGCTCGGCCGCCGGACTGGCCGGCTACCCGGGCGTGCGCAGCATCGACAACTCGCTGAAGGACCACTTCCGCTACAACCCCGCCATGCGGGTGGTCAACAAGGATCAGGGCTACACCGACGCCTCCTGGCGCGCCGCCATCATCGCCGAGCTCGACCAGCGGCGGCCGGTGGTCTATGTGGGCGCCGCTCTGGCCGGCGGACACGGCTTCGTGTGCGACGGCTACGACGGCCGCGAGTACCTGCACTTCAACTTCGGCTGGAGCGGTGTGGGCGACGGCTACTTCCCGGTCGACTCCATCAGCCCCGGCATCGGCGGCGTGGGTGGCAACGGAAGCTACACGTTCAACATGTCCAACTCGGCCCTGCTGGAGGCCTACCCCGTGCGCGGGCTCTGCCTGAGCGACACGCTGGTCTCCTTCACCCGCGACGGCGGGGTGGACTCGCTCCTCTTTGCGGCCGACGACACCCTGGCCGCACCGGTCACGGCCACGTGCGACGCCGCGTGGATCACCCTGCTCGCTCCGCCCCAAGGACAGAGCGGATGGGTGCGTCTGCAGGCCGAACCCTTCGCCGGCACGGCCGAGCGCTCGGCCGTGATCACCTTCCGGCAGGGCGACGAGGTGTGCCGCCTGCACGTGGTGCAGCAGCCTTTCGCCGACGAAGAGCTCTGCCCGCTGACGGTGGTGATGCGGTCGACGCAGTACGACGGCTGGCAGAACGACGCCCGGCTCACCCTCGAGTCGGCCGGAGGCTACGTCTTCGGCACGGCGCGACTGGAGGCCGGCTGGCTCGACTCGGTGGTGATACGCGTGGCGCCCCACGACGTGCGCTCCGTTTGGCACCGCGGGGGCGGCACCGATCGCTACATCGACTACTGGGTGAAGAACCCGTATGGCGAGGTGCTTGTCGAGGCCGTCTACGCCTTTAGCACCGGCGGAACCCACCTCTTGGAGTGGCCCTGCGCCCGCGTGGGTGTGGAGGAGTGCCGCGAGGCGGGCGGGGAGTGGCGCGTGTGGCCCAATCCGGTGGTGGACGAGCTGCACGTCGAGGCCGAAGGGCTCCGGCGTGTGGAGCTGATGGATGCCGCCGGACGCAGGCTGGCCGTGGCGGACGGTGCTGCCGACGGGTGCCGCCTCTCGATGGCCGGGTGGCCGGCAGGGGTCTACTTTGTGCGGCTGGTCGGCGAGGAAGGGGTCTCGGTGAGGCGTGTGGTGAAGCGCTAAGCCGCAGGGCCATCCGGCGCATGCCGTCTTCGTCCGGGGGCTGGGAGGAAGAAAAAAATGGTGCGAAAGTGCATTTTCTTCCTCCCATTTCGGAAAAAGTTTGTATCTTTGCACCGAATTATTAACCAATCAAATCCAAAACATCATGAATAGAATTCTGACGATTGCGATGACATGCCTGATGGTGTGTGTGCTGGCTGCCTGCGGCGGCAAGAACGGTTCGGTGTCCAAAAGCGACTCGCCCTCCGACGTGGTGAAGAAAGCGCTGACGTGCGCTGTCGACAAGGACTACAAGGGAATGGTGAAGTACTTCGACAAGACGGCTGACGCCACCGAACAGGAACTGGAGGAAGCCGGCGCCGTGCTGGAGTTGCTCTATGGCCTGGCGGGCGGTGTGAGCAGTTTTGAAATCCTCGGTGAGGAGATCGACGAGAGCGGCATGGAGGCCGAGGTGAAGGTGAAGATCACCGACGAGAAGGGCGCCAGCCGCACCGACGACGCCGACCTGGTGAAGACCGACCAGGGCTGGCGGCTCACGATGGACTAGCCGACTGGCGGAAAAACACGGTTGAGAGACACCGTATCGGAGTAACCAAGTGGCTGGGTATATGAGCCGCTTGGTTACTTTTTAATATTATTTTCAGGCGACACAATAAAAGTGTCGGGCGAGCGTTAAAAGAGGTTAAAATGTCGAACCGCTACGCCAATAGAAGTCATGTAGTGAAGGTGATCTTCATCGTGGTGGGTGTCCTGTTTGTGGGGCGCCTGGCGATGTTGCAGCTCTTCAGCCCGAAGTACCGCGAACTGGCGCGTCAACAGTCGTTGCGCCCGGTGACGCAGTACCCGGCGCGCGGCTTCATCTACGACCGCCACGGCGAGCTCCTGGTGCACAACGAGGCGGTGTACGACCTGATGGTCGTGCCGCGGATGGTGCCAAAGGATTTCGACGTCGACTACTTCTGCCGGAGTCTGAGCATCACCCGCGACGAGTACGACGAGCGGATGCGCAAGGCCAAGAAGTACTCCTCCTATGCGCCGTCGATCTTCATGAAGCAGATCTCGAAGGAGGAGTATGCCAAGTTCGAGAACAAGATGTTCCGTTTCAAGGGCTTCTACATCTCACAGCGCACGCTTCGCATCTACGACCGGCCGATTGCGGCCCAGGTGCTGGGCTACGTGGGCGAGGTGGATCAGCGCGATCTGGACCGCGACCCCTACTACAAGCGGGGCGACTACATCGGCAAGAGCGGCCTGGAGAAGAGCTACGAGGAGGTGCTCCGCGGCATCAAGGGCAAGAAAATCATGCACGTCGACGTGCACAACCGCGAGGTGGGCCCCTACCAAGGTGGTGCCTTCGACACGCTGCCGGTCGAGGGTTGCAACCTGTACACGTCGCTCGACGCCGACCTTCAGGAGTATGCCGAGCAGTTGATGGCCAACAAGCGGGGCTGTGTGGTGGCCCTGGAGCCCTCGACGGGCGAGGTGCTGGCCATGGTGAGCGCCCCGACCTACGACCCCAACCTGCTGGTGGGCCGCGTGCGCGGCGAGAACTACCGGCGGCTCGACAGCAACCTCTCCACCCCCATGCTCAACCGTGCCCTGATGGGACAGTATCCGCCGGGATCGATCTTCAAGGTGGCGCAGGCGGTGACAGCCCTCGATCTGGGGGTGATCCAGCCGGGCAGCGGCTTCGTGTGCGACAAGAGCCTCGTCGGATGCCACAACCATCCCTCGGCCCGCTCGGTGCAGGAGGCCATCAAGATGAGCTGCAACCCCTACTTCTACCAGGTCTATCGCCGGGTGATCCAGCAGGGGAAATACAAGAATATCTACCGCGATTCGCAGTACGGCCTCACGGTATGGCACGACTACATGCTGCGGTTCGGCTTCGGACAGAAGCTTCCCATCGACCTGCCCCGCAACGGCATGTCGACCGGCAACATCCCCGACACGGCCTTCTACAACCGCTGGTACGGCCGCGAGCGATGGGCTTTCTCGACGATCTACTCCAACTCCATCGGACAGGGCGAGGTGACGGTGGTGCCGTTGCAGATGGCCAACCTGGCCGCCATCGTGGCCAACCGGGGCTACTACATCACACCCCACGTGGTGCGCTACTACGGTCCCGACTCGGTGCAGGACGAGGAGTACCGCACACGCCACGAGACAGGCATCGACCGCCAGTACTTCGACATTGCGGCCCAGGGCATGTTCGACGTGGTGCACGTGGCCGGCGGCACCGGTCGCAGGGCCCGCGTCGACGGGCTCGACGTCTGCGGCAAGACCGGCACCGCCCAGAACAGCCGCGACGACCACTCGGTGTTCATCGCCTTCGCCCCGAAGGACAATCCCCGCATCGCCTTGGCCGTCTACGTGGAGAACGCCCGCGGCGGCGGCGGCTCGTGGGCCGCTCCCATCGCAGGGCTCATCATCGAGCGCTACCTCAACGGCGAGGTGAAGCGCAAAGACGTGGAACAGATGTACCGCGAGATCAACCCCTGCCAGCCACCCCTGCCGCGGAAGAAAAAGAAATAAGCCATGTATCAAGAGAGAATGAAAATAGACTGGTGGACGGTGGCCCTGTGGGCGGTGCTGACAATCTTCGGCGTCGTCAACATCTACTCGGCCACCTACAGCGGCGATGTGCAGTCGATCTTCGCTTTCAGCACCTTCAGCGGGAAGCAGCTGATCTGGGTCGGGGCCGCGTCGCTGGTCGCCGCCGTCATACTCCTCACCGAACCCCGCTTCTTCTCCAACGGAGCCTACCCCATCTATGGCGTCGTCATGCTGCTGCTGGTGGCCACCCTCTTCCTGGCTGTCACGGTCAATGGCGGCAAGTCGTGGATCGAGATCGGCGGCTTCCGTTTCCAACCCACCGAGTTCGCCAAGTTCGCCACCGCCCTGGCCCTGGCCAAGTTCATGTCGGGCATCGACGTGGAGTGGAGCCAGTCGCGCACCAAGCTGGGCGCCTTGCTGCTGATCGGCCTGCCGGCGGCGCTGGTCTTCTTGCAGCACGACACCGGGTCGGCCCTGGTCTTTGTGGCCTTTGTGTTGCCTCTCTTCCGCGAGGGCCTCTCCGGCGGCATCCTGGTGGTCGGCGTGGCGGCCATAGCGCTGTTCGTCCTGTCGCTGCTGGTCAACAAGTACATCCTCTTGGGTGTGCTGGTGGTCATCGCGGTGCTCTACCTCTTTGTGTGGCTCAACAAGCGCACTGCGCACGACTGGTGGCGCGCCATCGGGGTGCTTCTGCTTTGCGCGGCTTTCATCTTCTCGGTCGATTTTCTCTTCAACCAGGTGCTGGAACCGCACCAGCGCGAGCGTATCGACGTGCTGCTCGGCAAGACCGAGGACCTCCAAGGGTCGGGCTACAACGTCAACCAGTCCAAGATTGCCATCGGCAGCGGCGGCTTCATGGGCAAGGGCTACCTGGCAGGCACCCTCACCAAGGCCGACTTCGTGCCCGAACAGCACACCGACTTCATCTTCTGCACCGTGGGTGAGGAGTGGGGATGGGTGGGCTCGTCGCTGGTGGTGGTGCTCTATGTGGTGCTGTTGGTGCGGCTGGTCGGCATGGCCGAGCGCCAGCGCAGCACCTTCTCGCGCTTCTATGGCTACTCCGTGGCCAGCATTCTTTTTGTCCATCTTTTCGTCAACGTAGGAATGGTGCTGGGCCTTGTGCCGGTGATCGGCATCCCCTTGCCCTTCTTCAGCTACGGCGGTTCGTCGATGCTCTCGTTCACCATCCTCCTATTCATATTTATAAGGCTCGACGCCACTAAAAACCAGTTATACTAAAGCATGTCCAACAAACCCAAACAACCCGAGGAGCACTGCTCGTTTTGCGGCCGTCCGGCTTCGCAGACCGGCATGCTTCTCAGCGGCATGAACGGCTACATCTGTGCCGACTGCTCGCGCCAGGCCGAGCAGATCTTCAAGGAACAGAAGCTTCAGCAAGAGCGGCAATTCACCATCCAGCAGGCCGACATACCCACCCCACAAGCCATCAAGGACTTCCTCGACCTCTACGTCATCGGCCAGGAGGCCGCCAAGAAGGTGCTCTCGGTGGCCGTATACAACCACTACAAGCGCCTGAAATACAACAGCGAACACGGCGACAAGAACGAGGTGGAGATCGAGAAGTCGAACATCGTCATGGTGGGCGAGACCGGTACCGGCAAGACCCTCCTGGCTCGCACCATCGCCCGCCTGCTGAAGGTGCCCTTCTGCATCGCCGATGCCACCACCCTGACCGAGGCCGGCTATGTGGGCGACGACGTGGAGAACGTCCTCGTGCGGCTGCTCCAGGCGGCCGACTACGACGTGGCGGCCTGCCAACGCGGCATCGTCTTCATCGACGAGATCGACAAGATAGCCCGCAAGAGCGAGAACACCAGCATCACGCGCGACGTCAGCGGCGAGGGTGTGCAGCAGGCGCTGCTGAAACTTCTCGAGGGCGCCGAGGTCAACGTGCCCCCCGAGGGCGGCCGCAAGCACCCCGAGCAGAAGCTCATCAAGATCGACACGCGCAACATCCTCTTCATCTGCGGCGGCGCCTTCGACGGCATCGAGCGTGCCATCGGCGCCCGCCTCAACTCGAACGTCATCGGCTTCAAGGGCGACGAAGCCCGCCAGACCCTCGACCGCGACAACATGCTCCAGTACGTCCAGCCGATGGACCTCAAGAAGTTCGGCCTCATTCCCGAACTCGTGGGCCGCTTCCCGGTGCTGACCTACCTCGAGCCCCTCGACCGCGAGGCCCTGTGCCGCATCCTCACCGAGCCCAAGAACGCCCTCACCAAGCAGTACGAGGAGCTGTTCCGCATGGACGGTGTGCAGCTGGTCTTCGACCCGGCGATGCTCGACCTCGTGGTGGATCGCGCCGTGGAGTACCACCTCGGCGCCCGCGGCCTGCGCTCCATCATGGAGGGCATTATGACCGACCTGATGTTCGACCTGCCCACCCTCGAGAAGGGTTCCACCTTCACCCTCACGCGCGAGCTGGCGGAGCGCAAGATACGCCTCTAGAGGCCCAGCCTCAGCCGGCCCCCCTGCCGCATGAGGGCGTCCCACCAGCGGGTGGGGAGCAGGGCGTGCAGCGCCAGTGTCAGGCGTGCCCCGCGGCCGCGGCAGTAGCGCGTGCGCGGGCGACGGCTCTCGACGGCGCGCACCATGGCCCGCGTGATCACACCCGGCTGCGAGAGGAAGCTCGACTGGTAGGCCCAGCGCATGGCGCCGGCCCAGTGGCGGCTCGGCTCCTCGTAGGCCGTGCCGGCCGACGACTCCTCCAGGTGGCGCGCCGCGATGAGGCCCCAGTCGGTCTTGATCGGGCCGGGCTCCACCAGCACCACGTCGACCCCAAACGGCTTCACCTCCATGCGCAGTGCGTCGCTCAGCGCCTCGACGGCATACTTGGTCACGTTGTACCACGCCCCCATGTAGAACACCGCCCGGCCGGCGATCGACGAGGTGTTGACGATGCGCCCCGACCCCTGGCGCCGCATGGCGGGCAGCACCAGCTGGCACAGCCGCGCCAGGCCGAACACGTTGACCTCCAGCTGCCGGTGGGCTTCGGCCATCGACACGTTCTCCACGGCCCCGAAGTAGCCGTAGCCCGCGTTGTTCACCAGCACGTCGATACGCCCTTCGGCCTGCAGCAGGCGCTCGACGCCTTCGGCCATCGACGCCTCGTCGGTCACGTCCATCCGCACCACCTGCACCCCGTGGGCCCGCAGGGGCTCCATCAGTTCCACACGCCGCGCGGCGGCCCAGACGCGGTGGCCGCGACCGGCCAGCGCCAGCGCCGTGTCGTATCCGATGCCGCTGCTGGCACCGGTGACCAGTATTACCTTCTTGTTGTTCATGTTGTTATCGCTTTTCTATATGATTTCTTTAAGGTGCAAATATACAACTTCCGCCGCATCCGGCCAAAAGCAGCCGGGAGACGGCAGTGTGATTTTTAACATTATTTAACTATATCCCACACAATATGCCCCAAAAACGCTATTTTGACCTGCCACGTAAGAGTCTGATTCTAGGCATCATCCTTGCTTTCAAGCATAGATGATGCCTGGGGGATGCTTGGGGGATGCCTGGAGGATGCTTCGAAAAGGGGGCGCGAGGGGCCCCGCCGGGGCGCGCAGCAAGGAAAAAACGCCAGCCGCAGGGGTGCAATTTTTTTTCGGTTCGGCATACTAAAAAAATAAAAAAATCGTAGTTTGCGATTTCATATTAAAAAAAAGTTGTATTTTTGCAGCCGAAATGATGTAGAACAAAAACGGATCCTATTGGGTAAAAAGTATCAGTTTAACCCCCTAAAAAGTAGAGGAAAATGACGAACGTGAAAGACAGACAACTGACTGACAACGAGCTTATCACCCGCTACCGTGAAGGCGACGCCTCGTGCTTCGAGGTGCTGCTCGAGCGCTATCAGTCGAAGGTATACGGCTACATCTTTTCCGTGGTGAAAGACAAGGAAACGGCCGACGATATCTTCCAAGATACGTTCTACAAGGTCATCGTCACCATCAACTCCGACCAGTACAAGGACGAGAACAAGTTTGTGCACTGGGTGATGCGCATCGCGCACAACCTGATCGTGGATCACTTCCGGCGCAACAGCAAGATGCCCCTCGTGCCCAACCGGCCGGAGAGCGACGTGCTGGACAACATCAAGTTCCCGGACGACAACGCCGAGCACGTCATCATGAAGAAGCAGACCAGCCAGAACATCCGCAAGCTGGTCAAGATGCTGCCCCCCGAGCAGCGCCGCGTGGTCATCCTGCGCCACTATGGCCACTGCGACTTCAAGGACATCGCCGCCCGCACCGGCGTCAGCATCAACACCGCCCTCGGCCGCATGCGCTACGCCATCATCAACCTGCGCCGTCTGGCCAAGGAGAACAACATGTATATCGAGCTTTGATTTCGAAGAATAGGTTAAAGGAATTGGCCGCCTACCGCCTGCAGAAGTGCTGCGACGAGGAGGCGGTCTTTGTTGTCGAAGGGCCCAAGCTGGCCGCCGAGGCGCTGGCCTCGGGTTTCGCCGTGCGCACCGTCTGCGCCTCGGCCGACTGGCTCTCGGCCCACGCCGACGGCACGGGTGCCGCCGAGGTGTTCGAAGTGGGACCCGCCGAGCTCGAACGCCTCTCGGCTTTCAAAACCCCCAACCAGGTGTGGATGCTCGTCGAGCGCCCTTCAGCCTTCAACATTCAGCCTTCACTATTAACCCTGGCCCTCGACCGCCTGCAGGACCCCGGCAACATGGGTACCATCATGCGCACGGCCGACTGGTTCGGCGTGCGCCGCATCGTCTGCTCACCCGACACCGTCTCCTGCTTCAACCCCAAGGTGGTGCAGGCCTCGATGGGGGCTGTGTTCCGCACGCAGGTGGACTATGTCGACCTGCCGCAGTGGCTTTCCGCCTGCGGCGTGCCCGTCTACGGCGCCTCGCTGCAGGGGCGTCCGCTCGGCGAGGTGGAGCGTCCCGAGGGGGCGGCCGTGCTGCTCATCGGCAACGAGAGCCGCGGCATCGGCCCCGCGGCCATGGCGCGGGTCTCCCATCCCGTCCTCATCCCCAACCGCGGCGGTACCGCCGAGAGCCTCAACGCCAGCGTGGCCGCCGGAATTCTGATGCATTGGCTCGTCTAATTAACTGAGATTATGGAACAACTACAATATCAAGAGGGTCGCACCGAGATCAGCCAGCTGGGCAAGGTGGCCCTCATCGACCGCCTCACCGAGGGCACTGCCTGCCAGGGCGACGACTGTGCCGTGCTGGGCGACGGGCCCCTCAAGACCCTTGTCACCACCCAGACGCTGGTCGAAGGGGTGGACTTCGACATGATGTACACCCCCCTGAAGCACCTGGGATACAAGGCTATGGCTATCGCCATCAGCAACATCGCCGCCATGAACGGCACCCCCCGCCAGGCGCTGGTCTCCATCGCCGTCAGCAACCGCTATTCGGTCGAGGCCCTCGACGAACTCTACGCCGGCCTTCACCTCTGCTGCGACCGCTACGACGTGCAGCTCGTGGGTGGCGAGACGGCCACTTCGCGCGCCGGCATGGTGCTGACGGTCACCGCCGTGGGCGAGGTCGACGCCACCATGGTCACCTACCGCCGCGGCGCGTCGCACAACGATCTCATCTGTTGCAGCGGCGACCTCGGCAGCGCCTATGCCGGACTTCTGGTGCTTGAGCGCGAGAAGGTTACCTATCAGGCCGACCCCAACTTCCAGCCCGACCTGGACGGCTACGACTACGTCCTGGAGCGTTTCCTCAAGCCCGAGCCCCGCATGGACATCGTGCGCTCGCTCCGCAAGGCCGGCGTGGTCCCCACGTCGATGACCGACGTCAGCCGCGGCCTGGCCGATGCCCTGCTTCACCTCACCCGCGCCTCGAAGTGTGGCTGCGAGGTCTACGAGGAACGCCTGCCCATCGACTACCAGGTGACGCGCGTCTGCTCCGAGATGAGCAAGAACATGCTGCCCGTCAGCTGCGCCCTCAACGGCGGCGAGGACTACGAACTCCTCTTCACCGTCAGCCAGAAAGACTACGAGAAAATCAAGACGCTCGAGGGTATCCACATCATCGGCTACGTCACCGAGGAGGGCATGCCGCCCGTCATGGTGACCCCGCAGAACACCACCATCACCCTTCGCGCGCAGGGGTTCCAAGGAGTGGAGGAATGAAACAGGACACGTTCAAGCACAAGGGGCTGCGCCAACAGATGGTTGACGCCCTGCGACGCAAGGGTATCACCGACGAAGCGGTGCTGGCAGCCATGGCCGAAGTGCCGCGTCACTGGTTCCTCGACAGCGCCCTCGACGCCCTTGCCTACGAGGATCGTGCCCTCAAGATCGGCTGTGACCAGACCATCTCGCACCCCTCCACCGTGGCCATGCAGAGCCAACTGCTCGACCTCCGCCGGGGCATGAAGGTGTTGGAGATCGGCACCGGCAGCGGCTACCAGACCGCAGTCCTCTGTCGTATGGGCGCCAAGGTGTTCACCATCGAGCGCCAAAAGGGCCTCTTCGAGCAGACTCGCAAGCTGCTGGCCGAGGCTGGCTACCGGGCTCAGTGCTTCCTCGGCGACGGATACCAGGGCCTCAACGGCTCCTACGACCGCATCATCGTCACCTGTGGCGCCCCCGAAATCCCGGCCGCCCTCATGGCTCAGCTCAAGGTGGGCGGCATCATGGTCATACCCCTCGGCGAAGAGGAGCAGGAGATGCTCCGCATCACCAAGGAAGGCGACGCGAGCGACGAATGGCGGGTGGAGAAATTCGGCACCTACAGCTTCGTCCCTATGCTGAACGGCAAAGAGATGAGGAGCTAGTTGACAGCCAGTTAAGCAGACAGTACGTAAACCCCATGAACAGAACAACACCCCTTCTTCTCCTGGCAGGCCTGCTCTTTGCCGCCTGTCATGGCAACGACTTCACCCCCAAGCCGCAGGCCTACCTGCGCATCGACCTGCCGGAACACGGTTACTGGCTCGTCGACACGCTGCCGACGAGTATCAACGGACAGACCCTGCCGAGCGTCGTGCTCCCGTTCCGCTTCGAGGCCAACGACAGTGCCCAGCTGACGCTCAAGAAGCCGCGCCAGGTGGCCACCTTCATGGCCGACGGAAGCATCAGGCCCGACCGCGTCAAATACGACGAGGTGTGGCTCGACATCAACTACCCGCAGTGGAACAGCGTGATTTTTCTGACCTACAAGACGTTGAACGGCCCTGAGGAGCTCGGCGGACAGGTCGACACCTCGATGCGGATGCTGGAGAAGCACTACAAGGTCACCACCGGGGTAGAGGAGCAGGGCTACGAGGACCCGGAGCACAAGGTCTACGGCACGGTCTACTACCTGAAAGGCAGCAAGGTGGCCTCCACCTGCCAGTTCTGGCTGACCGACAGCACGCACCACTTCCTCCGCGGCGCCCTCTTCCTCAACGTGACGCCCAACAACGACTCGCTGGCGCCCGTTGTCGACTACATCCAGGCCGACATCGAGCACCTCGTCGAGACGCTCCGCTGGCGATAGCCGTCGCCGCGGCAGGGCAATTCTTTAATCTTCAGAGTGTTTCCTTGAGCCGTCGATGGCCTCGCTGACGTTGATCACGTAGTCGCCCAGCTTCTCGTAGAGGGCGTAGAGGCTCGAGTAGGCGTTGCCGATGGCGTAGTCGTAGACGCCCAGTTTCAGGGCGTCCAGATGCTGCGCGCGCAGGCGGTCGCGGTAGTCGTTGATCTCGTGCTCGGCGGCGTAGGCGGCGTCGAGGTCCACGTGGTCGTAGTCGTGCAGGTTGGCGTCCATCACGTCGAGGGCCTTTTGCACCAGATCGCTCATGTGCGAGAGGTTGGCGTTGAGCCCTGCGTCGAAGTGCACGGCGTCTTCGCGCTTGTTTTTGCGCGTCATGGCGATCTGGTAGATTGAGTCGCCGATCGACTCGAGGTTGTCAATGATGCGGAGCATCGAACTGATGCGCTCCGAGGCGTGCACCGACACGTCGCCCGAGCCGACGCGGGTGAGGAACTTGCTGATCTCCATCTCCATGCGGTCGGTGATGCTTTCGTACTTGGCCACGCGGTCCATGATGCCGTCGAACTCCTCGTCGTTCTTGGCCGTGCGCAGCCCCGGCAGGAAGGTGTACATGCGGAGCACCCGCTTCGAGAACTCCTCGATCTCGCTCTTGGCGCTCTGCAGGTTGAGCTCGGCGGTGGAGAGCAGGTTGGGCTCGAGGTAGGTGAGGCGGAATTCCTCCTCGCCCTCCTCGCCCTTCTTGTCGGGCACCATCCAGGTCACTATCTTCTCAATCTGCGGTATGAAGAAGGCCAGGATGATAGTGGTGACCACGTTGAAGAGCGTGTGGAACACCGTGATGGCCAGGGGAATGAGCGGAATGTTGGGCAGCAGCGAGTCGAGCTGTTCGCTGACGGCCATGACCGCGTTGCAGATGGGGTAGAAGGGGATGAGGAATATGACGGCGCCGGCCACGTTGAACACCAGGTGTGCGCGGGCGGTGCGCTTGCCGGTGGTGCCGGTGGTCATGGCCACCACCTGGGCCGTCAGCGTGGTGCCCAGGTTCTGGCCTATGACCAGGGCCATCGACGTCGGGAAGTCGATCCACCCCTGGCTGGCCATCAGCAGGATGACGGCCGTCATGGCCGACGAGGTCTGCAGGATGATGCACAGCACGGCACCCACCACGATGAAGAGCAGCACCGACCAGTAGCCCCACTGCCCGAGCGAGGCGATCGAGTGCGCCACGTTCTCGTCGAGCGGCGGCACCGAGTCGCCCATCAGGCCCAGGCCCAGGATCAGCAGCGCCAGGCCGATGATCGTCTGGCCGAGGTACTGCATCTTGTCTTTCTTGCTGAAAATGAAGAAGAGGCTGATGGCCGCGATGATCATCGGCATCAGGGGCACCTTCTCCTCGCCGCCGCCGCCGCCCAGGCCGAAGATGGTGATGATCCAGGCGGTGACCGTGGTGCCGATGTTGGCACCCATCACCACGGCGATGGCTCCGCCCAGCGTCAGCAGGCCCGCCCCGGCAAAGCCCACCGTCATCACGGTGGTGGCCGTCGAACTCTGTATGATGGCCGTCACGCCCGTGCCGGCCAGGATGCCGCTCAGGGGCTTGCCCGTGATGCGGGTCAGGATGTGGCGCAGTTTCGAGCCGGCGAACTTCTGCAGGCCCTCGCTCATCAGTTTCATGGCGAACAGAAAGATGGCCAAGGCTCCAGCCAACTTCAAGATTACCAGTAGTATACTTTGTATATCCATAGAGTTTTTAGTATAGATTTCAATCTGCAAAGATACATATATTATTTTAACAAAAATGTTACGTTTTTGTTAAGTTTTCGTTTTCCGGCCCCCGACGGGAGGGCCGTTTGCAGGGGGCAGAAATAGATCGTGCACGATCTAATTTGATTTTTCTACCCCCTCCGCCCCCCTTGCCAAGGGGTGGGGGAGGGGTGCTGGTAGGGGCGCCCGCCGCCGGCGGGCACCCCTACGACCTGCACTCCCCGGGCGGATAAATGAGATCTAATATACTGGTAATCAGTCGTTATAGTGTTGTTGTGATATTTAAATCGCTGGTAGTCAGTTCTGAAGAGGTATCAAGTCCGCCTCAACTCCGAGTCAAGTCCGGGTTAAGTCCGCGGATGGTCCGCACGCGGGCGGACCATCCGCGGAGTAGCGGCGGACCATCCGCGGAGTAGCAGCGGGCATGGTGCGAATTAGATCGTGCGCGATCTAATTTGCATTTCGGATGAAAATTCTTGTACGCGTACAATAATTGTTTCCGATCGTCGTTAGGAAGGGTGATATGAAGCAATATCTTGACCTCCTGCAACACGTGCTCGACCACGGCACGGAGCGCCTGGACCGCACGGGTACGGGCACCGTGGGCGTGTTCGGCTACCAGATGCGCTTCGACCTCAGTCAGGGCTTTCCGGCGCTGACTACCAAGAAGTTGCACCTACGTTCGATCATATACGAGCTGCTGTGGTTCCTGCGTGGCGACACGAACATCGGCTACCTGAAGGAACACGGTGTGAGCATCTGGGACGAGTGGGCCGACGCGAACGGCGACCTGGGTCCGGTCTACGGCTCGCAGTGGCGGTCGTGGCCCGACGGCCACGGCGGCACAATCGACCAGATTGCCGGCGTGGTGGACGAGATCAAGCGCAATCCCTACAGCCGCCGCCTGATGGTGACGGCCTGGAACCCGGCCGAGATACAGGACATGGCCCTGCCGCCCTGCCACTGCCTGTTCCAATTCTATGTCGAGGGCGGCAAGCTCTCGTGCCAACTCTATCAACGCTCGGCCGACATCTTCCTCGGCGTGCCGTTCAACATTGCCAGCTATGCGCTGCTGACGATGATGATGGCGCAGGTGTGCGGCCTGGAAGCGGGCGAGTTCGTGCACACCTTCGGCGACGCACACATCTACCGCAACCACCTGGACCAGGTGCACTTGCAGCTCACGCGCGAGCCGCGCCCGCTGCCCGTCATGCGGATCAACCCCGAGGTGAAGGACATCTTCGGGTTCCGCTACGAGGACTTCCAGCTGGAGAACTACAACCCGTGGCCGCACATCAAAGGAGAGGTATCGGTATGACGGACGCATCGCATCTTTGGGTGATCGTGATGGCCGGCGGCCTGGGTAGCCGTTTCTGGCCGGTGAGCAGTACGGACAGCCCCAAGCAGTTCATCGACGTGATGGGTGCCGGCCGGTCGATGCTGCAGCTGACCTTTGCGCGTTTCGAGCGTCTGTGCGCACGCGACCACATCGTGATCGTCACCGGCGCGGCCTATGCCGACCAGGTGCACGCCCAGATCGAGGGGCTGGCGCCGTGGCAGGTGCTGAGCGAGCCCCTGCGGCGCAACACGGCTCCCTGTGTGGCCTATGCCGCCGCCGTGGTGCGCGAGCGCGACCCCGAGGCGACCATCGTGGTCAGCCCGGCCGACCATGCCATCTTCCACGAGGACCGTTTCCTGGCCGACCTGCAGCAGGCCGTGGAGACGGTGCAGGAGCACGACTGGATCATCACCCTCGGCGCCCAGCCCACACGGCCCGACACGAGCTACGGATACATACAGTTTCGCGAGCAGGCCTCGCTGCCCGAGGCGCACAACCTGCACGCGGTGGTCACCTTCACCGAGAAGCCGCCGGTCGACATGGCGCGCCAGATGATTGCCAGCGGCGAGTTCTTCTGGAACACGGGTCTGCTGGTGTGGCGCCTGCCGGTGCTGCTCGACGCCTACCGGCGCTACCTGCCCGAGGTGGCGGACGTCTTCTTCCGCCTGGGCATGGGCACGGCGCCCGACGACCTGGAGTACGTCTACTCGCAGTGCGAGTCGGTGTCGATCGACAACGGCATCATGGAGAAGGCCGGCAATGTGCACGTGCTGGAGGCCTCGTTCGGCTGGAGCGACGTGGAGACCTGGGAGAGCCTCTACGAGGTCACCCCCCATCAGCCCGGCGACAACGCCGTCGTGAGCGGCAACGTCTTCACCTACGACACGCACAACTGCCTGGTGGTCATGCCCGACGACCCGACGAAGTCCATCATCCTCGAGGGGCTGGACGGCTACATCGTGGCCGCCAGCGAGGACACCCTCATGATCTGTCGCCGCGAGAACGAGGAGCGCGTCTTCAAGTTCGCCAGCGACGTGGAACTGAAAAAACTGATCGATAACAAAAGAAACTAAAATACAATGAAACGCTACGAGATTAAATATCTGTTGAAAGAGGATGTCAGCCCGCTGATAGGCTGCGACATCTGTGTCAAAGGATGGGTGCGCACCAAGCGCGGCAACAAGAATGTGGCCTTCCTGGCCGTCAACGACGGCTCGATCATCCACAACATACAGGTGGTGGCCGACCCGACTAAATTCGAAGAAGAGCTGAAGCGCATCACCACCGGTGCCTGCATCGGTGTGGAGGGCAAGCTGGTGGAGAGCCAGGGAAGCGGCCAGGCCGTCGAGGTGCAGGCCGAGAGCATCGTCGTCTACGGCGAGGCCGACCCCAACACCTACCCCCTGCAGAAGAAGGGCCACAGCATGGAGTTCCTGCGCGAGATAGGCCATCTGCGCCTGCGCACCAACACCTTCGGCGCCGTCATGCGTCTGCGCCACAACATGGCCATGGCCATCCACACCTTCTTCCACGAGCGCGGCTTCTTCTACTTCCATACGCCGCTCATCACCGCCAGCGACTGCGAGGGTGCCGGCGAGATGTTCCACGTTAGCACCCTCGACCCCGAGAACCCGCCCCGCAAGGAGGACGGCACCATCGACTGGGAGCAGGACTTCTTCGGCAAGTTCACCGCTCTGACCGTCAGCGGACAGCTGGAAGGCGAGCTGGGTGCCACGTCGCTGGGCAAGATCTACACCTTCGGCCCCACCTTCCGCGCCGAGAACAGCAATACGCCGCGCCACCTGGCCGAGTTCTGGATGATCGAGCCGGAGATGGCTTTCTATCAGCTCGACGAGCTCACCGCCCTCGAGGAGGAGTTCATCAAGTACTGCGTCCGCTGGGCCCTCGACCACTGCATGGACGACCTCGAGTTCCTCAACAAGATGATCGACAACGGCCTCATCGAGCGCCTGCGCAGCGTGGTGGACACCGAGTTCGTGCGTCTGCCTTACACCGAGGGTATCAAGATCCTGGAAGAGGCCGTCAAGAACGGCGAGAAGTTCGAGTTCCCCGTCAGTTGGGGTGTCGACCTGGCCTCGGAGCACGAGCGTTACCTGGTGGAAAAACACTTCAAGAAGCCCGTCATCATGATCGACTACCCGAAGGAGATCAAGGCCTTCTACATGAAACTCAACGACCACGTGGAGGAGGAGGGCAAGCGTCAGGGCTTCTCCGGCCTCACCGTGCAGGGTACCGACGTGCTCTTCCCGCAGATTGGCGAGATCATCGGCGGCAGCGTCCGCGAGGAGAACTACGACAAGCTGATGGGCCGCATCGAGGAGCTCCACATCCCGATGAAGGACATGTGGTGGTACCTCGACACGCGCCGCTACGGCAGCTGCCCGCACGCCGGCTTCGGCCTGGGCTTCGAGCGCCTGCTGCTCTTCGTCACCGGCATGGCCAACATCCGCGACGTCATCCCCTTCCCAAGAACCCCGAAGACCGCCGAGTTCTAATCGTATCTGCGCGATATAAACAAAACATGACGGCTCCACATTACTGCGGAGCCGCCTTACTATTTTATTAGGTATTAAAACCTTATAGTATTAAGGTTCTGAACTGCCAACTATGGTTGAGCCGTCGAGTGTTATATTGATGTTTCCTCCTTCTTCAAGATAATACACCTGTTGAATCCATCGATTAAACGAGGAACTTCCCATTTTGGCTTGTACTCTGACCTTAATCTTTTCAGCGTGTTCATTGGCAGTATACACATACGATTGGCCGGTATTAGGCCAATCCAACTTATTTGTAAAAACTTTGGAGCCTGCAGCATCATATTCACAGAGCAAAATGCTATACTCTGTAAACCCAGAGCTTCCAAAATTGTCTACAAATGTGTAGGTGGTTTCCTTTGTACAGCTCGTCAAAAACAACGCTGCCGATGCTAACATTAGCATCAATAATCTTTGCTTTTTCATTGTGTGGTAATTTATAAGGTTTTGCGCATTATTGCCTTTTATTGTCAATAAGAAAAAAGGTACGGTTCATTCCGTCTGCCTTACAGGTTTACCACAACCTTCCTTTACCAACGGACACCGTACCATAAAATACGAATGCCCCAATGGTAAAGGGATAAGGTGAAGAACTAATCATCTTCAAGGTGGTAATTTGTAAGGCAATTGAGCTTCTTCTTGCCAGATGCATACTCTCGCAAACGACGGTGCAAAGATACACACTTTCTGCGACGTGGCAAAATTATTTTTTGCCGTATGGCTGTTTTGTCGTATCTTTGCAGCCGATTATGACGCAGGAAGAGATAGATATTATGTATATGCGGCGGTGTCTGCAGCTGGCCGCCAACGGGCTGGGGCGCGTGAGACCCAATCCGCTGGTGGGGTGTGTGGTAGTGTCTGCGACCGAAGGGAGCAAATCCGCACAACAGTGTGTGGTAGTGAGTGAAGTGGAAAGTGGAAAGTGGAGAGTGGAGAGCGAAGGCTACCACCAGGAGTATGGCCACAACCACGCCGAGCGTAACGCGCTGCTCCGCGGAGGCGATTTCAGCAATTCCACTCTCTACGTCAACCTCGAGCCCTGCTCGCACTACGGCAAGACGCCCCCCTGCGCCGACCTCATCGTCGAGAAGGGCATCAAGCGGGTGGTCTGCTGCAACGACGACCCCAACCCCCTTGTCAGTGGCAACGGCTTCCGCAAGCTGGAGGCCGCCGGTATAGAAGTGACACGGCACGTGTTGGAGGCCGAGGGCCGCGAGTTGAACCGACGCTTCTTCACCTTCATGGAGCAACGGCGCCCCTACGTCATCCTGAAGTGGGCCGAGAGCGCCGACGGCTACATGGCACCAAGCCAAGTGGAAAGAGGAAAGAGGAAAGAGGGAAGATCCTGGCTCAGCACACAGGCGCAGAACCGCCTGAACCACCGGTGGCGTACCGAGGAGGCCGCCATCCTGGTGGGCTCGGAGACCTACCTGCGGGACCACCCTTCGCTCACGGCGCGCCACTACCTCGGCCCCCAGCCGCAGCCCGTGGTCCTCGACAGGCGGCAACGCCTGACTGACGTCCCTGCCCATTGGTTGCACCTGCATACGCAGACCGTCGAGGAGGCACTCCACGAACTCTACGAGCGCAAGCTGCAGAGCGTCATCGTTGAGGGGGGGCGCCAGGTATTGGACGCCTTCATCGCCAGCGGCCTCTACGACGAGGTGCGCATCCTGCGCAGCCCGCAGCGCCTCGGCGGCGGCCTGAAGGCACCCGCTGTGCCGCCCATTGACCCCAACCGACTAATCCTGATAGACTAATGTTCGACGACACCTACCGCACCCTGGCCGCCCCCTCGGAGGGCCTCTACAAGGAGAAGGGAAGCAAGTTCCTGGCCTTCGCCTACCCCGTGCGCACCCTCGACGAGGTGAAGGCGCACCTCGAGCGGCTGCGCAAGGACTACTTCGACGCGCGCCACCACTGCTACGCCTACATCCTCGGGCCGCGCAAGGACGCCTTCCGCGCCAACGACGACGGCGAGCCCAGCGGCACCGGCGGCCGCCCCATCCACGGCCAGCTCCTCTCGGCCGACCTCACCGACACCCTCATCGTCGTGGTGCGCTACTTCGGCGGCATCCTGCTTGGCGCCAGCGGCCTGGCCAACGCCTACAAGACCGCCGCGCGCGACGCCATCGCCCACGCCACCATCGTCGAGCGCACCATCGACGTGCGCTACCGCCTCGCCTTCGCCTACGAGGCCATGAACGACGTCATGCGGCTGCTCAAGGACTACGACCTCAAGCCCCTCAACCCGCAGTACGACCTGCGCTGCTCGCTCGAGGTCAGCATCCGCCAGTCGGAGAGCGTCCGCTTCTACGACGCCGTGGCCGACCTGCGCACGGTCGAAATCACAACCGTCTGATAACCAGCGGTTGTACCCCCTGCCGAAAAAAATATTTCACCCCCCTTGTCATTTTTTGACCCGAAAAGCCGTCTAATAGGGGCGAAAAAGGACAAATGCGCCCCTATGACGACCGACGACAACCCGCTGAAATGCTACACCGAGCTCCTGCAGACCCACCGCCCGCAGATACTCCGCTACTGCTGGAAGCATGGGCGCGACGTGGTGGACTGCGAGCTGCTGCTCGACCGCGTCATGCAGAACATCTGGAAGGGTATGCGCACCCTGCGGGCCGACAGCAGTCCGCGCCAGCGCAACCGCTGGCTCCAGGTCGTCATGCGGCACGCCCTCGCCGACCACCTCGCCGCCCACCGCGAGGTGCTGGTCTACGCCAACCTCGAGTGCCGGCCCCTCCCTCCCGACGTCGACTACGACAGCGAGCTGCTCGACGCCCTGCTGCAGCACCTCGGCGAGGACGACCGCACCTTCCTCCGGGAGCGCTTCGAGGGCTACACCCCCGCCGAGCAGGCCCAGCGCCGCGGGATGACCGTCGACGCCATACACCACCGCTACAGCCGCCTGGTGAAGAAACTGAAAACGATATACCAGAAATACTATGCAGAATAACACTGACAACACCCCTGATTCCTTCGACGAGCTGCTCTGGCGGTTTGAGGCCGGCGGCGCCGAGCGGCGCCTGCAGGCCGACATTGCGAGCGGCTACATCCCCTGGCGCCGCGAACGGCGGGCCGCGATCCGTCGCCACGCCCTGGCCGCCGTCCTGGTGGCCGCCATGGTGATCCCCACCGGCTGCGCCACCGCCCAGTCCTTGACGCTCGACATGCGCCTGCCCTCGCCTGCCGCCTACGCCAGCGTGGCGGCCGTCTCACACCAAATCGTCCTTGCGCTATGAGACGGCGGCGTTGGCTCTACTGGATCGTAGTCATGCTGATCGGCCTACTGCTGTCGGCGATCACCTCTGCCGTGATCTACTGGCGGCACACGGTGCCGCTGGCCGAAACCAGCGAGGTCTACCGCCAGTACCGCCACCAGCCGGGCGTCCGCGCCGCCTTCATACGCCAGATGCCCATCAACGACACCCTGCGGCTCGACATGACCCTCCTCGAGGCCGAGGACTCCGCCGCCTTCGCCGACCTGCTGCGCGCCATGGGAAAAAGCGAAGAGTTCGTTCAATATATAATGTCGATTGAACTGGAAGAAGAAGATCGGTTTACGGGTAAAGACGAACAAGACAATATTGTTGTTTTCTTTCCTAACAAAAAGACAGTTGTTGTGATGGGAGAAAAGGATGAGTCAAGACAGATAGAAATAATGTGGAATTATCTGAATGAATCCGTAAAACTAAAAAACATAAAAAAACATGAAGAAAGTAATTAGAACCGTGGCAATCATTGCTTTCTTATCCGAATTTGAGTAGACAAAAACATTTGAGACAACAACAGCCCTGGCGGGGGACGGACTAAACATATCATTCACTTTTCTCATAACAACAGTCCGATCCCCTGCCTTCTTTTTGGTGTCTTCTGTGTCCCGTCGGGCACCGCCCCCGGGGTGGGGGGATGATCCATCCGGAGGAGATGGGGGAGTCCACCCCTCCGAAATGCCCATGGTTCCTAGTCTTCTCCCTGATGACTCCCTGATGACTCCCTGATGACTCTCTTAAAACCAGGGCAAAACCCTTGCCCTGTCAGCGTTTTGCGAGTTTTCCAGCATGGTTGGCACACTTTCGGAAGGCTAGATGACTCGTTTAGAATGGTTTAAATGTGAAAAATAGATCGCGCACGATCTAATTTTTTGACATAAATTAAGTTAATTTAGTGGGTAGTGGGTAGTGGACAGTGGGTAGCGCACGGGTCTTTTTTGTTAACGGCGAATTACTCGAAGAACTCGAAGCTACGCAGGTCAATTTCGGGCGAATTACTCGAAGCTGCGCAAGCGGGTCTACAAATCTAAACCACCTAGCCCTTCGGGCAGAAATCTAGTAAATCTTGTAAATTAGGCGCTTCGCGTAACCGCCGCAGGCGGAAAAAATCTACAAGATCTACAAGATCTCGCAAGCAAAGCGAGCAGGAGAACAGCCTAGCCCTTCGGGCAGAAATCTAGTAAATCTTGTAAATTAGGCGCTTCGCGTAACCGCCGCAGGCGGAAAAAATCTACAAGATTTACAAGATTTCGCGAGCGCAGCGAGCAGGCGAACCTCCTTGCCCTTCGGGCAGAGATCTGGTAGATCTTGTGGATTCTCGCCTGCGGCACAGGTGGTTGCGTCGGCAGACAGATCTACAAGATCAACAAGATCTCGCCCGCGGAGCGGGCAGGAGAACGGCGACGGGGCGGCCCTCGACCGGCGCGACGGGCCGCCGAAAGTGGCTCTGTTGGCCGGGGGAAGTGAAAATATTTTTGGCCGTTTCGGAAAAAAGTTGTAATTTCGTGCTTTGAACCGACCCGTTGAAAGCCCCCGCCGAGGGGGTGCAACGAGTTGATTGCGATGTGTATAGACTGTTTTGAACAAAAGTATTATATATATGAAAAATGTGAAAAAAGGTCTTCTGATGCTGGTGGCGGCCCTGACGGTGAGCATGGGTGCGCAGGCGCAGAGGAGCATTGCCCAGAAGGCTGACGACCTGTTCGACCAGAACCGCTTTGTGGAGGCTCTGGACCAGTACACGAAGGCGTACGAGAAGGTGAAGGACAACCGGGCGGAGAAGAGCCGCCTGTACTTCCAGATGGCCGAGTGCTACCGCCTGATGTACGACTATCCGCGGGCGGAGCGCATCTACAAGCGCCTGGCGGGCGACGGCTATGCCAACACGGAGCGCAAGCTGTACTTCAACCTGGCCGAGATGTGCCGCTTCGAGGAGAAGTTCGACGAGGCCGAGGAGTTCTACACGAAGTACCTGGAGATGGAGCCGTCGGACACCTACGCCGCCAAGCGCAAGAAGTCGCTCATCTACGCCAACCAGCTGTCGCTGAACCGCACGCGGCACGTGGTGGAGAAGATGGAGGAGTGGAGCAGCGACTACAACGACTGGGCGCCGCGCTTCGTGGGCAACGACACGACGAAGCTGATCTTCACCACGTCGCGCTTTGCGGAGGGCGAGGGGCTGGGTGCCGACCCGTGGACCAACCAGGCTTTCTCGGACCTCTACCTGGTGTTCCAGGACCGCAACGGCCGCTGGTCGAGCACGCCGGAGCCGTTCGACAAGACGGGCAAGGTGAACACGATGGTCAACGAGGGTGAGCCCTGCTTCTCGCCCGACGGCAACACGATCTACTTCACCCGCTGCGACGTGCGCGAGAAGGAGACGCTGGGCTGCCGCATCTATGTGGCTTCGCGGGCGGTGGAGCAGACCGACGGCAAGAAGAAAAAGAAGACCCCGACCAAGAAGGCGCAGCCCCAGGCTGCCAAGGGCAAGAAGGGCGCCAAGGAGGAGGCCGCCAAGGAGACGCCGGCCGGCGAGTGGAGCGATCCGGTGATGCTGGTGCTGGGCGACACGGCCTACAACTACCTCTACCCGGCGGTGAGCAGCGACGGGCTGACGCTCTACTTCACGTCCGACATGCCGGGCGGCTTCGGCGAGTACGACATCTGGAAAGCCACGCGCAAGAGCACGGCCGACGACTTCGGGCGGCCGGTCAACCTGAGCTCGATCATCAACACGCCGGGCCGCGAGGTGATGCCGCTGCTGCGGACCGACTCGCTGCTCTACTTCTCGTCCGACGGTCATCCCGGCGTCGGCGGCCAGGACCTCTTCGTGGCTCGCCTGCAGAGCAACGGCAAGTTTGCCTTCCCGGAGAACATGGGTGTGCCCATCAACTCGTCGTACGACGAGATGTCGATCGTCTTCTACCCCGAGGTGGCCGCGGGTGCCAACCTGCTGGAGCGGGGCTACTTCTCGTCCAACCGCCCCTTTGCCGACCCGCACAACCGCCACATCGCCAACCAGAACAAGGGCAAGACGGCCCCGATCAACGACGACCTCTACTACTTCGAGCTGCCGGGCCTCAACTACTCGATCGAGGGCACGGTGCGCGACGAGAAGTCGATGCAGCTGATGCAGGACGTGCGTGTGAAGCTGGTGGGTTCGGACGGCACCGAGAAGGAGGTGCGCACCGACAAGCGGGGCCACTACAAGTTCGACAGCACGGTGGTGCGTCGCGACGTGGTCTACAAGCTCTACCTCTCGAAGAAGAACTACTACAGCATCGAGGGCTCGGAGAGCACCAAGGGCTACACCACCAACAAGTACATCAAGCACGACTTCCGCATGGACCCCGTGCCGCGCACGCCGGTGGTGCTGCCCGAGATCCGCTTCGACCTGGCCCGCACCGAACTGAAGGGCGAGTTCATGGACTCGCTGATGGACCTGCTGATCATCATGGAGAACAACCCCAGTCTGGTGGTGGAGATCCGGGCGCATACCGACTGCCAGCCCTATGTGGGCCTGACCAACGACACCCTCTCTCAGCGCCGCGCGCAGACGGTGGTGGACTACCTGGTCAACCGCGGCATCGAGCGTGAGCGCCTCGTGGCCAAGGGCTACGCCGACCGAGTGCCGCGCGTGCTCGACGAAGACGTGGTGGTCAACTACAACAACCAGAGCTTCATCTTCCAGAAGGGCACCGTCATGGAGTGCGACTACATTGCCACCCTCAGCGGCGACCGCCAGCAGGCGGCCCACTCGCTCAACCGGCGCATCGAGTTCCTGGTGCTCAGGGACGACTACGTGTCGCGCCGCGAGATCGAGAACATCGCCAAGCCGGCCCCGGCCGAGGGCAAGGTGGTGGATCTGGTCGACAACGAGATGGAGGACCTGGACCGCGTGCAGCAGCCCACCATCGTGCACGACGAGAGCACCATCCCGGTAACCATGGTCAACTCCACCCGTGGCGAGATCACCTGCATCATCAACAGCGCCCAGCAGATGCCCATGCTCATCGACGAACGCTACCAGGAGCCCATCGCCATCGCCTGGGAGGAGGCTATGAACCTGCTCTACCAGCAGCGCATCACCAAGGAGGACTTCCCGATGCGCGACGAGAGCTTCGACCCCGAGGGCAATATCGTGGACCGCGCCACGTTGGTCTTCAAGGAGATGCAGATCGGCGAACAGCGCCAGCAGAACGTCGAGGTGGTGGTGATGAAGGGTATCGACTACAAGTTCATCATCAACCGGACGGGTCTGCGCCAGTTTGGCGAGTACGAGTTCGACAAGCAGCGCGCCAAGCTCATCTTCTTTGATGAGTAACCGACTGATCACTATACTGGGCCCCACGGCGACCGGCAAGACCGCCCTGGCGGCCGAGGTGGCCTGGCGGCTGGACGGGGAGGTGATCAGTGCCGACTCGCGCCAGGTGTTCCGCGGCATGGATCTCGGCACCGGCAAGGACCTGGCCGACTATGACTTGCATGGGGTACATGTGCCCTACCACCTGATTGACATCTGCGACCCGCGCGAGGAGTACTCGGCCTACCGCTTCATGGGCGACTTCACGCGGGCCTTTCTCGACATCACATCGCGCGGCCGGCAGCCGATCCTCTGCGGCGGCACGGGCCTCTACGTCGACGCTGTGGTGCGGGGCTACCGCCTCAGCGACGCCCCGGTCGATCCCGTCTATCGTGCCTCGTTGGAACCCTACAGCGACGAGGAACTCACCGAGCGGCTGGCCTCCTACGGCCCCCTGCACAACCACACCGACACCGAGACCCGCGAGCGGCTGGTGCGGGCGCTGGAGATCGTGGAGTATGGCCAGGCACACCCCGAGGCCTACCGGCACCTGCCGCCGATGGAGCACGTCGTCTTCGGCACGCGACTGGAGCGTCAGCAGGTGATTGACCGCATCGAGCGGCGCCTGCGGCGCCGCCTCGACGAGGGCATGACGGCCGAGGTGCAGCGTCTGCTCGACGAGGGTGTGCCGCCCGAACGCCTGATGCGCTTCGGGTTGGAATACCGCCACGTCACCCGTTTCCTGACACATCAATGTACCGAGGAGGAGATGTTCCGCGACCTCTTCACCGACATACGCCGCTTTGCCAAGCGCCAGATGACGTGGTTCCGCCGCATGGAGCGCAACGGCGTCGTCATCCACTGGCTCGATGCCTCGCAGCCGGTGGCGGTTATGGCCGACGAGGTGGTGGCCTCGCTCTAGAGGTTCTTATTTCACCAATTATGGGGAGACGCCAAGTGACTGATATTTCGTATCTTTGCAGGTGGAAACTAAGATCGTATAATTATGTTACTATCTGAACTACAGACGGGTGAGAGCGGCGTGGTGGTCCGTGTGGCGGGCCACGGAGCCTTCCGCAAGCGCATCATCGAGATGGGTTTCATCAAAGGGATGGAGGTCACGGCCGTGCTCAACGCCCCGCTGAACGACCCTATTAAATATAGAATAATGAACTTCGAGGTGTCGCTGCGACGCAGCGATGCCGACAAGGTGGAGATCGTCACCCCCGAGGAGGCCGAGCGGGAGATCGTCAACCACGACGACTACCGCACCCTCGACGCCGAGGAGACGACGCTGCAACACATCGTCAACGACCGCACCAAGACCATCAACGTCGCCCTGGTGGGCAACCCCAACTGCGGCAAGACCAGCATCTTCAACGTGGCGGCCCACGCCCACGAGCGGGTTGGCAACTACAGCGGCGTCACCGTCGACGAGAAGGTGGGCACCTTCGAATACGGTGGCTACACCTTCAACCTGATCGACCTACCGGGCACCTACTCCCTCTCTGCCTACTCGCCCGAGGAGCTCTACGTGCGCAAGCACATCATCGAGAAGAACCCCGACATCATCCTCAACGTGGTCGACGGCTCGAACCTCGAGCGCAACCTCTACCTCACCACCCAGCTCATCGACATGGACATCACGATGGTGATGGCCCTGAACATGTACGACGAGTTGCAGAAGAGCGGCGACCAGCTCGACATCGACCAGCTCTCCACCCTGTTTGGCATGCCCATCGTGCCCACCACGGGTCGCAGCGGCAAGGGCATCGGCTCGCTGTTCGACAAGATCATCGAGGTCTTCGAAGGGCGCGACCGCAAGACACGCCACATCCATGTGAACCACGGCCCCGAGCTTGAGGCCTGCATCAAGCGCCTCCGCACCGAGCTCTACGAGCACGGTTTCTCGGACGAGCTCTCCACTCGCTTCCTGGCCATCAAGCTGCTCGAAAACGACCGCCAGTTGGAGCAGTATGCCGACGAGCACGACACCGACGGCAGTGTGATCAAGATGCGCAACCAGATAGCCGTCGAGTACCTGGAGCGCAACAAGGTAGACATCGAGAACGCCATCACCGACGCCAAGTACGCCTTCGTGCGCGGCGCCCTGGCCGAATGCTACCAGCGCAACAAGAAAAGCACCCTGCACCGGTTGACCGACAAGCTCGACGCCGTCGTCACCCACCGCTGGCTGGGCTATCCGGTGTTCCTCATCTTTATGTTCATCACCTTCTGGTGCACCTTCGCCATCGGACAGTACCCGATGGACTGGATCGACGCCCTCTTCGGCTGGCTGGGCGACCTGGTGCGCGACCACATGAGCCCCGGCCCCCTGCGTTCGCTGCTGGCCGACGGCGTCATCGCCGGCGTCGGCTCGGTCATCGTCTTCCTGCCCAATATATTAATATTGTACCTATTTATATCGTTCATGGAGGACAGCGGCTACATGGCCCGTGCCGCCTTCATCATGGACAAACTGATGCACAAGATGGGCTTGCACGGCAAGAGCTTCATTCCCATGATCATGGGCTTTGGCTGCAACGTGCCGGCCATCATGGCCACCCGCACCATCGAGGACCGCAAGAGCCGCCTGCTCACCATGCTGGTCATCCCCATGATGAGCTGCTCGGCCCGCATACCGGTCTACGTCATCCTGG
This sequence comes from uncultured Bacteroidales bacterium, assembly GCA_946183915.1. Classification (GTDB taxonomy): domain Bacteria; phylum Bacteroidota; class Bacteroidia; order Bacteroidales; family P3; genus Colimorpha. The sequence goes on along the minus strand of CAMHDJ010000019.1, from coordinate 5,318 downwards.
TCAGCGCCTTCTTCTCCCACCACGCCGCCGTCATCCTCACGGGGCTCTACCTCTTGGGCATGGTGATGGCGGTGCTGATGGCCAAGCTCTTCAGCCGCTTCTTCGTCAAGGGCGAAAGCCTCCCCTTCGTCATGGAGCTGCCTCCCTACCGCATGCCCACCGCCAAGGCGGTGCTGCGCCACACCTGGGAGAAGGGCAAGGAATACCTCAAGAAGATGGGTACCATCATCCTCGGCGCCTCCATCATCGTCTGGGCGCTGAGCTACTACCCGCAGAACGACGACCGCATTGCCCAGGCTGAGAACAGCTACATGGCCCAGATCGGCAAGGCCATCGAGCCCGCCATGCGCCCCTGCGGCTTCGACTGGCGCCAGAGCGTCTCGCTCCTGGCCGGCGTGGGCGCCAAGGAGGTGGTGGCCAGCACCATGGCCGTCGTCTACGCCACCAGCAACGAAGAGGCCGAACTGCTCGAGGCCGACTTCGAGAGCGAGGACAACGAGCTCCGCATCTCGCAGCTCATCCACGACAACATGACGCCCCTCTCGGCCGCCTCCATGCTGCTCTTCATCCTGCTCTACATGCCCTGCATCAGCACCGTGGTGGCCATCAAGAACGAGAGCGGCCACTGGAAGTGGGCCCTCTTCACGGTGGTCTACACCATCAGCCTGGCCTGGATCGTCAGCACGCTGTTCTTCCAAATAGGATCCTTACTGCTATGACACAGAAAGTTATCGTCGCCGTCGTACTGCTCCTCACCGTCGTTCTGGCGGTGAGGTGGCTGGTGCGCACCCTGCGTGGCCGGGGGCAGTGCGGCTGTGCCGGCTGCGACCGCTGCCCGATGAGCGGCCGGCGCGACTGCCACTGCCACGACACCGACCTGCACCTGCCCGACGTCAAGGTCTGACATTCGCCCCACCCCCTCTGCATCCCCTCTGCACCCCCTCTGCATCATCTCTGCATCCCCTAGGCATCATCCAGGCATCAACTAGGCATCAACTAGGCATATTTGCCTGCCGGAAGCATCGAAAAAGGGAGGAAAAAGGGTCGGAAACGGGGGGACGGTCGAATGCGGATTAAAACTTTTTAAGGGTCGAGTGTGAAAAAATATTTTGCCAGTTGAAAAAATGTTCGTAACTTTGCACTCTCCAAAAATGGGGATGTAGTGTCTTGTATACCCGTTCAAGATGCGCATTCTCAGGTTGGTACGCATGAGGTTAGCTTATCCGTCGGCGGCCGAAATGTGGTTCAATCGGAGGAGAAAACAACAAAGAAAAGGAAAAATATCATCGTTAGTAAAATAAAAAAATGAGTACGTTAAGTTACAAAACCGTATCAGCCAACAAGCAGACCGTCCAGAAGGAATGGGTGCTGGTTGATGCCGAAGGACAGACCGTAGGCCGTCTGGCTACCCGTGTGGCCAACATCCTGCGCGGCAAGACCAAACCTTGCTACACTCCGCACGTCGACTGCGGCGACAACGTCATCATCATCAATGCCGAGAAGTGTGTCTTCAGCGGCAAGAAAGAGACCGACAAGATCTACCAGCGCTACACCGGCTATCCCGGCGGCCAGCGTGAGACCACCCCTGCCAAGGTGCGCGCCGCTCACCCCGAGCGCATCCTCGAGCACGCCATCAAGGGTATGCTCCCCAAGACCCGCCTCGGCGCCCAGCTCTACCGCAACCTCTACGTCTATGCCGGTAGCGAGCATCCCCATCAGGGTCAGAACCCCAAAGCAATCAACATCAACGAAGTCCGTTAAGTTAGAAGAATATGGCAGAAGTAATCAATACCATTGGTAGAAGAAAGACCGCCGTGGCCCGCGTGTACATGACCCCCGGCAACGGTGAAATCAAGGTCAACGGCCGCGACTACAAGGAGTATTTCCCCACCGGTCCGCTGCAGTACATCGTCAACCAGGCTTTCGCCGTGGCCAACGCCGAAGGCAAGTGGGATGTCAAAGCCAACCTCGACGGTGGCGGCATCACCGGCCAGGCCCAGGCCCTGCGTATGGCCATCGCCCGCGCCCTCTGCGAGAACAACATCGAGGATCGCCCCGCCCTCAAGAAGGAAGGCTTCCTGATGCGCGACCCGCGTATGGTCGAGCGTAAGAAACCCGGTCAGCCCAAAGCCCGCAAGCGCTTCCAGTTCAGCAAGCGTTAATATCGGTATCATAACAGCTGGACACAGTTTAGTATCCAAATCGTCAGGATGTACCGCTGCGTTGACACTCCGAGCAGCATAGGACAGCCGGAAAACACAGCCCTGAGGTCTGCCTGACGGTTGGTAAAAGTAAAACAACAAAAAGGAAAGTAAACAATGAACGAACTCAAATTCGAAGAATTGCTTGATGCTGGTTGCCACTTCGGTCACCTCAAGCGTAAATGGAATCCCAAAATGGCTCCTTATATCTTCAAGGAGCACAACGGCGTGCACGTCATCGACCTGCAGAAGACCATCGCCAAGGCCGACGAGGCCGCGGCTGCCCTGAAGCAGATGGCCCGCAGCGGCAAGAAGGTCCTCTTCGTGGCCACCAAGAAGCAGGCCAAAGAGGTCGTCGCCGAGATGGCCAAGAGCGTGGACATGCCCTTCGTCACCGAGCGCTGGCCGGGCGGTATGCTGACCAACTTCAGCACCATCCGCAAGGCTGTCAAGAAGATGAACAGCCTCGACGCCCTGATGCACGACAAGGATTTCAACAATATCTCCAAGCGTGAGCGCCTCCAGGTGCAGCGCGAGCGTGCCAAGCTCGACAAGAACCTTGGCTCCATCGCCGACCTCACCCGTCTGCCCAGCGCCCTGTTTGTCATCGACATCAACAAGGAGCACATCGCCGTCGCCGAGGCACGCCGCTTGAACATCCCCACCTTCGCCCTCGTGGACACCAACACCAACCCCGAGCTCATCGACTTCCCGATTCCCGCTAACGATGATGCGTCGAAGTCGATTGCCTGCATCCTCAAGCACATGTGCGAGGCCATCCAGGAAGGTTTGAACGAGCGCGCCCTCGACAAGGACGCCCAGCAGGAGGAAGAGGCCGCCCCCGTCGAGAACAACGACGAGCAGCGCCCCGCCGAGCGCAAGACCCGCGCCCGCCGTCCCCGCACCGGTGAGCCCAAGGCCGAGAAGGCTGAGGAGCCCAAGGCCGAGGAAGCCCCGAAGGCTGAGTAAGGAAGATATAAACAATCTGGCAAGACAACAAGCCCCGTAGGGGCGACAGAGCATAGGCGGGGGTGGAGCGTAGCGAAACCCCCGTTTATCAAACCAACCGCTTGCCGAGCCCCATAGGGGCGACAGAAACAATCATTAACAACAAAAACAAGAAAGGAACACAATATGGCAATTACCGCTTCACAGGTTAACGAGCTCCGCAAACTCACCGGCGTCGGCATGATGGACTGCAAGAAAGCCCTCGTCGAGACCGACGGCGACATGCAGAAAGCCATCGAGCTGCTGCGCCAGAAAGGCCAGAAGATGGCCGCCAAACGCGCCGACCGCGACGCCAACGAGGGTTGCGTCCTGGCCAAGACCATGGGCAACTACGGCGCCATCATCATGGTCAGCTGCGAGACCGACTTCGTGGCCACCAACGCCGGCTTCGTCGACTTCACCACCAGCATCCTCGACACCGCCATGGCCCAGCACCTCACCACCAAGGACGAGGTTCTGAACATGGACCTCAACGGTGCCAAGGTCAGCGACGCCATCACCGACCAGATCGCCAAGATCGGCGAGAAGATCGAGTTGGCCCACTTCGAGACCATCGAGGCCGAGAAGGTCTACGCCTACATCCACCCGGGCAACCGCATGGCCTCCATCGTCGGACTGAACAAGGCCGGTTACGACCAGGTCGGTCACGACATCGCCATGCAGGTCGTCGCCATGCGTCCCGTGGCCCTCGACGCCGAGAGCGTGCCCCAGGAGATCAAGGACCAGGAGCTCCGCGTGGCCGTCGAGAAGACCAAGGAAGAGCTTGTCGGCAAGGCCGTCGACGCCGCCCTCAAGAAGGCCGGCATCAACCCCGCCCACGTCGACAGCGAGGAGCACATGGCCTCCAACATGGGCAAAGGCTGGATCACCGAGGAGCAGGTCAACCAGGCCCGCGAAATCAAGGAGAAAGTCGCCGCCGAAAAGATGGCCCAGCTCAGCGAGCAGCAGATCAACCAGATTGCCAACGGCCGCCTCAACAAGTTCTTCCAAGAGAACACCCTCATGGAGCAGGAGTACATCATGGAGAGCAAGGTGAAGGTCAAAGACTTCATCGCCAAGGCCGACAAGGACCTCAAGTGCACCGGCTTCAAGCGCCTCGAACTCGGCGCCTAACGCCATCGCACAGGCAAGATTAATCACAGAAAGCGCGCCCTGCATCGGAGCGCGCTTTCGTCGTTTTTGTGCAATATCATCGCGCTCATGAGCGGGCATCGCTTTTTCATTGAAAACAGCCCGCGCTCACGTGCGGGGAGCCACTTTCCGGCCGAAAATCGACTTCGCTCATGAGCGGGGAGCACTTTCCGGCAAAAAACAGACCTCACTCATGAGCGAGGCGTATTGTATGGACTGTTTCAACATCCCGCACATGAGCGCGGTGCACTTTCACGCCTTCCAATGCCCTCCGCACCGGTGCGCGGGACATTGTTTGCGTGGCGACAGACTACCGCACGATGACTTTCACCTCATCCTCTTTCTTCTCTTCATAGAAACGCGGGTGGTCGCCAAACTCACTGCCGTTGTAACAGGCAGGTGTACCGCCAAGGATTACTTGTATCTCTGCAATAACTTCACCCGCAAGCGGACGCCCACTGCGGAGACGTCTTGTGGAGAGGATGGCCTCGGGTGCATCAGATGATAAAAGGGATGGGGTATATTCTAAGTGTCTTATTTTCTCATGGCCAGCGCTATCGGCTTGTTGCGTGAGTGTACTATCGGCGGATACCTGCGCCTGCGCCGTGGTGGCGGCGAGGCCCAGGGCGAGGCCGGCGACGGTGGCCACCTTGCCCAGCCGCAGGCGGTCGGCCAGGGCGTTCTCCAGATACCGCACCTCCGCCTCGCATCGCGGACAGGTGCCGCGGCACTCGCCCTTGTACGAGCACTCCTCTATCTCCAGAGGTATATCATTCTCCTCCGCAATGCGCTTGCGGACCTCTTTTAGCTGGTTGCAGATGTTCTTTCCATGTGTCATAGCGATGATAATAACGCGGTTATGCTGAATTTATTGTACGCGGTAGGTGAAGCGGTCGAGGCGGGTGACGCCGAGGGCGGCGAGGCGGTCGGCGGTGCGGTCGGTGTCGGCCTCGGTGTTGAAGGAGGGGATGAGGGGGA